>CABUBG010000039.1:0-22067 GCA_902489785.1 uncultured Porphyromonadaceae bacterium
TCAAAAAATATGGGGCTATGCAGGTGGAAAATTGCGTTTCGACTTTGACTTTAGGGGGGGGAAGAAATGCGGGCGCCGGATGAAGAAGCCGTCGCCCGCATGTATGAGGGGGATAAGGGATGCTTATCAGAATTTGAAGCCCACGCTGAGGACGATGTTGTTGTCGTTGCTCTTCACTTCGGCGGTGTAGGGGTTGGCGGTGTAGCCGTTGGCGCCGGTGTAGGGGTGGAATTCGCTTGTGCGCGATTTGTGGACGTAGGCTGCGTCGGCGTAGAAGCTCTTGTAGCGGTAGCCGATGCCGCAGGTGATGTAGTTGGTCGAATTGTCGAGCGTGTACGAGGGAGTCGTTCCGGTATCGTAGGGATTGCTGGTGTACATCATGATCTCGTCGTTTTTGATTTCGGCACCGGTGGGGGTTGACTCGTAAGCATAGCCGGCACGGACGCTGAAGTTGCGGGTGACGCGGTATTCGGCGCCGATGCGGAGGATGTTTGCTGCCTTGTAGTAGCTTTTTACGTCGCCGTTGAGGTCGGAATAGTCGTAGCCGCCGTCATCCTTGAGAACCATGTTCTGGTAGGGGCGGTATTCGTAGTCGACGCTGATGATGGCGCTCGAGCCAATGACACCTGCGGCGCCGAACATGAGGCGCCAGGGAGTGCGGAGTTTCCAGTCGAAAACATCGGAGGGAGAGCCGGTATCGCCGGGTGCGAGGGGTCTGTCGGTGTAGCCGTAGCCATAGTCGACGATGCCGTCGTGGGCCTGCGAGAGGTTGTAGTAGGTGGGAGTGTGAACGGCGAAACCGAGACGGAGTTCGTTGATGGGTTTCACGATCAGGCCTACCTTGAAGTTGAAGCCGGTGCCAGTTATGTGCTTGTAGCTGTCAAGGCCGAAGCCAACATCGCCGGGCGTTTCCGTGGGAGGACCGGCCACGGGCTGTCCGTTGTTGTCGAGCACGGGGATCTTAGCGTTGTTGAGATATTCTTCGTAGTAGACGCTCTGCTGGTAGTCGATGTCGGTGATGCCGAAACCGAGACCCCAGTAGACGATGTCGGAGAAATTGCCGCCGAGGTTGACTTCGTATTCATCGACGTAGCCTTTCTCCTCGACGCTGAAGTCGGAGACACCGTAGGTGCCGTTGCCCCAGAGACCGGAGTAGCTGTTGGTGCCGGCCACGGGGTTGATCATGTAGGAGTTGTAGGCGAGGATGCTCATCCAGGGAGCGTGATCGGAGTTGAAATAATTGCCCTCGGTGTTTGTGAGATAATCGGAACTGAAGCCACCGTCGGTGGTGTAGCCAGCGATATAGTTTGAAAGCGAGCCGTTCATGTCGACGGTGCCGCGATAACGGCGGTCGAAGGAAGCCACACGGCCGTAGGAGAATCCCCAGTTGAATACGGGCATGACTGAAGAGCCGGTGTAGGCGCTGCCGACGTAGCCGAAGTTGGGTACGAGGGCTTTCGTCTGATTGTCTTTATAGTTTTCGAGGCCTTTGGTGGATGTCGACATCATGTTGATGTCGAGGGTGAGACCAATATCACTTTTGCGATAGACGCCGATGCCGCCGGGGTTTTGATTTAATGTTGAAAGGTCGCCGCCGAGCGCGGTGAAAGCACCGCCCATCGACATGTAGCGTGCCGTGCCGCGGAGGTCATATCGCGACAGCTGGTAGGCGTCGAAAGCAGTCTGAGAGAAAGCCAACACGGGCATTGCAGCCATGAGGGCTAAAACGAGTCGCTTATTCATAATTGTCGGAAGATTGAGATTTCAGAATTAGTTGAAGAAGGGTGAATGCGGAGTCGGAGAATCAATGACGGCCGCGTCCGCCGCCGCCACCGCGAGAGCCGCCGCTGTGAGAGCCGCCGTAGCTGCCGGCAGAGCCGCGGGATGATCCGCTGCCGCTGCGATAGCTGGGTGAGGAGGTGCTCCGGTTGCTGCTGTTGCTAGGGCGGCTATAGGAGCTGCTGCCTGAACGGCGGCTGTTGCCACGGTAGCCCGAGTTGCTGCCTGAGCCGGACTGGCCGGGGCGATAGGAGGGTGAGGTGTAGGATGGACGGCTGGTGCCCGAAGAGCGGTAGCCGGGACGGCTGTTGCCGTAGCCTCCGCTGTAGGAGTGGCGTCCGGCTGAAGAACCGGGACGATAGGCGGGACGGGAGTTGCCCGACGGACGGTTGGCCCAAGCAGGACGTCCGGGACGATGTGGATAATAACCGCCCCAGCCCCATGAGCCGCCCCAGCCCCATGAGCCGCCCCAGCCCCATGAAGGACCCCATGACCAGGAGGGACCCCAGCCCCATGACCAGGAGGGACCCCATGCCCATGAGTTGTAATACCATGGGTCGTAGGCCCATGAATTGTAGTACCACCACGAGCGGGGCGATCCCCAGTACCAGGGAGAGCTGTAGTAGTAAGGGCTGTAGGGATAGAATGTCGAGCCCCAATATCCCGGAGTGTTTATCACGATGTTGACATCGGGAGTGGGATCGGAGTAATAGAGCGTGGCCACGTCGGCATCGGGCGATTCGATGATGATGCGCGGATTGTAGAAACGCTCGATCTGCTGTGTGCATTCGAAATTGCCCGTGGTCTGAGCCGTAGCGGCTTTAGCAGTGTCGGGAGCAAATGCGCCGCGGCGGTTGTAAGTGTCGACGTCGATGTTGACGCCGGTGCCGGGAGTGTAGGTGTCGGCAGCGGGATATTCAACGGTCGAAGCCGATGTATAAGAGCTGTTTCGGGGCGTTGTGGCTTTCGTGCTTTTTGCCTTGGAGGGATTATAGTAGATGTCGTCATCGTCATCATATCCCTGTGCGAAAACGGAGCCGGCGCTACCAATGATGAAGGCAGCAGCCAACAGAGAATAGAGTCTTGATTTCATCGTCGGATTGTTTGGTTTCATATCTGAATAAGTAATGGCCATAGCAAGCGTGGCATTGTAATGTTTTTATGTTTGACGTTGCAGGGCGTGTCAGGTTTAATACTACTAAATGTAATATAATACAAAAATAGGAATATTTTTGGAGATAAAACAACAGTCCAGAGGAAAAAAGCGCGAAAAAGTGGAGAAAATTATTACATATTAGAGCCTATTCCACAAAATTTGTTAACGTAAGGGTCGCAGCAGTGCATCAGATTTGGCGCTGTGAGTGATTGAGCATAGCGGGCTATGCGATTGAGCCACAGAGCCGAAGATGATGTGCTGATGCGATCCTCGTTATTTCTGATATATTTTCTTGTCGTGAATACATTAACAGATTTTTGGAATTAGCTCCATTTAATATTATTATTTTTTACTGACCGGCATCTTTCCGGCGACTTTCTTCGAGTCTCATCAGTCACGATGCCCGCATCGTTCCTTCTTCAACTCAAGAAATTCACTCGAAAATACGCCGCCCTGACGTTAACAAATTTTGTGGAATAGGCTCTTAACAAAATTGCCGGCGTTACCGAATCGAACGGTGTGCCGGCAAAGTTGTAAGATATGTCTAATTTAAGGGGCTGCGGTTTTTATTTGTTGTTGTTTTCGGGCCGCATGTCGCAGCTGAGCATCGAGAGGGAGAAGCCCCAGTAGATGAAGGCGATTGAGGTGAGGATGGTGGTCATCATCATGTCCTGAACATAACCTGCTTCAACGAGAAGGTAGGAGAGGATGATCATCAGGATGCCGTTGATGAGATAGAGCCACCAGTAGCGGCGCTGGCGCTGGCTGATAGAGCTGAAGATCGCACCGACGCCCCAGACGGCGAATACGAGAGCAATGAAGAAGGGGAATACCATTTCGGAGAGGATGACGCTGCGTACGAGCATGAATCCGACAAACATGTTGATGATGCCGCAAACGAGCCACCAGCCCCATCCGCGCGGGCGATCACGTCCGGCAGAAACGCAGAGCGAGATGATGCCTGCGAGAATCATGAGCCATCCGAAGATCTGAGAAGAAACGGCATAACCGATAACGGGCCAGAACCAATAGGCGAAGCCGCAGAGAACCATCGCGATACCGATAACGAGGACAACCCACCAATAGCGGGAAACGCCCCAAAAGTTAAGATCAGAAGATTTCATAATGTGTAAATTTAGAGTTGTTTTCTTTATTTTGACTTTATAACGCCACAAGGTTAAAAACTGTTCAACCGTAATGAGAGAAGCAATTCGAAAAAAATGTGTTAATTTTGCGGTAAGGAATCAGGGTGCAGAACTTTGGTTAAATAAGAATAATGATATATCCCGATAGTTTTGAAAATAAGATAGGATTTGCGGCAGTCCGTGCGACCGTCAGAGGGCTGTGCATGTCGCAGACCGCCGGTGCGCTTTGCGACGAGATGAGTTTCGACACCGACTATGCGTCGGTGAATGAATCGCTCGGAAAGGTGGGTGAGATGGTGTCGTTGATCGAATCCGGCGACGATGTGCCGCTGCATAACATGTGCGACATCGACCGCCTGCTCGCTTCGCTGGCCGTTGAGGGCACCTTCCTGACGGCCGATGAGCTCTCCACGCTCCGCAAGGCGCTGACCGCCATGTCGGAGGTGAGCTCCTACTTTTCGAAAAGACGGGATGATGAAGGACACAGCGATGTGCCGCTGCTGACGTCCGTGGCCGAATCGCTGATGACCTTCCGTCCTGCACTTGCCACCATCGACCGGGTGCTTGATCCGCTGGGCGAGGTGAAAGACAGTGCGTCGGCCGAGCTGGCGCAGATACGCCGCAGCCTGTCGTCGATGTCGGGCACCATCAATTCGGTGATGCGCCGCGTGATGGCCAATGCCGTGCGCGACGGCATAATAGATGCCGACACATCGCCGGCCATGCGCGACGGCCGTCTCGTGCTGCCGGTGGCACCGATGTATAAGCGAAAGATCAACGGCATAGTGCATGATGAATCGTCGTCGGGCAAGACGGTGTTTGTCGAGCCGGCCGAAGTGGTGGAAGTGAACAACCGCGTGCGTGAGCTTCAGATTGAAGAGCGGCGCGAGATAAAACGCATACTCATTGCCGTGGCCGAGGAGATACGGCCGTCGGTGCCCGATATGGCAGCCAGCAATGCCGTGATGGGACAGATCGATTTCGTGCATGCCAAGGCGCTGTATGCCCGCCAGTCGGGAGGCATGATGCCCAATCTGCATCCCGAGCCCGTGATGGAATTTTACCATGCCTGCCACCCGACGCTTCAGGAATCGCTGCGGCGCAACGGGCGCGAGATAGTGCCGCTCGACATAGTGCTGACAAAGCCCAACCGCATACTCGTGATCTCGGGACCTAACGCCGGCGGTAAGTCGGTGTGTCTCAAAACGGCAGGTATCATACAGTATATGACACAGTGCGGCCTCCTGCCCACGGTGTATGAAAACTCGCACATTGGCATATTCGACGATATATTTGTGGATATAGGCGATGACCAGTCAATAGAAGACGATCTCAGCACCTACAGCTCGCACCTGCGCAATATGCGCCTGATGGTGAGCCGCGGCCGCGCTACATCTCTTGTGCTCATCGACGAATTCGGCGCCGGCACCGAGCCGCAGATAGGCGGCGCCATAGCGCAGGCCATACTCAAGCGCATGAACGAACTCGGCATGTGGGGCGTGATAACGACACATTATCAGAACCTCAAACATTTTGCCGAAGATGCCGAAGGTCTGGTAAACGGATCGATGCTCTATGACCGCCAGTTTATGCGGCCGCTGTTTCAGCTTTCGATCGGGCATCCGGGCAGCTCGTTTGCCATCGAGATAGCCCGCAAGACGGGACTGCCTGCCGATATCATCGCCGACGCCGAGCAGATCGTCGGCAGCGACTATATCAACATGGACAAATATCTCCTCGACATTGCGCGCGACCGGCGCTACTGGGAGAATAAACGAATGGCTATCCGGCAGAAAGAGAAGAAAATTGAAGCGACGCTCGAACGTTACAACGCCGAAGCCGATGAGCTTCATGCCCGCCGTAAAGAGATACTCTCCGAGGCCAAGACGCAGGCCCGCAGCATTCTTGAAGGCTCAAACGCGGTGATTGAACGCACCATCCACGACATACGCCGTTCGCAGGCCGAGAAAGAGGCGACGATGGAAGCGCGCCGCAACATGCAGCGCGAGAAAGAGGCATTGCTCACCGGTGAAGGCCGTGAAAACAAGCTGCTGAAAAAAGTGCCAAAAGTGCGCAAAAAGAAGAAGCACGCCGCTCCGACCGCCCCTGTGGCCGAGCAGAAGCCGCTGGCAGTGGGTGATGTGGTGCGGCTCGACGGCGAGGGCATAGCCGGAAAGGTGGTGGAGATAAAAGGCAAGAACGCGACGGTGATGTTCGGCCAGCTCAAGACCACTGTGGCAAAAGACCGCCTCAAGATCACCACGGCCAAGATAGACAGCGGTGCCCAGCGGACCACATCGTTTATCAGCGCTTCAACTTCAGCTGAAAACCGGTCGAGGCAACTTGAATTCAGCCAGCAACTTGACGTGCGCGGGATGCGTGCCGACGAAGCTGTGCAGGCCGTGACATATTATATCGATGACGCGCTGCAGTTCAACATCGGCCGCGTGCGCATACTGCATGGAACCGGCACGGGAGCGTTGCGCCAGGCCATACGCGCTTATCTCGACACGGTGCCCGGAGTGAAATCGTTTCACGATGAGCATGTGCAGTTTGGGGGCGCGGGGATTACGGTCGTGAATCTCGATTGATCATGGGATCATAGGAACATCAGGCTGACGCGGTAGACGGCGAAGGCTACGAGCCATGCGACCAGCGTGTTGTAGACCACGGTGAATGCGCCGTAGCGCCAGCTGCCCGTCTCTTTGACGATTGCCGTGACGGTGGCGATGCAGGGGCAGTAGAGCAGGATGAAAATCATGAAAGCGAGAGCCGAAGCCTTGTTGAAATCAGGTTGGCCGGTTTCGGGATTCGGTGCAGTGATGCGTGCCGAAAGCGTGGCGTCGGTGGCTTCCTCGTCGCCGGTGTAGAGAACGCCGAGCGTAGATACGACAATCTCCTTGGCCGGGATGCCGGCAAGCGCGGCCACACTGGCACGCCAGCTGAAGCCGACAGGTTCCATGACCGGCGTTATGGCTTTGCCCATCATCTCAAGGTAGGAGTCATGCTGTTGTCCGTCGGACTCGTCGTGGCTGCTCAGTGGGAAATAGTTGAGCGCCCACACGATGATGCTCGCCACGAGGATGACACCGCCCATCTTCTTGAGATACTGCTCGCCTTTGCCCCACATGTGGCGCAGCGATGACTTGACCGTAGGGATGCGGTAAGGGGGGAGCTCCATGACAAACGGTGTTTCGTCGGCTTTGAAATAGAACTTTCGCAACAGTGTGGAGGTGATCATCGCCACGAGGATGCCGGTGAGATAGATGCCGAGGAAGACGAGGGCGGCATGGCTTTCGAAGAAAGTGCCGACCAGCAACACGTAGATGGGCAGACGTGCCGAGCACGACATGAAAGGATTGATGAGGATGGTGATGATGCGGCTACTGCGGCTCTCGATGCTTCGCGATGACATGATGGCGGGCACATTGCATCCGAAGCCCATGACAAGCGGTATGAACGATTTGCCGTGCAGGCCAATGCGGTGCATCAGCTTGTCCATGATGAAGGCGGCACGGGCCATATAGCCTGAATCTTCCATCCATGAGATGCAGAAATAAAGGATGAGGATGTTGGGGAGGAAGACGATGACACCGCCTACGCCGCCGATGATGCCGTCGGCAATCAGGTCCTTCAAAGCGCCCTCAGGCATATACTGTTGGACGACACCACCGATCCATTTGACGATCGACTCGATCCAGTCCATCGGATAGGAACCTACCTCAAATGTGAGCCAGAAAACGGCAAACATGATCAACAGGAAGAGCGGGAATCCGAACAGCTTGTTGGTGACGATGGAGTCGATGAAGTGAGTCTCGGCGTCGGCATCGCCTTCGCCTTTTACGAGAGTTTCGGCCAGAGCGCCTGCGATGAAGCCGTATTTCTCGCCGGCTATGGCCGAGGTGATGTCCTCGTTGCGGAGCTTCTCGATGCGTTTTACCTCCTCATCGCGCCGCGCCAGAATGGCCTTGGCGCCGGGGCTTTCACTTATATATTTCTCGACTTCCGCATCGCCTTCAAGCAGCTTGATGGCAAGATAGCGGGGTGAGAAATGGCTGCCGACGCCGGTGTCGGCTTTGATCATATTCTTGATGATGTTGACCGACGACTCGATGTCGGGACCGAGGTTGACGTGGACGTGGCGCACGGCTTTGTGGCTGTCCTCATAGACGTCGATGACGGTGCGCCAAAGGTCGTCGGTGCCCTTGCCGGTGCGTGACACCGTGGGCACGGCCGGGACGCCGATCATCTGGCCGAGCAGATTGTAATCGAGTTTGTCGTCGCTCTGCTCCAGTTCGTCGAACATGTTGAGGTCGATGACCATCTTGCGGTCCATGTCGATCAGTTCGGTGGTGAGATAGAGGTTGCGTTCGAGATTGGATGCCACCACCACATTGATGATTACGTCGGGCGTCTCGTCCTTGAGGTAGCGACGCACATAAAGCTCTTCGGGCGAATAGCTGTCGAGCGAATAAGTGCCGGGCAGGTCGACGATGTTGATCTTGTAGTCGCCGAAGCGGAACGAGCCCTTTTTGGCATCGACGGTGACGCCGCTGTAGTTGCCTACGTGCTCGTGAGCGCCTGAAGCGCGGTTGAAGAGTGATGTCTTGCCGCAGTTCGGGTTGCCTATGAGAGCGACGTTGATGGTGTGTCGGCGTTCGTTGAACTCCTCGTTGGGTGAGGGAGAATCGCTTTCAATCGTTCCGCGCGATGACGGGATGCCATCGCTGTTTTTGGCTTCGGCCAGAGGAATAACTTCGATAAGGGCTGCTTCGGAACGGCGCAGCGACACTTCATAGTCGAGGATGCGGTATTTGATAGGGTCGCGCAGCGGAGCGTGTAGAAGCACCGTGACCTCACGGCCCTTGATAAATCCCATCTCCATAAGGCGTTTGCGAAAGGCGCCGTGGCCAAGGATTTTGACCACTTTGCATTGTTCGCCGGTTGCAAGATCGCTTAATCTCATAGTAGTGTTTGGTTATACGGGTGCAAAGATGCGAATTTTACATGAATTAATCAAATGCTATTTAGAATTATTTTAAATAACGTGGATGATAAAAAGCGATAAAAAACGACGGCACCGGCAAATCAGTGGGATCTGCCGGTGCCGTCGGTATGGGATGCGGATGTGTCAGCGGGTGAGGATCAGGGCGCTGCGTGGAGCGACGGTGATTTTGCCGCCGTCGAACCGGCGCAGACCGTCGGCGCTGATGGTGGCATCGTCGGCGATGACGGTCCATTTGCCGCGTTTCACCTTAAGCTGATAGGGCTTGTCGGAACCGTTGTAGACGATTTTTATCTCCTTGGCATCATCGGCTGAGGCATTGTTGAAGATGCTGTAGGACACCACGTTGGGTGCGGAGACCTTGTCGAATACAATGTTTTTGGCGATATCCTCGGCCGATGTCATGCGCAGCGACGGATGCATTTTTCGGAAAGCGATGAGCTGCTGATAGTAGTTGAACAGATCGGCATTCTTCTCCTTGAGAGTCCAGTCGATGGCGTTGATGGAATCGGGCGACTTGTAGCTGTTGTGAACGCCCTTTTTGTTGCGGAACACCTCCTCGCCGGCGAACATGAACGGAGTGCCCTGCAAGGTGAAGACGATTGTCTGGGCGAGCTTGGCGGCGCGGATGCGGTCGGCTTCAGTAGAGCCGGGCATCGAGGCGGCCAGTTTGTCGGTGAGGCAGAGGTCGTCGTGGCACGACACATAGTTGATGATCTGGGTGGGGGAGGCGGCGTAGGGGAAACGCGAGTTGGCGCCTTTGGAATAGTCGACTTGCGGATGGGCTGTCGAAGCCACGACGCCGATCTTCACGGTCTCTTCCAGGCCCGGCTTGCCGGTGGCGAAGCCGCGGTCGTCGGCCTTGCTGTAGTGCCCCTTGACAGCATCGCGGATATCGTCGCTGAAGACGGCGATGCCCGTCATGTGGCTGACGTTTTCCTTAAGGGCGCGGTCGGCAACGGGGAGGGGAGAGTCGCCGGCGGTCCAGCCTTCGCCGTAGATGATTATGTTGGGGTTGATCTTGCGGAGCTCCTCAGCCACGAGGTTCATCGTCTCGATGTCGTGGATGGCCATGAGGTCGAAGCGGAAGCCGTCGATGTGATATTCTTTGGCCCAGTATTTCACGGAGTTGACGATGAAGTCGCGCATCTGTGCGCGTTCCGAGGCTGTTTCGTTGCCGCAGGCCGAGGCATCGCTGTAGGTGTTGTCGGGGCGATGGCGGTAGTAATACCCCGGTGCGGTGAGCGAGAAATTGGAGCCGTCGTTGAGAGCGGTGTGGTTGTAGACCACATCCATGATCACGCCGATGCCGGCATCGTGGAGCGATTTGACCATCTGTTTCATCTCGCGGATGCGTGTAGCTGGGTCGGCGGGGTTGGTGGAGTATGAGCCTTCCGGGACGTTGTAGTTCTGCGGGTCGTAGCCCCAGTTGTAGCCGTTGGCCGGCAGGTTGGATTCGTCGATGCTGTTGAAGTCGCTCGACGGTAGGATGTGGACGTGAGTGATGCCGAGGTCGCGCAGATGGCCGATGCCTGTTGATGACCCTGCGGGGGTGTGGGTGCCTTCTTCGGTGAGCGCGAGGAATTTGCCTTTGTTGACGATGCCCGACGAGGGGTGCATCGACATGTCGCGGTGGTGCATTTCGTAGATGACGGCATTGTTGATGGCTTTGACGGCCGGACCGCGGTCGGTGTCCCAGCCTTCGGGATTGGTGGCGCTCATGTCGATGATGGCGGCGCGCATGCCGTTGGTGCCTACGGCTTTAGCCCAAACGCCGGGAGTCTCGTCGAGCCAGCGGCCATTGTCGTTGATGCGGAACGTGTAGAAATAGCCGTAGAGCTTTTGGGGCGAAGCGGCTGTGAAAGTGCCGGCCTCGGCCCGCTGCATGGTGAGGGTGTCGACGGCGGCTGAGTTGCGGTCCGAGGGATAGATGATGACCTGAGCGGCCTGAGCTTCCGGCGACCAGAGGCGGAAATGGGTGCCCTTGTCGTCGACGGTGAGCTCGAGCTGACCGTTGTCGTTGGAATAGGAAGGGTATGAGGCGTATGCGGCATCCAGTGACGATTCGGCCGGCTGCGCGGCTGCAGCGGCGGGCAGAAGCATGGAGATGCCACAAAATGCTGTAAGCGTTTTGTTCATGGGTGATTTGTGTGGATTATGAGTTGAAGAATGTAAGTATGATATCTCGGGAGAAGTGGTTACGGGGCCGAAGGAGGCCGGTGTATCGTCGTCGGTCAGCACACGATAGCTTTTTTGACCCAAACGCCGCATTTCACTATGTAGCAACCCTGGGGAAGCTCGATTGTCAATGACGAATCGGTGATCTGCACGCGTTTGAGCAGTTGGCCGGTAATGGCGTAGATCTGGAAGGTGTATGTGCGGCCGTCGGCGGGGCATGAAATTTCGATGGCACCGCGGCGCGTGGAGAGCGTAGGCTCGGATGAAGCGAGTTCCTGCCGGGGAGCCTGTGCGGCGAAAGCCGTTTCACCAAATGGCAAAACAGCGGCAATGGCAATGAGGAGTATGGACAGGAATCTATTCATTATTCGTTATTTTATGCAAAAATACTAAACAACTCACAATAATGCAAGAGGCGCGACGTTGCGGCGCCGCAATTTAACATATATTAGAGCACGAAACGGTATGAGAAGCGCGTTTCAGGCTGTCATTTGCCTATGCAATGGTAGCGGAGGCCTGCGTCGGCGAGCTCTTCGGCATCGTAGATGTTACGGCCGTCGACCACGAGATCGCCTTTCATGGCTTTGCGCACTACATTCCAGGAGGGGACGCGGAACTGCTTCCATTCGGTGAGGAGCGCGATGGCGTCGGCATCGTTGGCGGCGTCATACATGTCGCGGGCGTAGATGACGCGGTCGGCGATGCGGCGGAAACATTCGTCCATGGCCACGGGGTCGTAGACGGTGACGCTGGCGCCGGCTTCGAGCAGGCGGTTGATGACGACGAGCGACGGAGCTTCGCGCATGTCGTCGGTCTCGGGTTTGAATGCAAGGCCCCAGATGGCTATGCGTTTGCCCTGCAGGTCGCCGAGGTGCTTTTTCAGTTTGTTGAACACGACGCTTTTCTGAGCCTCGTTGACGGCCTCGACGGCTTCGATGACACGCATGTGATAGCCGTTGTCGAGTCCGGTGCGGGCGAGGGCCTTGACATCTTTGGGGAAGCAGCTGCCGCCGTAGCCGCAGCCGGGATAAAGGAATTTGGTGCCGATGCGGGCATCAGCGCCGATGCCTTTGCGCACCATGTTGACGTCGGCGCCGACGAGTTCGCAAAGGTTGGCGATGTCGTTCATGAACGAGATGCGGGTGGCGAGCATGGAGTTGGCGGCATATTTGGTCATCTCGGCGGAGGCTATATCCATGAAAATGACGCGGAAATTGTTGAGGAGGAAGGGGCGGTAGAGGCGCTCCATCACTTTGCGTGCGCGCTCGCTGCGGGTGCCGATGACAACGCGGTCGGGCGACATGAAGTCCTTGATGGCGGCGCCTTCCTTGAGGAATTCGGGATTGGAGGCCACTTCGAAGGGGATTTCGACGCCTCGGCGGTGGAGCTCGTTTTCGATCTCGGCGCGAACGATTTCCGACGTCCCGACGGGCACGGTGCTTTTTGTGACGAAGATGGTGAAGTGGTTGATGAGCTGGCCGAAAGTGCGGGCTACGGCCTTGACATATTTGAGGTCGGCGCTACCGTCCTCGTCGGGCGGGGTGCCAACGGCGCAGAACACGGCCTCAGCCCCGTCGATGCATTCGGCGAGCGAGGTGGTGAAATGGAGTCGGCCGCCCTCGGTGTTGCGGCGCACGAGGTCGTCGAGTCCGGGTTCGTAGATGGGTATGATGCCTTTTTTGAGGTCGTTGATCTTTGATTCGTCGATGTCGACGCAAGTGACGTCGATGCCCACTTCGGCAAAACAGGCGCCTGAGACAAGGCCTACGTAACCGGTTCCGACTATTGCTATTTTCATAAAATACTAACAGAATGGGGCAGCGTGCGGGCGTGAGGGTGGAAGCGTGCATGGCCCGATGGCTGCGGTGATTGTGAATGATGTCGCAAAATTAGCCATTTTTATAATTTTTCGGGCGATTCCGCGTTACTAATTCAGTAATTATGTGATAAAAAATGCGATTGTTTACGATATATATGCTTTTAATAGCCGCAATCGGGTGCGGGCAGGCAGCTTCGGCGGCCAATGTCAACATCCGCGGCAAGGTGGTGGATCATGCCAACGAGCCTATAGCGGCGGCTACGGTGAAAGTGGCCGGAACGGCTTTGGGCGTGAGCACCAATGCCGACGGCGGCTACCGGCTTTCGGTGGCTGAGCGCGACACATTAGTGCTGGTGTACAGCTGTATAGGCTATAAAGAAGTGCGGCGTCAGCTGGTGAAGCCCAACGGGGATCTGACGATTAACGTGCGTCTTGAAGAGAATGCGAGAGAACTTGGAGAAGTTGAAGTGACCGAGATCAGGCGACAGACGGGAGCCATGCAGACTGTTGAATCGGATGACTACAGGCTTGCGGCAGACGCGACCGGCGGCTCAGTGGAGTCGATGCTTGCAACGATGTCGGGCGTGAGCTCGTCGAATGAGTTGTCGAGCCAGTATTCGGTGCGCGGCGGCACGTATGACGAAAATAGCGTGTATATCAATGGAATAGAAGTGTATCGTCCGCAGCTGATATCGTCGGGACAGCAGGAGGGCCTTTCGATAATCAACCCCGACCTCGTAGAGTCGGTTTCGTTTTCCACCGGCGGTTTTCCGGCCGAGTATGCCGACAAGATGTCGTCGGCGCTCGACATACGTTACCGGCAGCCTGAATCGTTCGAAGGTTCGCTCGGGCTGAGCCTTATGGGCGGCAGCCTGTCGCTGGGTCAGAGCTCCAGCAAATTCTCGCAGCTCCACGGCGTGAGGTACAAACGGAACACGTCGCTGCTGAGCTCGCTGGAAACCAAGGGCGAATATGACCCGTCGTTCTTTGATTATCAGACCAATCTCGTGCTCAAGCTTTCGCCGAAAGTGAGGATGTCGTTTCTGGGCAACATTTCGGTCAACCGCTATAAGTTCACGCCGCAGAACCGCACCACGAATTTCGGTACGGCCGAGGATGCCAAGCGGTTTACGGTGTATTTCGACGGACGGGAAAAAGACCGTTTCGAGACATTTTTCGGGGCGTACACGCTGAGCTATTCGCCGTCGAAATCGACCGATCTCTCGCTTATCCTTTCGGGATTCCTCAACAATGAACTTGTGGCTTACGATATCTCGGGCGAATATTGGCTCGATCAGGCCGGCGGCTCCGACTCCGACCAGCAGGTGGGCGGCGAGCTCGGCGTGGGACGATATCACGAACATGCAAGAAACAGGCTCAAATCGACCGTGTTTGACGTGTCGCTGCGCGGAGAGTCGCGTATCGGACGCCGGAACATTCTGACGTATGGTCTGACATTCAAGCATGAAAGCATCATGGAGCGTTCGCGCGAGTGGGAGCGCCGCGATTCGGCCGGCTACTCGCTGCCGTTTGATCCGGATGCGATGAAGGTGGTGTATAATCTCGCATCGTCGCACGATCTGTCGTCGACTCGTATGAGCGGCTTCCTTCAAGATGCCTTCCGCTTCAACACTTCGGCCGGTTTCTTTAACCTTAATGCCGGCGTGCGGTTCAGCTACTGGTCGTTCAACAAAGAGTTTATCGTGAGCCCTCGCGTGAGCCTCGGATTCGTGCCGGAACGCAACAACCGCTGGACCTTCCGTTTTGCCACCGGCCTCTATTATCAGAGCCCGTTCTATAAGGAATTCCGTCTGCAACAGACCGATGCGGCCGGAAACACGACTGTAGAGCTGAACCGCGACATCAAGTCGCAGCGTAGCCTGCAGTTTATTCTTGCGTCGGACTATACGTTCAGGGCGCTGAACCGTCCGTTTAAGATTTCGGCCGAGGCTTACTATAAAGCGCTGAGCGATATTGTGCCGTATGAGATTGACAATCTGAAGCTTGTGTATAGCGGACGCAATGAATCGAAAGGCTTCGCGGCTGGTCTTGACCTGAAGATGTTCGGACAGTTTGTGCCCGGCAGCGATTCGTGGATAAGCTTTTCGCTGATGAAAACGCAGGAGACGCTTCATGGTGTGAAAGTGCCGCGGCCTAACGACCGACGCTACGGATTCGCATTATATTTCACGGATTATTTCCCGAAGATTCCGAAGCTGAAATTTTCGCTCCGTGGCATATTCAACGACGGACTTCCGACGACGGCACCGCAGAGCACACGTGATAAAAACTATTTCCGCACCCCGGCTTACAAGCGCGTAGATATAGGACTGATGTACGGTCTGCTCACTCCGCTGAAGGACGGCGAGAGCCGCGAAGGATTCCTGCGTCATTTCAAGAGCATCTGGCTGGGATTTGACGTGTTTAACCTCTTTGACATCTCCAACGTGAGCAGTTATTATTGGGTCACGGATGTCAACCAGATCCAGTATGCCGTGCCCAACTATCTGACCCGCCGGCAGTTTAATGTAAGGCTGACGATAGATTTCTAACTATTGTCGGTCGGCAACAGGATCCACAACAGGAGATAGAGCGGAAATGCTCCGAAGAAAAAGAAGATGAGCCGGGGGATGACGGGTGAAATTCCGAAGAAATCGGCGATGCCGGCACAGACGCCTCCAAGTACTGCGTTTCGTGATGAACGGGTGAGTCGTTGAGCCATGGTTTTGCGGAGTTTATTCGGCTGACAGGGATTCGAGATCCATTGTGGCGAGCTCCCAGTGGCTCATGGCATTGTCGAGATTTTTCTGCAATGCGGCATGTGAAGCGATGAGAGCCTCGTCGTAGGCGCCTTCGGCCATTTTTGCTTCAGTCTCGGCGATCCGGGCTTCGATTGCAGCGATCTCGGCTTCGGCGTCGGCAACCAGTTTTTTTGCTTTGCGCAGCATCTTTTCGCGCTCCTTCTGTTCGGCGTAGCTGAGATGCTGTTTCTTCGCCGGAGCATTTTGTGCCGGAGCAGGGGCGGCGGGCTTTGCGGCTGGGGCGGATGGCTTTTCCGGAGCCGTTTTCGGGGCGGGAGCTGTGGGCGATTTGCTGAGTTCGAGCTCGGCGAGTGAAGCCAGCTTTTTCTTTTCGAGAAACTCGTAGATGCCACCGAGACATTCGCGCACTTTACCGCCGCCGAATTCGTAGACTTTCTCGACGAGGCCGTCGAGAAAGTCGCGGTCGTGCGACACGACGATCACCGTGCCGTTGAAATCCTTGATAGCCTGTTTGAGGATATCTTTGGTCTTCATGTCGAGGTGGTTTGTGGGTTCATCGAGAATCAGGAGGTTGACAGGCTCGAGGAGCAGGCGGATCATGGCAAGACGCGTTTTCTCACCGCCGGAGAGCACCTTCACTTTCTTGTCGGAAGCTTCGCCGCCAAACATGAAAGCGCCGAGGATGTCGCGGATTTTCAGGCGTATGTCGCCCACGGCCACGCGGTCGATCGTGTCGAAAACGGTTATCTCGCCGTCGAGCAGCTGCGCTTGATTCTGAGCGAAATAGCCTATCTTTACGTTGTGGCCTATCTTGAGGTTTCCGGTGAAAGGGATCTCGCCCATGATGCATTTGACGAGTGTCGACTTGCCTTCGCCGTTTTTGCCTACGAAAGCCACTTTTTCGCCGCGTTTGATGGTGAAAGTGGCGTGGTCGAACACCTGATGGTCGCCGTAGCGCTTCCCGACGTTGTCGGCGATGATCGGGTAGTCGCCCGAGCGGGGGGCCGGCGGGAAACGTAGGTTGAGATGCGAGGAGTCGACTTCGTCGACCTCGATGCGCTGTATCTTGGCGAGCTGCTTGATGCGGCTCTGCACCTGGACGCTTTTCGTGGCCTTGTAGCGGAATCGTTCGATAAATTCTTCGGTGTCCTGGATTTGCTTCTGCTGGTTCTGGTAGGCACGCATCTGCTGCTCTATGCGTTCGCGGCGTAGCTCGACGAATTTGGAGTATTTTACGGAGTAATCGTAGATCTTTCCGAGCGAGATTTCGATGGTGCGGTTGGTGACGTTGTCGATGAACGCGCGGTCGTGGCTGACGAGCACCACAGCATTGGCTTTGGTGGTGAGGAACTGCTCGAGCCACTGGATCGACTCGATGTCGAGGTGGTTGGTGGGCTCGTCGAGCAGTAGCACGTCGGGATGCTGGAGGAGGATTTTGGCAAGCTCGATGCGCATGCGCCATCCGCCGCTGAATTCAGCTGTCGGGCGGTCGAAGTCGTCTCTGACAAAGCCGAGGCCTATCAGCGTTTTCTCCATCTCGGCGATGCTGTTTTCGCTCTCTTCAAGGGCAAGCAGCTCCGACAGCTGTGTCATGCGTTCGATAAGTTCCTGATAGGATTCGCTCTCATAATCGGTGCGTTCGCTGAGCTGCGCCGTCATCTTGTCGAGGCGGGCATGCATCTCGTCGATGTGGGAGAAGGCTTTGCGCACCTCCTCCATCACGGTGAGGGAGTCGCTGATCTCCATCTGCTGAGGAAGATAGCCTATCGTGACATCCTGCGGTATGGCCACGGTGCCCGACGTCGGCTTCTGGAGTCCGGCGATGATTTTGAGCATAGTCGACTTGCCGGCGCCGTTTTTCCCGACGAGAGCTATCTTGTCTTTGCGGTTGATGACGTAGGAAATGTTGTCGAACAGCGATTTTGCGCTGAATTCCACACTGAGATTGTTGATTGAAACCATTGGCGATTGTCAGATATACAAATCAGAGTGCAAAATTAACCAATTATTTCCGTTAAAAAGCTTTTTGGGCAGGTGAATCTGCGGGTGGGGCGGCGGCAAATGGCCAAATCAGCGGCGGCGGTAGATGCCGGATTCGGTGATGACGATGTCGACGGGCTGGTCGAACGGGTCGGTTTCGAGTTCGTCGACGAGCTGGAAGTCGTAGGCCACGCCAATGCGCAGGGCTTTCGAGCGCGGCAGCAGGCGGTCGTAGTAGCCCTTGCCGCGACCGAGGCGGTTGCCTTTGCGGTCGTAGGCCATGGCGGGCACGATGATAAGCTCCATGAGGGCGGGATCGGTGATGTCGTCGCCCTGCGGCTCCTCGATGCGGAAAGCGCCGAGGCTCATGCGGGTGCTGTCGTAGGGGAGTATGTCGAGGTCGATGCCGTTGACTCTGGGCAGGAAGAAATGCTTGACTGATTTCCACCGGGAGATGAAATCGCGGGTCGAAAGCTCGTCGGGGAGCGAGTTGTAGATGAGAATCCTGTCGGCCATAGTGAAGGCCACGAGTGATTCGAGCCGGCTGAACACTTGTTCTGCGGCTTTTGCGGCTTCGACTGCGTCGAGGAGGCTTTTGCGTGCACGGATGCGCCGGCGGAGTGTGTCTTTATCCATCTGAATAAACTAAGAGCCTATTCCACAAAATTTGTTAACGTCAGGGTCGCAGCAGTGCATCAGATTTGGTGCTGTGAGTGATTGAGCATAGCGGGCTATGCGATTGAGCCACAGCGCCGAAGATGATGTGCTGATGCGATCCTCGTTATTTCTGACATATTTTCTTGTCGTGAATACATTAACAGATTTTTGGAATTAGCTCCAATTAATATTATTATTTTTTACTGACCGGCGTCTTTCCGGCGACTTTCTTCGAGTCTCATCAGTCACGATGCCCGCATCGTTCCTTCTTCAACTCAAGAAATTCACTCGAAAATACGCCGCCCTGATGTTAACAAATTTTGTGGAATAGGCTCTAATGTTGACGGCAACGGAGTGCCTAATGGTTGTGCGGGCTTCAATGCACTATGGCCGTTGGTGCGGCTTTGCCTTCGTTGAGCTCTTTTATGGCCCGCAGAACGGTTTTGTCAGACCGGTTGTACACTTCATAGTAGGCCGAAGTGCCGAGCAGGTCACGTGCAATCAAAGCTTTCAGAATATCAACAATCAGATCGCGTGATTGGTTTATGTAATACCATCGCGGAGCTATTCCGCCCTCTTTGGCGGCATATTCGACAAAAGCGTTGAGGAGTGTGTCGTCGGAGGGAAGCTTACTTAGAAGGTCGTCGACTGTCAGACTGGTGTTCAGAGCCTTACGGTTGGCGTCGGTGTAGGCGAACGAGAATTTCTGAAGGAGTCCGGCGTTGAATACGCGGATATAATAGTCGGAGATGCCGAGCGTGTCGTTAGGCACAAAGATGTCGGGGATAATGCCGCCTCCGCCATACACGGTGCGTCCGCCGGTGGTATGGAAGATCTGCGATTTGTCGACGCGGATGCTGTCGGCGTTGAAACCTTCGCCGTGCATGTAGCGGTCGACAATCTCGTTGGCGTAACCGCCGATGTCGCCGTGGCGGTAGGTCTTCTGTATGCATCGTCCTGAGGGAGTGTAGTAGCGTGCCACCGTGAGGCGGATTGCACTATGGTCGGGGAGGTCGATCTGGTTCTGTACGAGGCCTTTGCCGAAAGAGCGGCGGCCTATGATGAGGCCGCGGTCGTTGTCCTGGATGGCACCTGCGAGGATCTCGCTGGCGCTGGCCGATGCTTCGTCGATGAGCACAACGATGTTTTCGTTGGTGAACGAGCCGAGACCGTCGGCGGGGAACGATGTGTTGTATTCAGGCTTACGGCCTTTCATGGACACGATGGTGGATTCGCGTTGGAGGAATTCATTTGCCATCTTCACGGCGGCTTCCATCAGTCCGCCTCCGTTGCCGCGCAGGTCGAGGATGAACTGGCGGGCGCCCTGCTGCCGCAGCGATGCGAGCGAGGTGAGGAATTCGCGGTAGGTCTCGGTGGAGAACTTGTTGATTTTCAGATAGCCGGTGGCATCGTCGATCATGTAGGAAGCGTCGACGGAGGTTACCGGTATGTCGTCGCGTGTAACGGTGAAATGGAGCAGCGAGGACGAATTGTCGCGCTTGATGCCGAGTTTTACTTTCGAGCCCTTCTTGCCGCGCAGGCGCTTGATTATCTGCTCGTTGGATATTTTTTTCCCGGCGATGACGGAATCGTTGACGGAAACGATGCGGTCGCCCGGGAGGATTCCTACTTTTTCCGACGGGCCGCCGGAGATGACCTCGTCGACAGTGATGGTGTCGGTGATGGTGTTGAAGCGGATGCCGATGCCGCTGAACGAACCTTCGATGTCCTCGTTGTAAACGTCAAGATCGGCCGCGGCTATGTAGGTGGAGTGCGGGTCGAGCTGGAGCATTATTTCGGGGAATGTGTGCTCGAGCAGGCTGTCGATGTTGATCTCGTCGACATAGTTCTCGGAGATATTGTTGAGAATGGTCTGAAGCTTGGCGTAGCCGGCGCTTTCGGTTACGGAGTTTTTGCCGAAGAATCGGCTACCGAGCCAGAGGCCGATGGCAATGCTGGCTGCGATGATGAGCGGCAGCCATACGTAGAGACGTTTGTATAGCGGTTTCATAATGAATTTGCTGCGATGATAGAAAATGCGGAGAAAGCGGGGAATGTGCGTGAGAAGTGTGGTGAACGATTAAATCATAGGTCTTTGATGTGGACACATTCGATGCCGGCACGCTTCAGCAGGTCGAGGCCGTCGGTGATGCGGTAGAGTTCGTTGAACACCACGCGCGTGATGCCGGCCTGAATGATGAGCTTCGAGCATTCGAGGCAGGGCGATGCGGTGACGTAAAGTGTGGAGCCTTGCGACGAGTTGTTGCTCCGGGCCACTTTAGTGATGGCGTTGGCTTCGGCGTGAAGCACGTATGGCTTTGTGAAGCCGTCGGGTGTCTCACATATATTTTCAAATCCGGCCGGCGTGCCGTTGAAGCCGTCGGAAATAATCATCTGTTCTTTGACGAGGATTGCGCCAACCTGACGGCGCATGCAGTAGGAGTTTTCGGCCCAGATAGCAGCCATGCGCAGATAGCGGCGGTCGAGCAGATCCTGTTTATCCTGAATGTCCATTCCTATCGGATGTGTGGTTTTATATGCGTTATGTGTTGAATGGTGCAAAGGTAATCACTTTTTTGTAAATGTGCATAAAATAATGTGATATGTGAGGCGATAAGTGGGGCTAACATCAGCATACGGCTTCGGCTATGGCTTCGTTTGTGCGTCCTCAGACCTTCGTTGGGTTTCGACTATGGCTTCGTTTGTGTTCATTTGTGTTCAACTTGAAAAATTCCCGATAAAAAAATTGCAAAAATGTTTGTCGGTTTAAAAATAATGCCTACCTTTGCATCCGTAAAACGAAAGCGCCGAGAGCGGTGCTTGAGAAAGAAAAAAATATTGCCTTGTGGTGTAATGGTAGCACGTCGGATTCTGGTTCCGCCTGTGAGAGTTCGAATCTTTCCAAGGCAACTTAGCATAAGGATTGGAGTTAGTTCCAATCCTTTTGTTATTATTGATGCTTGAGATGGATTTGCCAGCGGTAAGATTGACCGGGCATGGCATAATATAATAATGAGTAAAACGCAAGAATGATATGAGTGAATCGCAAGACTGGTGGACGTCGCCTGCACAGAGCGAAAGCGGCCGTCTGATAATGGTCACGGGACGGCGCGATGTCAGCAAGATGCGCAACAATCCCCGTTTTTCAATCCGTGTGGAGGTGAAATGGCATTACGACGGCGACGAGTCGGGTATTCCCGATTTTGCCACATCGTCGCTGATGGAGAAGGTGCAGGAAGCGCTGACGGCTGCCTTTGCCAAGGATCCCGTGGCGATACTGACCGGCATTTTTACCGGCGATGATGAGCGCGACTGGGTGTTTTACACATTGAGCACTCACATATTCGGCCGCAAGCTCAATGAGGCACTGGCCGATTTCCCACAGTTGCCGCTTGAGATCTACTGCGAGAATGATCCCGGGTGGGCGGCCTATGATGAAATGTCGGAGGCAGAGATACGCCTTGACTGACATTCTGCCAAGTATATAAAAAAACGGCATCGTACAAAACGCGATGCCGTTTTTTGACCGTACGCAGATTAAACAAGCAAGTGCGAATTTACAAAAATCATCGAGACCATTCACCAA
>CABUBG010000040.1:0-22020 GCA_902489785.1 uncultured Porphyromonadaceae bacterium
CGGGGTTGGCGCGGGGCGGGTTATGGATTTTAATGGGGGGATTCCGGGCTTCCGGGTTGGGGGGATCAGGGGAGGGGGCGGAGGGAGATGGCGAAGCCGCCGCCGCGGGCCATGTGGATGGGGAGGACGTCGTTGGCGGTGACGTTGAGGGTGCGGATGCGGTAGGCTTCGGGGTTGGTGTAGCAGTCGGCGTCGGGGGCGTCGGTGTAGATGGAGGCCTGGTAGACTTTGCCGGGGGTGAGGAAGTCGAAGGCGAGGTCGTAGTCGCGGGCATCGCCGTTGGTCACGCCGCCAACATACCAGTCGGCGCTCTTCTTGTCCTGACGGGCCACGACGATGTATTCGCCCGGCTCGGCGTCGAGATAGCGGCTCTTCTGCCAGTCGACGGGCACATCCTTGATGAACTGGAAGGCGTCGGCTTTCTCGGCATAGTGCTCCGGAAGGTCGGCGGCCATCTGCAGCGGCGAGTACATGGTGAGGTAGAGGGCGAGCTGGTTGGCCACGGTGGCCTTCTTATGCTCGTCGGAACCGGGTACAAACGAGCCGATGTCCATGCGGAAGATGCCGGGGGTGAAGTCCATCGGGCCGCCTTTCAGACGTGTGAACGGGAGGATGGTGACATGGGCGGGCGACATGTTGCGGTATTCGGTGCCCATGGCGCTCTCGTTGCCGATGAGGTTGGGATAGGTGCGGGCCAGGCCGGTGGGGCGCACGGCTTCGTGGGCGTTTACCATGATTTTATGGTCGGCGGCTTTCTTGACGGCGTCGAGATAGTGGCGCACCGAGTTCTGGTTGTAGTGGTTCTCGCCCAGCGGCAGTATGTTGCCCACGTAGCCGCTCTTCACGGCGTCGTAGCCATACTGGTTCATAAGGTCGTAGGCGCGGTCCATCCAGCGCTCGTAGTTGGGTATGGAGCCGGAGGTCTCGTGGTGCATTATCAGCTTGATGCCGCGCTGATGGGCATAGTCGTTGAGCGCCTTGATGTCGAAGTCGGGATAGGAGGTGATGAAGTCAAACACGAAGTCCTTCTCCTTGCCGAACCAGTCCTCCCAGCCTATGTTCCAGCCCTCGATGAGGAGGCCGTCCATGCCGTTGTCGGCGGCGAAGTCGATGTAGCGGCGCACGTTTTCATTGTTGGCGCCGTGGCGGCCGTTGGGTTTGGCTTTGGAATAGTCGAAGGTGGCGAGGTCGAAATTCTCGGCATCGGTGTAGGCCCACGAGCTCTTGCCGGTGATCATCTCCCACCACACGCCCATATATTTTGTGGGGTGGATCCATGAGGTGTCGTCGAGGGCCAGCGGGTCGTTGAGGTTGTAGATGAGGTCGGAAGCCAGGATGTCGGTGGCGCGGTCGCTCACCATGATGGCGCGCCATGGCGTCGAGAAGGGCAGCTTGATCTCGGCTTTGTTGCCGTTGCGGTCGGGGGTGAGCCATGAGGTGAACACCATCGTGGTGTCGTTGAGGTTGAGGTGCATGGCCGGGAAGCCGACGAGTGCGGCTTCGTGGAGGTTGACGTAGAGACCGTTGTCGGATTTGAGCATCAGCGAGGTCTGCACGCCGGTGGGCGAAAAGCCTGTCTGTGACACGTTGCCTGTCTTCTCGTCCTTGAGGTTGTGGGCGCGTATCTCGCTCAGGCGCGAGCGGGTGTATTCATATTCCTGGGTGTCGTAATCGCCCGGTATCCACCATGCCGTCATGTCGGAGGGCATGGCAAACTGTGTGAGCTCGTCGGTGACGGTGAGCTCCTTGCCGTCGGCGGCGGGGAAACGGTAGCGGAAACCGACGCCGTCGTTGTAGGCGCGGAAGTCGATGTTCATTTCAAAAGCGCCGGCTTTGGCGGGCTTTGTGAGGCTGACGGTGAGCGCGTTGTAGTTGTTGGCGATCGAGTCGTTCTCGCCCCATACGGGAGCCCACGTCTCGCGGACATCGTCGCGCTCGGTGCCGGCGAGGGTGAATCCCGATCCGGCGCTGATGGTTTTGAATTCGAAGCCCATGTCGGAGGTGTTGACCACGGGCAGTCCTTTATAAGTCACGGCATAGACAGGTGTGCCCCCGTCGCGGAGGCTGAAGGTGAGCACTACGTTGCCGTCGGGCGAACGCAACACCTCATCGGCAGCGGCGCACAGCG
This sequence comes from uncultured Porphyromonadaceae bacterium, assembly GCA_902489785.1. Taxonomy (GTDB): domain Bacteria; phylum Bacteroidota; class Bacteroidia; order Bacteroidales; family Muribaculaceae; genus Paramuribaculum. Next base: position 2,129 of record CABUBG010000040.1, read on the forward strand.
GGAGCGTCAGGGCGATGGCCATCGCCATCACAACTCTACGATAGTTCATAAATAACAGTGTTTTAATGTTTTACGCAACTGGTCCAAAGAACCTTTCATGTGCAAATTTAGCCAAAAAAGCCGACATGTGCAACAACCGGGCGGCTAAAGTTCTTCGGGAAATTTACGGTAGTATTCCTCGAGCACGTGGTGGATGTTGAAATAGAATCCGCCGTTAGGCCTTCCGGCACCGTCGACCACCGTAAGGTATTCGAAATAAGGCTCGTAGAAGAGGTGGTTGGTGACCGTGTAGCCCATCACGTTGAGGAGCACATATTCGTGTTGCGGCTCGATCACATACCATGCGTTTTCCTCGTCCATGCCAGTGCCGGTCGACACGATGGCCATCAGAATGTAGTTGAACTTATACTGCCAGATGGCGGCCATCTTGAAGTTGTGGCGCTGCTTGTAGGCCGATATGAGCACGTGCATCTGGTTGAGGTCGAAGGGGTTGTCGTCGAGCGCCAGATTGGCGTATTTGATCACGGTGTCGCACTCCTGCGGCGTGAGCTTGGCGCGGCTTATGTCGAAGGCCGTCGAGTTGCTGACCGACGGCTGGCGGTAGGGGTTGTAATCCTCCTGCAATGAATAGCCCAGATAGAGATAGCGGAACTTGTCGAGCTTCATCAGAGTGTCGTTGCGCTCGTATTCGGCCATCAGGCGGGGATAGTAATAGTCGGAGTTGCGGTCGTTGATCTCACGGCGTATCTGGTCGAAGTCGGGCTTCTCGCGGCGTATCTTGTCGAAATTGTTCTGAGCAGCCGATGACAGTGCCGTCAACAGGAGCACTATGGCCGGTAATATTTTGCGTATCATTGCGTTGAGTGGATTACGTTGATGATATAGAGCACGGCGAGGCCGCACAGACAGGTGGTGATTACGGCGGGAAATCCTTTGGCGAGGACATAATTGAAATATCGGCGCGAAGGAAATCCCATGGCGCGGCCTGAGGCCATCCGGCCGAAGGCGAGGGCGCCGAACAGGGCGCCGATCACCGCGCCGCCTATCATGGCGGGCTGCGACATTATCAGTCCGGTGAAAGTGCCGGCGAGGGCACCGCCGGCTATGAAGGGCGTGCCGCTGTTGGTGCGGGTCACGATGTCGGGGAGCATGACGTTGATGGCCAGCGCGATGGCTGCGGCTATACCCCAGAAGAGTATTGTCTGCCAGCCGGGAGCGCCGGCCGAGGCGGCCGTCAGAGCGGCGAGAGCGCACCATCCGGCTGCCGGAGCCCATCTCATGGAGCGGAACGAGCCGAAGATCGCGGCCAGTATGGCGAGGATGCTTATTGTGATGCTGACAGTGTTCATGAGGGTTTGTTTGCGGTTATGATTCGTCGGCACAAAGCCGGGCTATATATAATATAATAACGTGTAGCCGGAACGTTTATGCTCTTCGTTAACAATTATTGGCCTTTGTCGGCGCCGGGTGCGTCGGGAGCGGCCGGCTTGACGGCTTCGGGATAGGCGATGCGCGAGTGATACATGGTGCGGAGTGTCGAAGCAAACGATTTCTTGATCTCGGTGATGTCGCGGAACGAGATGGGCGATTCGTTGTGGAGTCCCTCGCTCACCTGCGAGTCGATGATCTTCGACACCAGGGCGTCGATGCTTTCGGGGGAGTGGTCCTTGAGCGAGCGCGAGGCGGCTTCGACGGCGTCGGCCATCATCAGTATGGAGGCTTCGATGGTCTGTGGATTCGGGCCGGGGTATTTGAACGGTGTCGGATCAACCTCCTCGTCGGGATGCTGGTTGCAGTAGGTGGTGTAGAAATAGCGTGCCGTGCCGCGGCCGTGATGCTGCAGGATGAAGTCGCGCAGCTGCTTGGGCAGCTTGGCTTTCTCGGCGCGGTGCACGCCGTCGGTCACATGACCGGTGATGATGCGTGCGCTCTGCAGCGGGGTGAGCGTGTCGTGGGGGTTGATGCCGTGCTGGTTTTCGGTAAAGAAGGCGGGGTTGCCGATCTTGCCTATGTCGTGGTAGAGCGCGCCGGCACGTATGAGCTGCACGTTGGCGCCGAGGCGTCCGGCGGCTGCTGCGGCGATGTTGCTCACGGCCATGGAATGCTGGAAAGTGCCCGGACACTCCTGCGAGAGCTCTCGCAGCAGCGGATGGTTGATGTCGGAGAGTTCAACGAGCGTCACGCGCGATATGAATCCGAAGCATTTTTCGATGACGAAAATCAGGATATAGGCGAAGGAGATGAGCAGCGAGTTGATGGCCAGGGCGCCGAACATGCCGGTGTCGATGCTCGAGAACTGGCCCGTCTGCATGAGCTGCACGGCGCAGTAGGTCACGGAGTAGCAGAGGAACACCCACAGCGCCGAACTCAGCAGCTGGGAGCGCTTGCTCAGCTCGCGGATGGTGATCAGCGCCACGAAGCCGGCGGCAAACTGGATGACGAAGAAGTCCCAGATGTAGTGGTTGAGCGCCGTCACCGTCATGAGAGTGACCATGTAGGCGAAGAAAGCGGTGCGCGAATCGAGGAACACCAGGAGCACTATCGGTATGATGGTGAAGGGCACGATGTAGATGCCGTGGTCAAACGAAGTGTTGAACGCCGAGCCTATCACCACGAAGCCGGTGACCAGCAGCGAGAGCATCATCATCACCCTGAGATTGGCGAAATAGTCGCGGCGGAAGAGCGCTATGAAGCCGTAGAGCATGCCGAGCATCAGCAGGATGACGATGGCCGAGCCTATCGATCTCACCTGCCGGATGTGGAGGCCGCTTTCGCTGATGCCGCTCATCTGGCGCTCATAGGCCTGCAGATAGCGGTAGACTTTCGGCGTCACGGGGTCGCCGCGCTCCACGATTTTCGAGCCGGCCGGAAACTCAAACGAGTTTTCGTTGAAATAAAACTCATATTGCGTGTTCATCTGGTCGCGGTAGGCCACGCTGTCGTAGAGAATGTTGGGCTCCAGGTCGATGCGGTTGGCATAGAGGGCGTTGCTGATGAGGGTGTCGTTTTTCACATTGCTCATCAGCTGCTGCAAAGCCTCGATTGGGGTGATGAACATGTCTTTGCCAACGGATTTCTTCTCCTTGTCGGTGACGCGCAGGTTGATCTGGTCGGGGAGCAGGCGGGTGTCGGCGTCGATGATGCCGCCGTTGTAGATGGCGCGGATGTTGGCCATGACGCGCTCGCGGCGGTAGCGGTCGTCGCTGAGCGAGGGGATGGCGCTGAGTTGCTCTTCATAGCTCTTCAGCAGGCGGGCTTCCCGCTGGCTGTCGCGGTAGTACGACGGGGTGTAGTGGTTCATCACCGAGTCGACCATCGCGTTGACGAGCGCCGAGTCGGCGTCGATGCGGAGGTTGGAGTCGATGACCAGAGCGTCGTAGTTCCACGGCTTGCCCAGCTCGTAGCTGTAGCGATTTGTCTCCTTGTCGGGGATGGTGAGGAATATGATGAGGACGCAGGCGGCGTAGATGGCTGCGAGCAGGATGTTTTTGCGGTTGAAGCGTAACTTGTAGGACATGACATTACAGTTCGTTGCGGACGGCGCTCTGCACGCCGGCCACTTTCTTGATTTTGGCACACAGGTCGCTGATGGCTTCGGTGTCGCGCACCAGCACACCCAGACTGCAGCGGAACACTTCCTTGTCGGTGTCGATGTGGAGCGACCGTATGTCGATGTTCATCTGCTTGGATATCAGCTGTGTGAGCTCGTGTAGGATGCCGTGGCGGTCAACGCCTTCGATGAGTATTTCGGCCGGGAACGTGCTGAGCACGTTTTCCCAGCGGGTGGCCACGATGCGCGGTCCGTAGCCGGCTTTGAGCACTTGTGCGCGCGGGCATGTGAGCGAGTGCACCTCCACCTGTCCGGCGTCGTTGACAAATCCCATCACGTCGTCGCCGGGCACGGGGCGGCAGCAGTCGGAGAACACGAAGTTTTGCTCGTTGTCGTTGTAGACGAGCGAATACACTTCCTTCATGTTGATCTTTTCAGGCGTGGTGATGCGCGGTCCCGATTCATCGGCGCTGTCTTTCGAGGCCGCCGATTTCGACTTGCCGGTGCCGATGCGGAAAATCTTTTTCAGCAGGCCGGGCGACGTCTTGGGCGAGTCCTTGAGCACGTAGCCGTCGAGGCTTATCTCGCCCGCTCCGAGCTTGTAGTAGAGGTTGTCGCGGGTGGTGATGTGGTAAAACGACATCATCTTCGTGAGCACCTCGTTGGAGCCTTTGACCTCGGCGTCGTCGAGGAATTTCTGGAGTATCTCGCGGCCCTTGTCGATGGTGGGCGCCAGCTCCGAGCGGAGGGCTTTGCGCAGGCGTGTGCGCGCTTTGGCGGAGGCGAGAAATTTTTCCCATTCGGGCTTGGGCTTCTGCGACTGCGAGGTGAGCACTTCCACCTGGTCGCCGCTGTTGAGGCGGTAGGACAGGGGCACGAGCTTATGGTTGACCTTACCGGCGATGCATTTGCTGCCTATCTGCGAGTGGAGCGTGAAGGCCACGTCGAGCACGCTGGCTTTCTGCGGCAGGGTGATGAGCTCGCCTTTGGGCGTGAACACCACGATTTCGGCGGCAAACAGATTGAGTTTCAGTGTGTCGAGAAAGTCGACGGCATTAGGCGTCGGGTCGTCGAGGATATCCTTGATGGTGCTGAGCCATGCGTGGAGCTCGGTTTCTTCCTCGCCTTCGCCTACCTTGTATTTCCAGTGGGCGGCGAAGCCCTTCTCGGCGATCTCGTCCATGCGGCGGGAGCGTATCTGCACTTCGATCCAGTTGCCGTCGGGCCCCATCACGGTGAGGTGCAGCGCCTGGTAGCCGTTGGCTTTCGGGGTGCTGATCCAGTCGCGCGTGCGCTCTGGATGCAGGCGGTAGAGGTCGGTGATGGCCGCATAGATGTTCCAGGCGATGGTCTTCTCGTTGGCAGGGTCGTCACATTCAAAGATGATGCGCACGGCATAGAGGTCGTAGACTTCCTCGAAGGGTATGTGCTTCGTCTCCATCTTGCGCCATATCGAATAGGCCGATTTCACGCGCGCCTTGGCGTCGTAGGTGAGACCCATGCCGTTGAGACGCTCGAGGATGGGGGCTGAAAAGTCGGAATAGATGGCCGAGCGGCGCTCCTCCGATTCGCGGAGCAGGGCCGTGATGCGTTCGTGGGCTGCGGGATGCTCATATTTGAAGCTGAGGTCCTCCAGCTCGGTCTTGATGTTGAAAAGGCCCATGCGGTAGGCCAGCGGGGCGTAGATGTAGAGCGTCTCGCCGGCTATCTTGTATTGCTTGTTGGGTGCCATCGACCCGAGGGTGCGCATGTTGTGCAGGCGGTCGGCTATCTTGATGAGCACAACGCGGATGTCCTCGCTCATCGTCAGCAGCAGCTTGCGGAAGTTTTCGGCCTGCATCGAGGCTTTGTCGCCGAATATGCCGCCGGAAATCTTGGTGAGGCCTTTGACGAGCTCGGCGATCTTGGGGCCGAACTGCTGCTCGATGTCCTCGACGGTGTAGTCGGTGTCCTCCACAACGTCGTGAAGCAGGGCGGCGCATATCGAGGTGGAGCCGAGGCCTATCTCCTGCGAGGCTATCTTGGCCACGGCTATCGGATGCAGGATATATGGCTCGCCCGAGCGGCGCCGGATGCCGCCGTGGGCTTTCTTGGCAAAGCGGAAAGCCCGTTCTATGATCTCGACTTTCTTGCGGTGGTTGCTCTTGAGATAGCCGTCGAGAACGTCCTGAAACTCTGATTCAATGAGCTGATCCTCTTCTTCCGGGGTCATTTGTTTTCTGTCTGGATCCATAGAATACTTGGCTTACGGGTCGGGATGGGTACTAATTAGTCAATCTAATCACGATTACAAATTTAGGCAAAAATTAAGAAATTGAGCAAAAAACGCTTACTTTTGTAGGAAAAATTGCAGGATGATGCCGGTGAGGGGTTACCGCTCTGCCGTCAGCCATCGGAAACATACAATATCACGAAATGGGAAAATATAATTTTGATGAGGTCATAGACCGCCACGGGACATGTTGCATGAAGTATGACGGCGAAGCCGAGATCTTTGGCCGCGATGATCTGACGCCGCTCTGGATCGCCGATATGGATTTTGCCGTATGCCCCGAGATCACGGAGGCTCTGCGCTGCAGGATCAACCATCCGGTCTACGGTTACAGCTGCCCCAAGGAGAGCTACTGGCAGTCGATAATGCGCTGGCTCAAAGAACGTCACGGATTTGAGGCGGAGCGCCGGTGGCTGGCTTTCGTGCCCGGCGTGGTGCGCGGCATCGCCTATGCCATCAATTATTTCACCCGTCCCGGCGACAAGATCGTGATTCAGCCGCCGGTCTATCATCCGTTCCGCATCGTAGCCGAGGGCAACAACCGCGTGGTCGTTGAGAATCCGCTTGTGCCGGGCGACGGCGAGTGGTTCTACCGCATGGATCTTGAAGGCCTTGAGCGCATCTTCGCCACTGAGCATCCACGCATGATGATATTGTGCAACCCTCACAACCCGATAGGCCTGCAGTGGGATGCCGACACGCTGCGCCGTGTGGCCGCTCTGGCTAAGAAATATGGCGTGATTGTGATCTCCGACGAGATCCACGGCGACCTGATGCTCTACGGGCGCCATCATGTGCCCTTTGCTTCGGTCAGTCCCGAGGCCGCGGAGGTGTCGGTGTCGTTCGGCGCTCCGTCGAAGACGTTCAATATCCCCGGGCTCGTAAGCTCCTGGATGATAGTGCCCAACCCCGAGCTTCGCAAGGGTTTCTACCAGTGGATGGAGGCCAACGAGTTCTCGTCGCCGTTCTTTACGGCCACGCTGGCCACGGAGGTGGCTTACACGAAGGGCGCTCCCTGGCTCGACGAGCTGCTGGAATATATCGAGGGCAACATCGCCGCCGTCGAGGATTACCTTCAGCGTGAGCTTCCGACGATCCGTGCCGTACGTCCGCAGGCTTCGTTCCTCATCTGGCTCGACTGCCACGGACTGGGTCTGCCGCAGCCCGAGCTTGAAGCGTTTTTTGTCGACAAGGCGCATCTCGGGCTCAACTCCGGCACCATGTTCGGCCGTCAGGGCGAGGGCTTCATGCGCCTCAACGTGGCGATGCCGCGCAAACAGCTGCTCTGCGCCATGGCGCAGCTGCGCGATGCCGTCAACGCCCTCTGATCCTTCATTCCGAACTTTTCTCCGGTCGGGGCTGTTGGATAACTGTGTAGGCGTTACGCGTCTGCCGCATTTCTCCTTAAAATCATGCAGCGTCCGGAAATCCCTCATAACATCGCACTTGTGGTTGGGCTGCTGTTGCTGCTCACCAACATTGTCGATGCCGTCCCCATCTGGGTGAGCTGGATAGGCGCGGCCATTGTCGCGGTTGTGGAAATAGTGTTGATCTGCATGGCTCTGCGTCAGGGCTGCCGCACCTACGCTCTTTACCTTCTGGGCATATTGCTCTTTGCAGCAGGTTTCCTGACAATGGCGATATATTTAGGCAGCAGAGCCGGACATCTTTCACCGCCTTCCGCGTCGAAAGCATCCTCCAATGCCTCCTCCAATCTGGAAAACATAGGGTTGGGCATCGCCACCACCGGGTTCATACTCCTGTTTCTCTTCGACCTCCTGCGTGCTTGGCTGGCATTCCGGTCACGTCGTGCTCCCGAAGCCTATCGAGGCTCATCATTGTTCCGCTATCGCATCGTCATCCGCCTGGGCATACTGTTTTTCGCCGCTTCCGGCGTGTTCATACTCTTTATTGCATCCTGAATGTCGAGAAAAAGCGCTGTGCCGGGAACGAAGTCCGCAACACAGCGCCTTTGTATGGTGGAATGGGGCCGTGATTATTTGAAGATGTACTGTTTGGAGATCGATTCGTTGTTGTGCACGCGGCGGATGGTGTCGGCAAAGAGATGAGCCACGGAGAGGATTGTGGCTTTCTTGCAGGCTTTGTTGAACGGAATCGAGTTGGTGAAGATCATTTCGGTCATGGCCGAGGCGTCGACGCGTTCGCTGGCCGGATCGCTCATGATGGCATGCGATGCAAGGGCGCGAACGGATTTGGCGCCTTTCGACATCATCAGGTCGGCGGCTTTGGTTATGGTGCCTGCGGTGTCGACCATATCGTCGATCAGGATCACGTTTTTGTCCTTCACGTCACCTATCACGGTCATCGATTCGACAACGTTGGCTTTGGCGCGGTGTTTGTGGCAGAGCACCAGGGGCACGTTGAGATATTTGGCGTAGGAGTTGGCGCGTTTGGCACCGCCCACATCGGGAGTGGCCACAACCATATCTTCAAGCTTGAGGCTCTCGATGTAGGGGATGAACACAGAAGAAGCATAGAGGTGATCGACGGGCACGTTGAAGAAGCCCTGAATCTGATCGGCATGCAAATCCATGGTGATCACACGGTTGACGCCGGCTGTGGTCAGAAGGTCGGCCACGAGTTTGGCGGCTATCGACACACGCGGTTTGTCCTTGCGGTCCTGACGGGCCCAGCCGAAGTAGGGGATAACGGCGATAATGGAGTGGGCCGAGGCGCGCTTGGCGGCATCGATCATGAGCAGCAGCTCCATGAGGTTGTCGCAGTTGGGGAATGTCGACTGCACGAGATACACTTCACAACCGCGGACGGTTTCTTCGAACGACACTTCAAATTCGCCGTCGGCGAAGTGCTGCACGTTCATTTTGCCGAGTTCTACACCGAGATCTTTGCAGATCTCCTCGCCCATGTAGCGTGATGCTGTTCCGGCGAAAATCTTGATAGGATGAACAATAGACTGCATATTGTTGGTTGGGATGAGTTTGATTGCTGCAAAGTTACGAATTTAGTGCTATATTGCCATGATTTACCGGCCCTTTATTTTGCCTTTTTCTTTGACTGTTTTGTGGCGGGCTTTGCTGCGGGTGCGGCACCGGGTTTTTCGAGGCGGAGGATTGCGGCGCCGTGGGCGGGGAGGGTGAGCTCGGCGGGGGCGTCGGCTGTGAAGCGGATGGCGCGGGTGTCGCCGCTGAGCAGGTCGGTGGCGGTGCGGTCGCCCGGCGCGATGCCGAGGAAATCAAAGGCGTGCTGCGGGATGTTGATGGCTATGTGGGCGGCGGTGTCGCCGAAGTTCACGGCTATCAGCAGCGTGTCGTCGCCGTGGTGACGCAGATAGGCATAGTGGCGGTGAGGGTCGAAGCGCGGGTTCGACAGGTTGACATACATGAGGTCGAACATCACGCCTTCGCGGATGGCCGGTTCGCTGTTGCATAGCTTCAGCAGGGTGGCATATTGCTTGCGCAGGCGGCGCTCGGCGGCCGTCATGCGTGTCATCGAGGGCGCGCCCGACTGCAGCCAGCGGCGCAGCGTCGGTATGCTCCAGTAGTCAAAGATGGTGGTGCGGCCGTCGGCGCCGCTGAAGCCTTCGGTGTCGGCGCCTTTCTCGCCCAGCTCCTGGCCGGAATAGATCATCATGGCGCCGGTGCCAAGCGTGGCGGCTACGACGAGCGAGGGCATCACGAACGAGGCGTCGCCGGCATATTGCGGCGAGGCGAAGCGCTGCTCGTCGTGGTTTTCGAGGAAGTTGAGCATGTGGGGTCCCATGTCGCCCAGCCGCTGCCAGCAGTCGGTGATGCGGGCGGCCGAGTGGTTGCAGGTCTGTATGTTGCGCAGGGTGTCGTAGAGGTTGACCTTGTCGTAGAGATAGTCGAAGCCGCCGATGTGGATATACGGCCAGTAGAGATTGACGTCGTAGATCTCGGCGATGAAGATGATGTCGGGGTAGCTCGCCTTCACCTGACGGATAGCCCATTGCCAGAATTCGAGAGGCACCATGTGGGCCATGTCGCAGCGGAAGCCGTCGATGCCTTTCGATGCCCAGTAGAGGAGGATGTGGAGCATCTTGAACCATGTGTCGGGCACTGGAGTGAAATGGCGTGTGCCGTCGCCGTAGTCCACGCCGTAGTTGAGCTTGACGGTCTCATACCAGTCGTTTTTGCCCGGGAAGGCGGTGAAGCAGTCGTTGCCGGTGGCCTTGGCCGGGAATTCGACGTATTCGTCGGCTCCGGTGCCGAGCGGTATCGAGGGCTCGAAACGCTGGTTGGGTATGTAATAGAAGTTGTTGCGTGGCGAGAAAAATTTCGTCGTGTCGTCGTAGGCGCCGAAATCGGACGGGGCATCGGCGGGCCGGGCGTCGGAGTGATACTGGCGGGCCACATGGTTGGGCACGAAGTCGAGGATCACTTTCATGCCGGCATCGTGGATGCGCTGCACCGTGGCCTCAAATTCGAGCATGCGGTCGGGCACGCTGACGGCAATGTCGGGGTCAACAGCGTAATAGTCCTTGATGGCGTAGGGTGATCCGGCGCGGCCTTTCACCACGTAGGGGTTGTCGCGGCGGATGCCGTAGGCCGAATAGTCGGTTTTCTGGGCGTGCTCGATGACGCCGGTGAGCCACACATGCGTGATGCCCATGTCGCGGAGCGAGTGCAGCACTTTGTCCGAGATGTCGGCCAGTTTTCCCGAACCGTTCTGCTCTATGGTGCCGTCGGGCACGCAATGGTCGTTGCAGTTGCCGAACAGGCGCGGCAACAACTGATATATTACAGGCTTATTCATAATCGGTTGCATATTTTCCCGCAAAATTAGCAAAATCTATTTGCCCATGCAACATCCCATTCAACATCCCCGCGTCAGTCAGCGTCCGCGCCCGTCGTAAATATATAAAAAATGAATGCGGCCCATCATCAACGACGATCCGCATTCAAAGGGGGGAATATATTACTTATATAAGGGGATGGGATTATTCTTGTTCAGCGCGGGGTTCGCGGGGCTGACGGGGACCACGGTCGCTGCGGTTGTCGCGACGGGGACCGCGATCGCCACGGTCGCCACGGTCACGGCGCGGACCGCGTTCGCCGCGGGGTGCGCGTTCGCGTTCCACATAGCCTTCGGGCTTGGGCTGAAGGGCACGCATCGACAGACGGTATTTGCCCGTTTTCTTGTCGATTTCGATGAGCTTCACTTCCACTTCGTCGCCTTCCTTGAGGCCGCTGGCTTCCATGTCGGGCAAACGGTCCCAGGAGATTTCCGAGATGTGGAGCAGGCCGTCGCGGTTGGGCATGAATTCGACAAATGCGCCGAAGTCGAGGATCGAGCGTACGGTGCCTTTGTAGACTTTGCCTTCTTCGGGCAGCGCGACGATGGCGTTGATCATGTCGAGAGCCTTGTCGATGGATGCCTTGTTGGCGGCAGCCACTTCGATGTAGCCGCCTTCGTCGATCTCGTCGATCGAAACGGTGGCACCGCTCTCTTCCTGGATGCCCTGGATCACTTTTCCGCCCGGGCCTATGACAGCGCCGATCAGCTCTTTGGGAATGAGCATGGTGACGATGCGGGGCACGTGAGGCTTGTAGTCCTCGCGCGGAGCGGAGATGGTTTCGTTGATCTTGCCGAGGATGTGCAGACGGCCTTCGCGGGCCTGGTTGAGGGCTTTTTCGAGGATCTCATAAGAGAGGCCGTCACATTTGATATCCATCTGTGTGGCGGTGATGCCTTCGGTGGTGCCGGTGACTTTGAAGTCCATGTCGCCGAGGTGGTCCTCATCGCCGAGAATGTCGCTGAGCACAGCCCAGCGGCCTGTCTTGGAGTCGGAGATAAGACCCATGGCGATGCCGCTGACGGGGCGTTTCATCTTGACGCCTGCATCGAGCAGGGCGAGGGTGCCGGCGCATACGGTGGCCATCGACGACGAACCGTTGGATTCGAGGATGTCACTCACTACGCGGCAAACGTAGGGGAAGTTGTCGGGGAACATGCGCTTGAGGGCGCGGTGGGCGAGGTTGCCGTGGCCGATCTCGCGGCGGCCTACGCCGCGCTGCGGACGGGCTTCACCGGTCGAGAAGGGAGGGAAGTTGTAGTGGAGGAGGAAGCGCTCGCGGCCCTGGTTGATCACGTCGTCAACGATCTTCTCGTCGAGCTTCGTGCCCAGTGTCACTGTGGAGAGCGACTGTGTCTCGCCGCGGGTGAAGATGGCCGATCCGTGAGGGCCGGGAAGATAGTCCACCTCGCACCAGATGGGGCGGATCTCGGTGGTCGTGCGGCCGTCGAGACGGATGCCTTCGTCGAGCACGCAGTTGCGCATGGCCTCTTTCTCAACGTCGTGATAGTAGCGTTTTACAAGGGGTTCTTTCTCTTCGCGTTCCTCTTCGGGAATAGATTCGATATATTCGTTGCAGATCGCCTCAAAGGAGTCGGCACGCCAGTGTTTGTCGGCGCAGCCCGCTTTTGCGATTGCATAGGCTTTGTCGTAGCATTTTTCGTGAACGTCGGCGCGGAGGGCTTCGTCGTTCACTTCGTGGCAGTATTCGCGTTTCACCACGCCAACGGCTTCGGCGAGCTCCATCTGAGCCTTGCACTGCACCTTGATGGCTTCGTGGGCGGCTTTGAGGGCGGCCAGAAGGTCGGCTTCCGACACTTCGTTCATCTCGCCTTCGACCATCATGATGTTGTCGTAGGTGGCGCCTACCATGAGGTCCATGTCGGCTTTCTCAAGCTGCTCGAAGGTGGGGTTGATCACGAATTCGCCGTCGATGCGGGCCACGCGCACTTCGGAGATCGGGCCGTTGAAGGGGATGTCGCTGACAGCGATGGCTGCCGAAGCGGCAAGGCCGGCGAGTGCGTCGGGGATGTCGACGCCGTCGGTGGAATAAAGCATCACGTTGACGAAGGTGTCGGCGTGATAGTTGTCGGGGAATAACGGACGGAGCACGCGGTCAACCAGACGTGCTGTGAGGATCTCATAGTCCGATGCGCGGCCTTCGCGTTTGAGGAAGCCGCCGGGGAAACGTCCGAACGAGGAGAATTTTTCTTTATACTCTACAGTCAGGGGCATGAAATCGACCCCTTCGCCGGCCTCCTTGGCCGAAACAATTGTTGCGAGGAGCATCGTATTGCCCATGCGCAACTCTACCGCTCCATCGGCTTGCTTGGCCAGTTTGCCTGTCTCGAGAGTGATCTCACGACCGTCGGGAAGCGCGATGGTTTTCTTGATTGGGTTCAGCATAAAATTTTATGTATCGATGTTTTGTCTATGATTTGTCTAAAAAATCGCACAAAGTTACTAATTTATTATGAGATAATTAGCACCCGTCAGAAAATAAATGTTAAAAGCCTGCGGCGGAACCGGAATGGCTGACGCGCGGGGAGGCGGCGCCCGGCGGCCGGAGGGTTGGCGGGGAGTGTAAATCGCCGGCTTGCGCAGCGGTAAGTTGTTGTCTTATAGGTGTGTGAGCGCTGAAAGAGGTTGGTTGCAACGCTCCGTTCCTCCGGTTTATGACGGGGAATGAGGAGCGTTTTTTTGCTGCGGGCGGCGAAACTTTTTGGGGTGTTGAAGTGTCATATTTTATGAAGATGATGTGATTCCTTCGAAGAAAATGCTATTTCAACTGAGAGCTTGTTTAATAATAAATGTTGACGGCAGGGTCGCATAGCTTAAGTGACATTAATTACAACACAGCTCATGGAATTCAACAACAATTGTATTATAATTTAACATTATGTTATCTATTATAAAGAAAGTTACATCAGACCTGTCAGTCGCCGGCATCTTTGCGTCTGTTCTTCGGTCGTTATGGAACCCCATAACTCCCTCATCACAGACACAAATATACTCGACGACTGACAGCCCTGCCGTTAACATTTATTATTAAACAAGCTCTGAGAATTTACGGCTTCAACATTTATAATCCCTGAATTACACTACGGCCATGCGAATGTTCGGTATTGAACTGCGGCGCGATTCGCGCCCTGATTATCCTCATAAAGTGGGCCTCGCCCTGAGCGGCGGCGGCGCACGTGGTTTTGCGCATGCGGGCGCCATCGAGGCGATGCTTGAGGTGGGCCTGCGCCCCGACATAGTGTGCGGCGTCAGCGCCGGTTCGGTGGTGGCGGTGATGCATGCCGCCGGCATTCATCCGCGCGAGATGCTCGACATGTTTGCCGAATTGAAATTCAACGATCTGTGCTCGCTCAACATGCCGAAGGAAGGCTTCTTCCGCCTCGACCGCTTCAAGGATTTCCTGCGCCGCAACATTCCCTATGAACGCATCGAGCAGCTGCCGGTGCCTACAGTGGTGTGCGCAACGAACTTCGATACGGGCAAGAAGGTGGCTTTCACGCGCGGCAACATTGCCGACTGTGTGGCGGCGTCGTGCTGCATTCCCATCGTGTTCAATCCCATCACCATCGGCAATACGCGCTATGTTGACGGCGGTGTGCTGGCCAACCTCCCGGCATGGGCCATCCGCGACAAATGCCGTTTCCTGGTGGGTGTCAACTGCTCGCCTCTGGTTCACGCCTCGAAGGCTAAGGATTCGATTGTGGGCATTGCCATGCGCTCCTATGAGCTGATGTCGAAAAACAACGCCACGGCCGATATGGCCATGTGCGACATGGTGATCCGCACCGATGCGATAGCGCGCTACAAGGTGTTTGATCTCAAGCGTATAGAGATGGTCTACCGCAGCGGCTATTCGTCGACGATGCAATATTTTCAATCCAAGGGAATCGTGCCCAGACCCGAATGATGCGTCAGCGGCGCACGATCAGCGCCGATGCCATGGCGGCAATGCCCTCGCCGCGGCCTGTGAATCCGAGCCGCTCGGTGGTGGTGGCTTTCACCGACACGCGGTCGGCTTCGATGCCGAGGTCGGCGGCTACGGTGCGCTGCATCTCGTCGATGTAGGGCAAAAGCTTGGGTTTCTGGGCTATGATGGTGATGTCGGCGTTGCCCGGCGTGTAGCCTTTCTCGGCGAGCAGCTCCACCACGCGGCGCAGGAGCACGCGTGAGTCGGCGCCGGCGTAGGCCGGATCGGTGTCGGGAAAGTGATAGCCTATGTCGCGCAGGGCGGCAGCGCCGAGGAGGGCGTCGCAGAGGGCATGGAGCGCCACGTCGGCGTCGCTGTGTCCGAGCAGTCCCAGCTCCGACGGCACGTTGACGCCGCAGAGCCACAGCCGGCGGTCGGGTGCGAACCGGTGCACGTCGAATCCGTTGCCGGTGCGTATGTCGGTGATCATGACGGTAGGTGGGGGTGTGTGAGCGTTGACGGAGGGGTTATCTGTTGCGGCCGAAGAGATCGCGCAGGCCGTCCATGTCGAAGGTGAGCGTGAAGCGCAGCGTCTGGTCCAGGGGCGATGTCTGGGCGGTGGCCAGCATATAGGCGGCGTCGAGACGCACCACGTTGAGCGAGAAACCGGCGCCGACGCTGAAATACTGGCGGTTGCCTTTCATGGCATTTTCGTAGAAATAGCCGGCGCGCAGGAAAAACTGCTGGTTGTAGTTGTATTCGGCGCCGAGCGACCATGTGATCTCTTTCAGCTCTTCCTTGAAGCCGCCGGGGGCGTCGGAGAATGATTTGAAGATGCCGGTGATAGGCGACATGTTTTCCCAATTCTCGAGTGCTTCGGTGTATTCGCGCTGCTGCTCGAGGTTTTCGGGCGTGTTTTCAGGCGCGGTCACATAATCTTTTTCGCGCGGACGCGTGGGCACGAGCAGTTTGTTGAGGTCGACCGACAGCGCCAGCGTGTGGTAGTCGGCCAGCGGGAAGGCGAATGTGGTGCCGAGGCGGAGGTTGGTGGGGAGGAATGCCGGATCGTCGCCGTGGTTATACGACACTTTCGTACCGATGTTGGAGATGTTCCAGCCCCACGACCACTGGCATTCGTTGCGGCCTATGATGGGATAGGTGTTGAAATAGCCCGAGATGTCGGCCGAGAATGCCGAGGCTCCCGACTGGTCGTCGGCCGGCGAGTCGTTGAAGCCTAAGTCGCTGTAGATGTAGCGGAACACAACGCCCATCGAGAATTTCTCCGACAGTTTGCGCGAATAGCCGATGTCAAACGCCATCTCATAGGGGTTGAGCGTCTGGCTCACTTCGTTCTGCTGGTTGGTGGTCACCTCGCCCAGCGAGAAATAGCGCAGCGAGGCGCTGAGCGCCTGGTTGTCGCCGCTGCCTATCTTCCAGTAGCCCGCCACGTTGGCAAGAAAGATGTCGTTGACAAGTTTGCGCAGCCACGGGGTGTAGCTCAGCGATGCCGCTCCCTTGCTGTAGGCGAAGGCATATTTCGAGGGGTTCCAGTATTGCGAGTTGGCGTCGGGGTCGGTGGCGGCGCCGATGTCGCCCATCGAGGCGCCGCGCGCGTCGGGGGCTATGCTCAGTGAGGTGACGCCCGTCTGGATGGGGTTGAACTCGTCTTTCACTCCGTTGTCCTGTGCCTGTGCGGCCGGCACTGCCAGTGCCAGTGCGGTAACGGCTGCGGCCACGGCCCGGAATAGTATGTTATTTCTCATTTGTCTGTGTCGGTTTATATTCTATTATAACTGATAATCGGCGCGTTTATTGTGCATCGCCTTATTTTAACGCGAGCACACACACGAATCGGGTCAGCGAATCGGATCAGTGTATTTTCAGACTGATGCACACGTTGCCGTCGAGGCTGCAGGATATATGCGTGCCTGTCTGCACGGATTTCGGAGGCGTTATGCGGTAGGGCATGATGAGGTCGCCGGTCTTGATGGTGGAATAGCGGCTCACCGCGGCCACGGCTTCGGCAGCGGCGTCGTTGACGTGGCTGAGGGTCACGCTCGTTTCGTTGACCTGCGCCTCGGTGGCGGGGCCGAAACTGTCGGCGGCCATCCACTCGCCGGCGGTGAAGGCGGTGTCGAATATCGAGGCGACGGCATCGGGGCGCCCTGCGCTGCGCAGCATCTCGGTAAGGGTCACCGGCACCAGACGCATGGCCACTGTCAAGGCGTCGAAATAGCGCGGCGCGAATTTTCCGGACACCGTCTTGCCAAGCCGCGACACGCGCACTGCAAGATAGAATTCGGCTATCCATTCGCTGTCGAAATCGGGCAGGAACACGGGGCGCGCATGCCCGGTGATGGCCGAGTCGGCGATCATAGTCAGCTCGGGCGGAAGCAGCAGCGCCGACGAATAGTCGCGGTCAAAGAGCAGCGTTTTCATCCTTGTCGGTTTTCAGGGCGTTGAGCCTGTTGTACATCACGGCCAGATGGGCATAGATCGAGGTGTTCTGTATCACGGTGCCGGGACCCACGACGATGCGGAAGGGTGTGAAGTTCCATAGGGCGTGGATGCCGGCTTCAACGGCCAGGTCGGCTATCTGCTGAGCCACGTCGGCAGGCACGGCCACGATGGCTATCGAGGCGCGGTAGAGGCGCTGCATCTCGGCCAGACGGTCGATGTGGTAAATGGGCACATTCTTGATCGTGGTGCCTACGACGGCCGGGCTGACGTCGAAGCCCGCCACGATGTTGAGGCCGAAGCGCTCCAGGCCGGTGTCGGCGATGAGTGCCGAGCCGAGCGAGCCCACGCCGATCATCACGGCGTTGTGGCCGTTGGAGAATCCCAGAAAGTCGCGCAGCACTTTCTCAAGCGTAGCCACTTCGTAGCCTATGCGCGTCTTGCCTTTGATGTTCAGCACCGAGAGGTCTTTGGCTATCTGCGATGCGTCGACGTTCATCTCCTTGGAGATGGTGGTCGACGAAACATATTTTATGTCGCGGCTCCGGAGCATGGCCACATAGGCCAGATACCACGGCAGACGCCGCAGTGTCGGTTCCGGGGGGAAGTCGCGCGATATGATGTTTTTGGTTGATGCCATTTTTCTGCTTTCTCTTTTTTCTGTCGTCATGGTTGGAGCGTATCAGCGGTAACCCGAGCCCATGCCGCGGGTGTTGTTGTCGCGGCCGTTGAGGGTGTTGTAGCGCTGGTTCTTGCGCTTGCCGAACGGGTCGTTGGGGTCGACGGCCGGATTGCCGAATTCGTCGTAATACTGGTCGTCGTCCTCGTCGTCGTTATAGTTGTCGCTTTCGCCCTCTTTTTTCTTCGGTTTGTTTTTCTTTATCTCGGCCGGCTTCTGCATGTCGAGGGGCAGCTCGTAGATGTTCCACGATTGCTCTACGTCCCAGTTGCGCTTGAGGTTGATCTTCTTGGAGAAGTAGCACACTTCCTCGGGCTGGAGCGAGTCGGCGAGGTTGCCGGTGTCGTATTTGCCGTTGCCGTTGCGGTCGAAGTAGAGGCGCGCATAGTAGGTGCCGGGGTCGATGTAGCGGATCACGGCGCGGCCGTTTTCAACCGCCACGCTTTTTACCGGCTTGTCCTGATTGTTGAGCAGTTCGACGACGGCCGTCGAGTCGGCACCGGTGATCGCGAAGGTGATGTTGGAATATTCCGACAGCGCTTTCACCGTGAACTCCTGACTGACAGGCCCGTTCCATATATCGTAGATGCCCGTGACGCCGAGCGAGTCGACGGTGAGACGGTACTTGGCGCCGGGCTCCCACTTCACGTCGGCGCGGAGCTGCATGGGCCGCAGCGAGTCGGGGAAGTAGAATGTCGGCCGCTCGATGGGGGCCCATATAGTGTCGACGAGCATCTCGAGATGGAATGCCGAGTCGTTTTTCGTCTTTATGGGCTGGTCAGTCTCAAGGCGCAGCGAGCCGTAGACGTCCATCTGGGCGCCGCCTGCGGGCTTAAGCTGAAGCAGCGTGATCTTGGGCACGGAGTCGCTGTCGGCGGTCTCTTCCTCCTGCTTCTTTTTCTTCGACTGGCGCGCCTTGCGCATGTTGAAGGCAAGGGTGTCGGTGGTCCACGACAGATTGTCGGTGGAGTCGGTGCGGAGGTAGCGCACCGACATGTTGAGCGTGTCGGCGGCTATGATGCCGGGGTCGGTGATCCAGTAGTCGATGGTGTCGCGGGTCGGCGCGGCATTCTTCACGGAAAAGTCGCTGAGCGAGCGGCCGTCGAGGTCGCCGCCGATGAAGCGCAGTTCGGGGAAGGTGTCGCTCGGGGCGCCCATCTCAATGTGGATGCGGTTGCGCTCGGGGCGCTCGTGCTTCACCAGATATTGCGCCTTGTAGTTTTCATTGAACCATGTCAGCAGCACGTCGTCGGGCAGGAAGCGGGTGGCGGGCCGCATCACTATCGAGTCGGCGCCCGCGCCATTCTGCAGCGTGTCGGCCACCTGGACGCTCTCGGCGCTCGGGCTTACGGTAGCGTCGTAGAAGGCTATATCCTCGGAGCGGTCCCATTTGTTGTCGCGGTTCACGTCGTTGATGGCGAAGATGCGGTAGGTGCCCGGCTTGAGGTTGCGTATCGTGAACTGGCCTAACTGGTTGGTCTTGGTGATGCGGTCGAAGGGCAGGGTGGTGATGGCCGTGTCGGAGAGATTGGAGTGTACGCCCACGAGCATCCCCTGCGCCGGCTCGAGGTTGGCGGCCTCAAACACCATTCCCGAGATGCAGAGGGTGTCGAGTGTGGGGCCTGTCGAGAAGTCGAATGAGAAGCCGTCGAGCACGTTGCCTTCGTTGAGGTCGCTGATGGCGTCGGTGAAGTCGATGGTGTAGGTGGTGTTGGGCAGCAGCGTGTCGGTCATCTCTATGCGCACCTGCCGGCCTACGGCCGTCACCTTGGGCACCGACTTCTGCGGCGGCGAGGCCACCACTTTGGTCATGGCGTCCTTGATCTGCACGTTTTCGTTGAAATAGATCGTATAATGGTCGTCGGTGACATTGAGTGAGCCGGGCGCCGGATTGCTGCGCACATATGCCGGCGGCTCTTCGTCGCGCGGGCCGCCTTCGGGCCGCCCCATGCTGGCGCAGGCGGCAACCGCCAGGGCCACCACTGCCACCACGAGCAGACGCATATATAATAATTGCCGATTCATTGTCGAATGTTCTGTGTCCGGGCCGTTGATTCGATGTCCGGTCTGGGTCTCAATCTGCAAAGTTAAGCGTTACACTCAAAATATGGAATTTTTTCAGCAATTTTCACTTATAAGACTTAGAGCTTGTTTAATAGAGTGTTCAGTTTGATGTTCCGAAAAACGTCATTCAAAACACCTGAAAATTTA
>CABUBG010000041.1:0-20918 GCA_902489785.1 uncultured Porphyromonadaceae bacterium
TTTTGCCGCAAAGTTCGCCAGTAAAAAAACTTTGGCATAGGCGGCCTTTTTCGGACGGATACCGAAAACCATCGGCGATTGTGCCGTAACTATGAGCGCTATCTATCCCCGGCACGGGCAATGACTTATCTTGCCGCGATACTTTTCATGCTCCGACACTTCTGACCCTCACCAACATTATGCCACAAAATTTTTATTTGACGGGACGAAAGCTACATTCGCCTCGGCCACTCGTTGGCGCTTTTCTTAAGCTCTTTCGGTCACGATGGCCCCCCCCATCGCTCCCTCATGACCTTAAGAAAATCGCTCAACGATTGACCGCCCTGCCGTTAACATTTATTGTCGAACCGGCTCTTATTTCACGCGGAACATATATCCGAGCGAAATCTCGATCGTCGTGTTGCGCGAGGCCGAAAACTCATCCTTCTTTTTAGCCGGAAATATATTGCCCAGGCCATAATAATACCGGCCTTCGAGCATGATGGAATGCTTTTTTTTCAGAATCAGCTCCACGCCCACGCCGGCAAGAATGCCGTAGTCGAATTTGTTTTTCACCTCCATGCTCATCTGGTTGACATGGCGGTTCTCGATCGGGAATCCCTCGACCGATCCGGGATTATGATAGTCGAAATTGGCCGATGCGCTGTTACTGATCATATAGCCCACCGACGGACCGAGATTTACAAATCCCTTGATACGCTGATTGCCGAAGTAGATATGCGTCAGCAGTGGCATCTGGATGTAAGTAAGCGTACGGTTATAGCTGAAATCGGTCTCGTCGAACGTCTCTTTCCAGCCGCGCTGCTCAATTTTCAGTTCGCCTATGAGGCCGAAGAGTTTCTCTTCCGTGTACCGCACCATCAGACCGCCGGTGAAGCCCATCTTCATCGACTGCTCGATGCCGGGAGAGAAAGCCATCTTCGAGAGGGTGACACCGCCTTTGGCGCCAATATCAAAATGCGGCTCATAAGTGCGCTGAGCCGAAGCGCCGGCGGCAATGAGCAGCACGCCCATGGCCACAGCCGCGCGCCGTATGTGATTAATTATGGGCATCAGATACCGAATTTATAGGTTACGCCCGACGGGGTGTAGTTGATTATATACAGTTCTTCGTTGACAAAACCGCCGTCACCCGAGCGCTTGAGCCGGAATGCGTTCTGCAATCCGTCGTATGGCGGCGTGAAGCGGTTGAAGTCTCCGCCGTTGGCGTTCATTGCGTTCAGCAGGAACATGCCCGTGTCGAAGCCATACACGCCCTGCTTGGGAATCTTGTCGGCAAACCCTACACCATACCAGCGCTCAAACGCCGTCTGGAGATTTTCTACCGAATAATCCTTGTCCACGCAGTAGAAGCGCGAGAACACATATGAGTTGGCTTTGTTGAGTTTCGACTGATCGCGCAGCACGAGCCACTCCGAATAACCCCAGAGGTTCACCGCATTACCATCCGCACGCTCTTTCTTATAAGCATTTACGGCATCGATGAATTTGTTGAATTCATCGCTTTTCGACGACACCGGAATGAATGCGTAGTCAACGCCGGCAGGCAGATTGTCGAGGGTGGCTTTCGTCAGTCGTTCGGTGTATTCAATCTCGTGAACCTTACGTCCGGCTGCCGTGTAAGTTTTTTTAAGAATATCGGTAAACTCCGCCTTGTCGGTCTGACCGCCTTTGCGTTTGAGTATCACGGGCGTGAAGCCGGGGAACGAATTGATAAAATATTTTATCGCCTTGTCATACATCACGTCATGGGGCGTATTGCACTGGACCATATATGGATTCGTGGTGTACTGTTCATCCTTTATCACATAGAGGTTAAACAGATAGATCTTGTTGGCGGCGGCAAATTTCGCAAAATCCTGAATCTGCGAGGCGTCATCAGGCGCAATGATCACATTGGCCGTTTTCAGTACTGGATCGGCAAGAACAGCGGCGCATCCTTCGGCTGTGCCTTTGCTGTCGAATGCCATCACTTTCAAAGGGCGGCCGAAATTGCGCAGCGAGTCAACTGCAAGCGTGAAGCCGCGCAAAAATTCCTTTGCGTTTTCAGCGCGGCTGCGTTTGTCGCTGGTAAACGGAAGAACGATCGCTATGTTCAGCGGAATGTCAGTAGGCTGAGCGGCCGTCACGGCCGGCGTCTCCGGAATGGTCGCGGGAGCCGACGGAGCCGTTGCCGGCACTGTGGGAGCCGGTGATGCAGCTTTGGCCTGCGCACCGTTTCCATCCGCCGAAGGTATGTTCAGCACCGTCCCGGCGGTGTAATGGTCAACGTCTATGCCTGGATTTGCATCAAGAAGTTGACGCAGCGACAGTCCGTGCGCACGGGCTATGGAATAAAGCGTTTCGTGCTCGGTGATTACATGCGTGGAATTACGTGTCGAGCCGCTCCCTGTCGTTGCTGTCGGACGGTCTGCCTGAGCCGGCGCCGAAGGCGTGGCAGCCGGTGCGGCCGGACGTGCAGCAGACGATGAGCCCGACGGTGTGCTGCGGCGCACTTTCACCGTCTGCCCGGCTTTCACTCCGTCGCGGGCCGAAGGATTGAGCGTGTAGAATTCGTCGAGGGTCATCCCGAATTTATGACTGATGCCATAACCGGTTTCACCTTTCTGAACCACATAGCTCATCACATCGCCGCCCGTGGCAGCTTTTTTGTTGCCGTCGTGAGCCGGAGCTGTAGCGGCTGTCGTTGTCTCTTCAACGGGGAACAGGAGCACCTGATAGGCTTTCAGTCCGTCTTCGACCGAAGGATTATAACGCACTATCTGCTCGCGGGTCACACCGAAGCGATGGCACAGGGAATAAACCGTTTCCTGTGGCTGCACCTCGTAGTAATGATATTTCTTACCGTTTATAGTCTTGACGGGCAAATCGTTGATCCCGGCCGTGGCCGAAACGAAAGCCATGACGACGATAGCCGCCGAAAGAATGATCTTTCTCAATATATGTTTCATAAGTTTTACCTTAGCGCTTTTTTACTGCATGCAAATTTACATTCTTTCCGCTAATTATGCAATAGCCCATCAAAGCCACCTCTTTTCAAATCCCCTTCACAGCCCCTTTTCAACAAACAGCCTGAAAATCAAACAGCTAATCGCAAAATGACTAACAGGTCAGGCTTTACAGCCTGACCCGTCTTTCATTGTTGTCTTACCAGGATTCGAACCTGGACAGGCAGAACCAAAACCTGCAGTGCTACCATTACACCATAAGACAATCATTCGCTCAGGCCATTTCAAACCTAAAGCGGTGCAAAGTTAAGTATTATTATGTTGCCGTGCAAGAGCGCCTCCAAAATTTTCGCCATCAAAAACCGCGCATTTGCCGTTGGATCATCGGCAAATGCGCGGGTCTATGAGTTAAAGCGCCCGGTAGGGCAATCATTATTTTGCTATCAGCAGGAAGTAGTTTTTCTTACCGCGCTGCACAAGTATATACTTGTCATTGAGCAGCATATCGGTCGACGCCGCCATATACGGGTCGGCAACCTTCTCTTTGTTGACGCTCACGCCGCCGCCCTGCACCATCTTGCGCATCTCGCCTTTCGATGGGAACACTTTGGCTTTGTCGGTGAGCAGTTCGGCAAGTGCGATACCTCCTTCGATATCGGCGCGGCTAACCTCAAACTGCGGCACACCTTCCATCACGGCAAGCAGCGTCGGCTCGTCGATGCGGTGGAGTATCTCGCCGGCTTTGTTGCTGAACAGGATCTGCGAAGCTTCCACTGCGGCCTCATAGTCGGCTGCCGAGTGAACCATCGTAGTCACCTCTTTGGCAAGACGTTTCTGCAACGGACGCTGTCCGGGATCCTCAGCCTGCTGGCGCACGAGATCCTCAACCTCTTCACGGGTCAGCTCGGTGAAGATCTTGATGTATTTCTCGGCATCAGCATCCGAAACGTTGAGCCAGAACTGATAGAACTTGTAGGGCGACGTATAGCGGGGATCGAGCCACACGTTGCCGCTCTCTGTCTTACCGAATTTGCCGCCGTCGGCCTTCGTGATCAGAGGACAGGTCAGCGCAAAAGCCTCGCCACCGGTGGTACGGCGGATAAGCTCCGTGCCGGTAGTGATGTTGCCCCACTGGTCCGAGCCGCCCAGCTGCAGCTTGCAGTTCTTCTCGCGGTAAAGGTTCAGGAAGTCATAGCCCTGAACAAGCTGATATGAAAATTCAGTGAACGACATGCCCTGCTGGCTCTCGCCCGACAGACGTTTCTTCACCGAATCCTTGGCCATCATATAGTTGACGGTGATGTGCTTGCCCACGTCGCGGATGAAATCGAGAAACGAGAATTGCTTCATCCAGTCGTAATTGTTCACCATCTCGGCCGCATTCGGAGCATCGCTCTCGAAATCAAGGAATTTTGCAAGCTGTTTCTTTATGGCCTCCTGGTTGTGACGCAGGGTGGCTTCATCAAGAAGTTTACGCTCCTGACTCTTCATCGACGGATCGCCGATCATGCCGGTGGCGCCCCCCACAAGAGCGATAGGTTTATGTCCCGAGCGCTGGAAATGCTTGAGTATCATCACGCCCACAAGGTGACCGATATGAAGGCTGTCGGCAGTCGGATCTATGCCGAGGTAAGCTGTCGTCATCTCTTTCTTGAGCTGCTCCTCTGTGCCGGGCATCATCTGGTGGATCATGCCACGCCATGTAAGTTCTTCTATGAAATCCATTTTTTCTGTGTTGTTTTTTTGTGGCCACAAAGTTAACGCTTTATTGCCACATATCAAAATAAGCCCCGTCCCGCTGATATTCCAATAATATTCACAATAATATTCTTAAGTCCTGCGCGCCAACATCCCGGCCGGCGCTTTTGGTGCTGTCGGCAAATTTTTGTAGCTTTGCAGTCAGGAGATTCGTCAATCCATTCAATAGTCACATTATGCATTTGAGAATTAGCCTCTTACTCTGTATATTGACCTCTTTTGGCGCCGCTGCCGCCACGGCTCGTCCCGTAGCGGTGAAAAAGGCGGTTACGCCCGTGCTGACCGACACTATGCCGAAATTGCTTATCGACCGTCCCGATTTCGATTCATTGCTCACCGTGTCGCGTTACAAGGAAAGCCTGCCGGCCGGCAAATTCGGCCCCGTCGTTTTCGGAAAATACCATTTCCTCGACACCGTGCCTATGATCGTGAGCAACAACCGCGATCCCCGCTTCGCACGTGCCTACCGCTGGCTCGACAACCTTGCCGACGACGAGCTTACGGTTAACAATCTGCGGCAACGTTATGAGATAGCAAGCCCGCTTACGGTGAAATACAATGCCGCCTTCATGCCTGAAGTGCCGAAAGAATTCCGGGCTTTCATCGACAAAGGCACCACACGCATCAAATTCGAAGAGATAAAGGTCGACGACAAAAGCCTGAACGAAGTGCAGACCGACATCGAACAGCGCCACTGGCTGAAGACGTTCGACGCCTCGCTCCAGTTCTCCCAGGCCTACATCTCCCCCAACTGGTATCAGGGCGGCAACAACAACCTCAACATGATCGGCCAGCTCAACTACAACGTCAAGCTCAACCAGAAATTCTTTCCTAAAATACTGTTTGAAACCAACATACAGTATAAGCTCGCACTCAACAGCGCCCCCGACGACAGCATCCATTCCTACAATATCACCGAAGATATTTTCCAGCTCAACACCACTTTCGGTTACAAAGCAGCTCGCCGGTGGTACTATTCGTCCAACGTCATGTTCAAGACGCAGCTCTTCAACAGCTACCCGACCAACTCGCGAAACCGCAACGCCGCCCTCCTTTCCCCGGGCGAGCTCAACGTCGGCCTCGGTATGACCTACAGCTACACGAATCCTAAAAAGACGCTCACCTTCGGCACCTCGATATCACCCCTCTCATGGAACCTCAAGACGTGCATCAACAAACAGGTCGACGAGACAGCCTACGGTCTTGAAGCCGGACGCAAGTTCAAAAACAAGATAGGTTCGAGTGCCGAATGCACGCTGGAATGGAAGATCGCCTACAACATCGTCTATCATTCCCGCCTCTTCCTCTTCACCGACTACGACTATGCCTACGGCGACTGGGAGCACACCATCGATTTCAACATCAACCGCTTCCTTTCGACACGTCTCTACGTGCACATGCGCTACGACACTTCGACGCCCTACAATCCCGACAACGACTGGCGCAAGTTCCAGCTTAAGGAAATCTTCAGCTTCGGTTTCGCATATCACTTCGGCACTATCTGACATCCCACCCCAGTGAATGACGCCATTCACTCATGACTATTTATTTACGACAGCATGGACGGAAAAAACGCCAAATGGATATTGAGCATCTTGTTTACCGCTTTCTCTCTGTTTGCGGCAATATCCCTGCATGCTGAAAAGAAACTCATCGACCGGCTGCCGAAGATATCGCGCATCACGCCCGGCTTCGACTATTCCTCACTCCTTCATTCCATGTCGGAGGCTCCGCTCCACCACATCGAAGGCATCTGGCAGTTTCCCGCCACCGGCGTCACGGTGGCCATTTCGCGTCAAGACGGATTCGACACTCCGGCCTCCCCGGCTCAGCTCTACTCCATCGTGCTCGTGTTTTCCCCCAACCGGGCCATGCGTCCCGGCACCGTCATGGGGCTTATCGCCCCGATGGCCGGCCGGGGCGAATATGAGGCCAACATCTACACCTCTTCCGCCGGATCTAAACTGACCATCCCCCGCAAGTTCACGCTCCTGCTCTCCGACGACGACAGCTCCATCAAGTTCAAACGCCATAAAAGCGCATTCTCAGTCAATCTGTGGCGGCTGCTTCCCTATCTGTGGCGCTACACCGTGACTCCCAACCGCGACAACCGTGAAAACGACGGCTGTGTCCGCATTTTCCCCGAGCCGCCATTGCCTCGCGAACCGATATATCTTTAGCCCCGCCTCCTATGTCCAAAGCAATTCGAATCACGGCTCTATTGCTGATTGCATTAGCTTTTTCAGCTGCGGCACAGCGCACTACGCGCCGTGGCCTTCGCGTTGCCGACACCCCGGAAGCTGAGGCGGCCATTATAGCCGACACCCTGCATACGCCGCTCCCCGACTCCATAAAGATCAGCGGCTACGACAAGCCCCTCCGTTCCTCCTACGAAACGATGTTTGTGACCAACACCACCGACCGTCACATCACCGGCCTGCGTATTCAGCTCGATTATTACGACACCGCCGGCAACATCCTGCACAGCCGCCGGTGCGACGTCGCCGTCGACATCCCTCCGGCCACCACACGGCAGATATCATTGCGGTCGTGGGACAGACAGAATTCATTCTACTACCGTCTCTCGGCACGCCCGCGAAAAGCCGACGCCACGCCCTACGATGTCCGTTGCTCCATACTCTATCTTCTCACCTCTCACTCAGTAAACTAATGGCGCATCCCGTTGACCATATCCGGCAATATCTCGACATCACCCCCGAGATGGAAAATTCGCTTCGGTCCATCATGACGGAGCGTCACTTCCGGCGCGGCGAAAAATTTGAGGGCATTCACGCCTTGCGCAACCTTGCCTTCTACATCCGCAAAGGCTCGACGCGCACTTTCTACCATCATCTGGGACGCGAACACACCTACTCGTTTTCATTCGACGATGAGTTCGTGACCATGCCGTTCTCACTGCTCATCCATGACCCCAACGCAATCGTCACCGTTGAATTTCTCGAGAACACCGAACTGATTTTCATGCCCATCGACGACACCCGCAAGCTCATACAGACCTATGGCAACGAGCACATGGCCGTCGTGGCAAGCTACGTGATCTCAACGCTTTTCGAACAATATCAGACCATCGAGGAGCGCATGCTCGTCCTGCAGTCGCTTTCGGCATCGGAGCGCTACAGCTGGCTCATCAACCGCTATCCCAAGATCCTTGAGCGCGCCACCATCACGCAGATAGCATCCTATCTCGGAGTGACGAAAGAGACACTCTACCGCATCCGCTCCGGAAAATACGGCCAATCATCCCAAATAGCATCAAAATGAACGAATCCAAGCATACATCCGACGACGCCCTGAGCGCTACTAACGGCGACATTAACCGCCTTGGCAGCGGCAAGATCGGCCGATTGTTGTGGGAATACAGCATTCCGGCCGTAGTGGGCATGCTCGTGATGTCGCTCTACAACGTCATCGACCGCATTTTCATCGGACAGGGCGTCGGTCCCGAAGCCATTGC
Organism: uncultured Porphyromonadaceae bacterium; assembly: GCA_902489785.1. GTDB lineage: Bacteria > Bacteroidota > Bacteroidia > Bacteroidales > Muribaculaceae > Paramuribaculum. Next base: position 8,182 of record CABUBG010000041.1, read on the forward strand.
CGGTCTGGCCATCACCTTCCCCGTGATGAACATCTCTGCGGCTATCGGTGTGCTGATCGGCGCCGGCTCCAGCGCGAGGGTATCTATCCTTCTGGGCGCCCGCGACAAGCACGGAGCCGAAGTCACACTCGGCAACTCACTCGTGCTTATCATCGTCAACGCCTGCGTCTACCTGACCCTCATGCGCATATATCTCGATGACATCCTCATAGCATTCGGGGCAAGCCCCGCTTCGCTGCCCTACGCCCACGATTTCATGGCCTGGATTCTCCCCGGAATGCTCATCATGAACATAGGCTTCTCGCTCAATAACGTGATGCGCGCTTCAGGCTACCCCATCAAGGCCATGAAAGCGATGTTTATCGGTGCCGGTTGCAACCTCCTGCTTGCCCCGATCTTTATTTTCGCACTCGACATGGGCATAAAAGGAGCTGCGATTGCCACCGACATATCGATGGGCATTTTCACCGTCTATGTGCTCATGCATTTCATCAACAGGAAAAACACGCTCCATTTCCGACGCGGATGCTGGAAACTGCAGAGAAAGACCGTATGGAACATTATAGGCATAGGAGCTGCCCCTTCGCTCGTCAATCTGGCAAGTTGCTTCATCAACATCATTATCAATACCAATCTATATGAATACGGCGGCGACAACGCCGTAGCCGCTGCCGGAATCTTCACCACCTTCACTTCGCTCCTCTGCATGGCCGTAGTCGGAATGTGTCAGGGCATGCAGCCTATAGTCGGTTACAACTACGGCGCAGGCAATTTACACCGGCTTAAACGCGCATACTTCCTCACCGTCGTGTGGGGTACGGGAGTGGTTTCTGTCGGAGCCGCCATTGGATTATTCTGCCCGCAGCTGGTAGCCCGACTCTTCACAACCGACGCCAATCTCATTCAGGTCACATCCAATGCGTTTTCATTGGCCATGATATGCTTCTGCGTGGTTGGATTCCAGATTGTTTCAACAAATTTCTTCCAGTCAATCGGCAAAATCCCGCAATCTATATTCCTCAGCCTCACACGACAGGTGATTTTCCTCATACCGTTACTCCTCATCCTTACCGACAGATTCGGTCTCGATGGGATCTGGCTGTCGTTCCCCGTATCCGACGCTCTGGCTACCATCGTGACATTCGCCATGATCGCCCGTGAGTTCCATAAGATCGACCACACATTAAGAAAGGCTGATTTACAAAACAAAAACTGATTGCGACTCGGCAATATAAATCCAACGCTTCACCAACCGCCGCAACATGTTTCAACAGTTCAAACCATATGTTTGTCTGGCTTGCGACACTATATTCGCGGTTTTTTTCAATTTTTTTCGATTTAATTTGCATATCGGCCAAAAGATTACTATTTTCGCCATACTCTAACAACAAATTCTTGTACCCTCTGAAAAAAACCAAAAATCCATAATACCACATGAGTTACTTGAAATTTGATAAAAGCCTCATGATCAATTTGGAGCAATCACTTCTGAAAGAAATGCTCCGAACAAATCAATCGGGCGCTTATCACTGTACATCCGTGGTCGACTGCAACACCCGCAAGCAACACGGACTTCTCGTTGTGCCGATACCTGAAATGGACAATTCCTGGCACGTCCTCCTATCTTCGATGGACGTGTCGGTCATTCAGCACGGCGCTCAGTTTAATTTAGGACTCCACCGCTACCAAGGCGGCGTCTACAGTCCTAACGGTCACAAATACATCCGCGAATTCGACTGCGAAAGCGTGCCCCGCACCACTTATCGCGTGGGTGGCGTTATCCTCACCAAGGAAAAGATCTTCATCTCTCACGAAAATCGCCTCCTCATACGCTACACCCTCGTCGAAGCTCACTCGCAGACCACTCTCCGCTTCCGCCCGATGCTCGCCTTCCGCGAAGTGAACCAGTTGGTTATGGCCAACGACAACCTCAACACCGAGTGCGCCCCCACCGCCAACGGCATCTCCACTTGCCTCTATCCGGGCTATCCCACACTCTTCATGCAGTTCAACCACAAACCCGAATGGCACTACGAGCCCAACTGGTACAACGGCTTTGAATACGTGAAAGATATGGAGCGTGGCGTCCCCTACACCGAAGACCTCTGGGTGCCCGGCTATTTCGAAATCCCCATCAAGAAAGGCGAATCCATCATCTTCTCCGCCGGCCTGTCGGAAGTGTCGCCCCGCTCTCTCGCCAAAATGTATGAAAGCGAAATCGCCACCCGCACTTGCCGCACCAGCTTCTTCAACTGCCTGAAGAACTCCGCCAAGCAGTTCTATCTCAAGGACGCCGACGGCATGTTCATGCTCTCCGGCTATCCCTGGGGCAAAATCCTCGCCCGCAACACTTTCATGGCGCTCCCCGGCAACACCATCTCCATCGATCACCGCGACGACTACGAAGCCATCATGGAAACGGCCTCAAAAGCGCTCTCCAACTTCATGATCACCGGCGCCCCCGACCGCCGCATCATGGGCATCGACCTGCCCGACATCCCACTGTGGTGCATCTGGGCACTCCAGCAATATGCCAAAGCCTACGGCTCCGACGCATGCTATGAAAAATACATGCCGCTCATCGCCGAGATAGTCGACTACATCCTCGCCAACCGTCATCCCAACCTGCAGGTGCAGCCCGACGGCATGATCCGCACCGTCGGCACCGACACCCCGGTTTCATGGATGAACGCTTCGCTCTACGGCCGTCCCGTCGTTCCGCGCACCGGACTGTTGGTCGAATTCAACGCTTTATGGTACAACGCTCTTGTCTTCACCGCCAAACTCGCCGAAGGCAAAGACGCCTACACCGACCTCGTCAACCGCGCCAATGATGTGGCCGAACGCCTCAAACCGGTTTTCGTCGCCACCTTCCTCAACGACTACGGCTATCTCTACGACTATGTCAACGACAACTACGCCGACCCGTCGGTGCGCCCCAACATGGCCGTGGCCATCGGCCTCGACTATTCGCCGCTCGACCGTCGCCAGCGCAAAGGCGTGCTCGACGTGGTGACACGCGAGCTCCTCACCCCCAAAGGCCTGCGCACCCTCTCGCCCAAGAGCTTCGGCTATCGTCCCAACTATCTGGGCTCGCCCGACGAACGCGAAATGGCCCTCCACAACGGCCCCGCACGTCCATGGCTCTTCAGCTTCTATGCCGACGCCTATCTCAAAGTGTTCGGCCTCAGCGGCGTTAGCTACATCGACCGCATGCTCATCGGCTATGAAGACGAAATGACCAATGCCTGCGTCGGATCCCTCTCGCAGCTCTACGACGGCAACCCGCCATTCTCCGGCCGCGGTGCCATCAGCCACGCCACTAACGTTGCCGGCATCCTTCGCACCATCAAGACTCTTAAGAAATTCAACATCTAATCCGTCACACTCTCACGCTATATGAAAGCTCTAATGTTCGGGTGGGAATTCCCCCCTCATATTCTCGGCGGTCTTGGCACTGCCAGCTACGGCCTCACAAAAGGTATGTGGGAATGTGGCGATATGGAAATATCATTCGTCATCCCAAAGCCCTGGGGCGATGAAGACAAAAGCTTCGCTAATATTATAGGTGCCTCCCAGATCCCCATAGCTTGGCGCGACGTCAGCCGCGAATACGTCGAGCAGCGCATCGGCAAATACATGGATCCCGACCTCTACTTCAAACTCAGGTCAAACATCTATGCCGACTTCAACTACATGCGCACAAACGATCTCGGATGCCTCGAATTCTCCGGCCGCTATCCCGACAACCTCCTCGAAGAGATCAACAACTACTCGATCTGCGCCGGCGTCATCGCTCGCACTCTCGACTTCGACATCATCCACTCCCACGACTGGCTCACATATCCCGCCGGCATCCACGCCAAACAGGTTACCGGCAAGCCCCTCGTGATCCATGTGCATGCCACCGACTTCGACCGCTCGCGCGGCAATGTCAACCCCACCGTGTTCGGCATCGAAAAGGACGGCATGAACCAGGCCGACCACATCATCACCGTCAGCAACCTCACACGCCAGACCGTGATCGAGAAATACGGCATCGATCCCGCCAAGGTGACCACCGTCCACAACGCTGTCACCCCGCTGAGCGACGAGCTGCTCAACGTCGAAGTGAACAAGCCCAAAGAAAAAGTGGTCACATTCCTCGGCCGCATCACCATGCAGAAAGGTCCGGAATACTTTGTTGAAGCAGCGGCAAAGGTGCTCAAAAACAACCACAACGTGCGCTTCGTAATGGCCGGCTCAGGCGATATGATGGACAAGATGATCCTTCTGGCCGCCGAGCGCGGAATCGCCGACCGCTTCCATTTCCCAGGTTTCCAGAAAGGCAAGCAGGTCTATGAAATGCTTAAGGCCAGCGATGTCTACATCATGCCTTCCGTTTCGGAGCCCTTCGGCATCTCGCCCCTCGAAGCCATGCAGATGGGCGTCCCCTCCATCATCTCCAAGCAGAGCGGCTGCGCCGAGATCCTCAACAATGTCATCAAAACCGACTACTGGGACATCGACGCCATGGCCGACGCCATCCATTCAATCATCACCTACCCTGCTATGTACAAGCAGCTCCGTGAAGACGGCCTCGACGAAGTCAACCGCATCACATGGGATAAAGCCGGCGCGAAAGTGATCGACATATACAAACGCGTCATCAACAACCGCTGAATCCCCCTTAAGCATCAACCTTAATTATTAACGAAACCATCAACACCTCTCCACGATAAAATCATGAAAGCTATCTGTTTTTATTTCCAAATCCATCAGCCGTTCCGCCTCAAAAGATACCGCTTTTTCGACATAGGCAACGATCACTACTATTACGACGATTTCACCAACGACGATATCGTCACCCGCATAGCACAGCGCAGCTACATCCCGGCTGCCGAAAGCCTCCTGCGCATGCTCGAGCAGCATCCCAACTTCCGCTTCGCCCTCTCAATCACCGGCGTAGCCCTGGAGCAGTGCGAGCAGTATGTGCCCGAATTCATCGACCTCCTCAAGAAACTCGCAGCCACCGGCCGCGTCGAATTCCTTGCCGAGACCTATGCCCACTCCCTCTCATCGCTCACCGACCCTGAAGAATTCGCAAGCCAGGTGAAAGTGCACGACGATAAGATCCGCGAACTCTTCGGCGTCACCCCGAAAGTGCTCCGCAACACCGAGCTTATCTACTGCGACGAAATGGCTCCCCAGATCCTCAGCATGGGTTATAAAGGTGTCATCACCGAAGGTGCAAAACACATTCTCGGCTGGAAATCGCCCAACTATGTCTACAGCGCCGCTTCCGCTCCCAAGCTGAAAATCCTCCTGCGCAACGCCAAGATGAGCGACGACATCGCAAAACGCTTCAGCAACACCGAATGGGATGCTTATCCCCTAACCGCCGACAAATACATCGACTGGATCGCTTCGACACCCGCCGAAGAACAGATCATCAACCTCTCCATGAACCTCGAGACGTTCGGCGAATTCCAGACACGCGAGACCGGCATCTTCCAATTCCTCGAAGCACTCCCCTATTTCGCAAAAGAACGCGGCGTGGAATTTGTCACCCCGACCGAAGCCATCTCCAAGCTCAAACCGGTCGGCGAGCTCTCAATCATGCACCCCATCTCATGGACCGACGAATCACGCGACACAACAGCATGGCTCGGCAACAAGCTCCAGAACGAAGCTTTCGAAAAACTCTATTCCGTGGCCGAACGCGTTCGCCTCTGCGACGACCGCCGCTTGAAACAAGACTGGTATTATCTCCAGGCCGCCGACCACCTCTTCTACATGGCCACCAAGCACTTCGCCGACGGAGCCGCTCATTCCAACTTCAGCCCCTATGAGACGCCCTTCCAGGCATTTACCAACTACATGAACGTGCTGGCCGACTTCATCGTGCGCGTCGAAGAGCAATACCCGCTCTCCATCGACAACGAAGAGCTCAACGCCCTGCTCACCACCATCCGCAATCAGGAACAGGAAATCGAGACCCTCAACAAGGAAGTAAGCTCGATGCGCAAAAACATCGAACACTTCAACGAAGAGCATCTCCTGCGCGAAAAGAAAGCCGAACCGGCCAAAGAACCCGCCGCAAAACCTGCCGCTAAGAAACCTGCTGCCAAGAAACCCGCCGCAGAAAAAACTTCCAAAGCTAAAAAAGCTCCGGCCAAGAAAGCCACGGCCAAGAAAGCCTGATCAGCCCCGAGCCCCCGACCTCTAACCAAAGGCAGCTACCACGGTCCACCCCGCGTTAGCTGCCTTTCTCATTTCCACCAACTTCCTTCGCCACAACAAAAAACTCCGGAAGCCATTGCTGTCATTTGCAATCGCTTCCGGAGCTATAATGGCCACACCAAAGGATGCGATGAAACTCCGATAGACAGGTTTTGAGAGCTCGCCGACCTTTGTAATCCGCCTGGGCTTAAAAGCCTCCCCGAAGGGATGGGGCCCGCCATCAGCCGACCAAGCTTGTCTCGGTATTTCACTTATAATTGATGAGTTTCCCAATCAACTTTGATGTGGTATGTCAATGTCCTTTGTTGGCAACGGCTTTTTAGCCTTTGTTTCTATAACGCAAAGTTAATGCGCAAAGTTCGATTTTGCAAATTTCTCAGCCATTTTCTCCACGTGTTTTACAACACATTTTTCAACCTATTCTTCCACCGAATTCCCCCTTCCGGCTTCTCTCGCCCGACAACGATTTGCAACAATTATTGCGATATCCGTAAAAATAGATGCGATTTTTTAACCCAAACATTTCCGAATCAGCCAATAATGACTTAATTTTGTAGCACAAACCAACCCCGGCTGTATCAACAACCTGTCATATTCGCGCATTTATGGAAACACCGACATCTGCCCTCCCCGCATGCACAATGCTGAAATCGCCTTCCAACGTCTACAACATCATCAAGACACTCGGAGCCGGCGGATTCGGTATCACCTATCTCGCCACTGTCGACATCACCGCCGCCGGGGTCCCCGCAAAAGCGCTTGTCGCCATCAAAGAGCATTTCCTCTCCAATGACTGCGACCGCGACGGATCGTCACTTTCCGTATCATACTCCAGGCCCAGCGCATCGCGCGTGCAGAATTCCCGCAAAGACTTCATCGCCGAAGCACGCCGCCTCCAGCCCATCGCCGGAAAGCATCCCGGCATCGTCAACGTCAGCGAAGTCTTCGAGGCCAACAACACCGCCTACTACGTGATGGAATATCTCCACGGCAAATCGCTTAGAGATTATGTCATGGAGCACAACGGCGCCCTCTCTGTCGCCGAAGCCATGCAGATCATCGTGCCGCTCATCGATGCTGTAGCCTTTCTGCATGCCAACCACATAACCCATCTCGACATCAAGCCCGCCAACATCATGCTGTCGAAGAAGTCCGACGGAAAACAGATTCCCACGCTTATCGACTTCGGACTGTCGAAGCACTACAACTCCGACGGATCCGCCACCGCCACCATCAACACGCTCGGATTCTCCGACGGCTACTCTCCCGTCGAACAATATATCGGCATCACAGAATTTTCGCCGTCAGCCGACGTCTATTCGCTCGCGGCAACGCTGCTCTTCTGCCTCACCGGCCAGACTCCACCGAAATCCAATGAGATCAACGCCTCGGTGATCGGCTCCCTGCTTCCCGCTTCGACGCCTAAATCGGTGCGCCGCACCATAATCAAGGCCATGTCCATGCGCATAGCCGACCGCTATGCCGATGCCTCACAGCTCTATGAAGCGCTGACAGGCCGCAAGTTGCATTACTCTTCCCTCTCGGCCGAAACCGGTGACGACAAAAATGCCGGACACCATTCGCCGGCCGACGATGAAGAAACCGAGCTGAGCGCCTCATTGAAGACGGCCGGCGGCAATGCCGTCGACGATATCGCTACGGTCATAACCCTCCACGACGATGACGAGACCGAAATAGATCGCGGCCGGAGCGGCGGAAAGGAAAAATCCTCTTCGCATAGCGACCGGAAAGACAGACGCAAAATCGAAAAAGACAAGAACGACCACTCCGGCGGCTCTCATCAAGCCGTTCCCGACGGCAGTGCCGGCCGGATGCATAAAGCCCTCACGATCACCATTATCCTGATTGTATCTATAGCCATCGGAGCCGGTGTATGGTATTGTTTCTTTCACGGCAACGGCATCCCGGATTCGATAAAAACCGACGCCGAGCGCTACGTGCAGCTCGAGTATGAAGTCGACGAAACCTTCAGCAATCGTGAATACGATCCGGAAGCCTACGACGAAACCGTTAAGGAATTTGAAGAATTCAAAGAAGAAATATCAACGCGCTACAATACGCCACGGTTGAAAAATGAATTCGAAAGTGCCTGTCGCAAAGAACGCAATCAATAGCGGTCGGCCGGTTTCCGCTTCTTTCTCTCAAAAATGCCTCCGCTTAGCCGGTGGCAAATAATAATCGGCAACGAAAATCCGTTATTCTGACATGAAAAAATCCATTCTCACAGCAGTGATACTTCTGTCGGTGGCTATCCTTTCGGGATGCCGCGGGCCCAAGCTCGCCACAGCCGACGCACAGATGGCTCGCGGCGAATATTACGATGCTTCGGTCACCTACCGCAAGATCTACAACAATCTCAAACGCGACGAACGCTCCAAGCGCGGCGAAGTGGCGTTCAAAATGGCCGAAGCCCATCGCAAGCTCAATCAGTTTGCCCGCGCATCGGCAGCCTATCAGAACGCCATACGCTACGGATATCCCGAGCCGGCGGCTCAGCTCTATCTTGCCCAGATGCTCCAGGCCGACGGCAAATATGCTCAGGCCGTGCGCGCCTATGAAGAATATCTCATGCAGGTGCCCGGATCCCCGGAAGCCAACGCCGGCCTCGAAGGCTCGCGCCTCGCTCTCAACCTGAAGGAACACCCCACACGCTACGTGGTGCGCAACGCCCGACAGTTCAACTCGCGCCGCTCCGATTTCGCCCCGATGTTCAACGGCGACATCCTCTACTACACCACAACCAACGAAAAAGTAAAGGGCACCAACCGCAGCGAGATCACCGGCATGAAGAAAAGCGACATCTGGATGGTCACGAAAAACGAACAGGGCCAGTGGATGCGTCCCGAGCCGGTGGAAGGCGAGCTAAACTCCGACCTCGACGAAGGCATCGTCTCGTTCACTCCCGACGGCAACATGATGTATCTCACCAAAGCCCGCCGTTCGCCCAACTCCAACACCGCCGTCGAGATCTTCACATCGACACGCAGCGACGCGCAGTGGAGCGCTCCGGTGAAGCTGGAGATCACCAACGACACCATATCGAGCTTCGGCCACCCCGCTGTCAGTCCTTCGGGTGAATATCTCTATTTCTCCAGCGACATGCCCGGCACCGGAGGCAAAGACATCTGGCGCATCAACCTCAACGAGCGTCAGGGTTCGCTCGAGAATCTCGGCGAAGAGATCAACACCGAAGGCAATGAGGAATTCCCCTATGTCTATTCCGACAGCATCCTCTATTTTGCCAGCGACGGACATCCCGGTCTCGGCGGCCTCGACATTTTCCGCGCCGACCTCCAGCCCGACGGCCACTGGAAAGTGACAAACATGGGCACACCGATAAACTCGTCCGGCGACGATTTCGGCATCACGTTCGACCGCTCCGCGAAAATTCCTATGGGCTTCATCAGCTCCAATCGCGGCGACGCACGCGGCTACGACCACCTCTACTCTTTTGAGCTGCCCGACCTGAAAATCGAACTTAACGGCTGGGTGACCGACCACGATGAAGAGCCCATCAACGGCGCCGTGGTGCGCATCGTAGGCACCGACGGCTCCAACCAGCGCACAGCCACACGCGCCGACGGCTACTACAGCTTCCCCCTGCAGCGCGGCGTCAGCTATGCCATGCTCGCCGGTGCCCGCGGTTATCTCAACGCACGTCAGGAATTCTCCACCGACACCCTTGAGCAGGACGCCGAATATGGCATCGATTTCATGCTCGCCTCCCTCTCGAAGCCCAACATCGTCGAAAACATATTCTACGATTTCGACCGGGCCACGCTCCGCCCCGAATCGAAGCAGGCGCTTGACCAGCTGGCCACCCTCCTGAAGGACAACCCCAACATCACCATCGAGATGACATCACACACCGACCGACACGGCTCCGATGAATACAACATCGACCTCTCTCACCGCCGCGCCAAATCGGTTGTCGACTATCTCATCGCAGCCGGAATCTCGCCCGACCGTCTGCAATATCAGGGCTACGGCAAGACCAGGCCCAAGACCGTCACCAAACGTGTGGCACGCCTCTATCCGCAGTTTAAGGAGGGCGACGTGCTCACCGAAGAGTTCATCCTCGCGCTTCCCGACGAGGCCGACCGAGATGCAGCCGATCAGGTGAACCGGCGCACCGAATTCAACGTCCTTTCCGTCGACTATAAAATGTACTGACACATTTTATATATAAATAAACGGCATCGAAAAACAAACGGCATCATGGATTTCCGGACAATAGCCGACATTAACCCCTCGCCGTGGCGGATCAGCCACCGCTCAGTCATCCTTGCGCTCGGATCCTGCTTTGCCGAAAACATCGGCTCCCGACTGCGCGACCGTCTGTTCAACATTTCGGTCAACCCCACGGGCACCCTCTACAATCCCGCAAGCATCCGGCAATGTGTGGAGCGCATCGCCGACGGCCGCCATTTCGAACCGCGCGATATCTTCCAGCACGACGGCCTCTGGCACTGCTTCGAATGCCACTCGCGGCTTTCTGAGACCGATGGCCGACACATGCTCGACACGCTCAACGGCATTATCGACGCCGCTCACCGCCGGCTGAAATGCACCGACACCATTCTCCTCACTTTCGGCACGGCATGGGTCTACGAGACGACCGCCGACGCTGCAATCGTGGCCAACTGCCACAAATTGCCCGCCCTCCGCTTCACGCGCCGCCGCCTGAGCATCAGCGAGTGTGTCAGCCACATCGAAGCCGCCATCCGCGCCATCCGCCTCGTCGCTCCCGACGCCAAGATCCTGCTCACGGTAAGCCCCGTGCGCCACATTGCCGACGGGCTCCATGGCAACCAGCTCAGCAAGTCGACGCTGCTTTTAGCTGTCGACCAAGTGGTTAAGTCGTCAGATCATACCGACTATTTCCCCTCCTACGAGCTCCTCATCGACGACCTCCGCGACTATCGCTTCTGCGCCGCCGACATGATGCACCCCTCGGAAACGGCATCCGACTACGTGTTTGAGCGCTTCGCCTCAGCATTCTTCTCAGCCGCGACGCTCGCATTGGCCGCCCGATGCGCCAAAATCACCCGCCGGCTGCGCCACCGCCAGCTCACGGCCGACGACTCTGCCATGCAGCGTTTTCAGGACGAAACAAGCCTTCAACTCGACAAATTATTGGCCGAAGCCCCTTATCTGGCCGAGGCCATCGACAATATAACACAAAAATAATGTCACAGATCACTACACAGCAAATCCGTCGATTACTCAATCTCGAACCGGGCGCTTCCGACCACACCATTAGCGTGTTGCTCACCGACAGCCGCTCGCTCACCTACCCCGACGAATCGCTTTTCTTCGCTATCTCCACCGCCACCAACGACGGCCACCGCTACATACGTGAACTCTACGAAAAGGGTGTACGCTCGTTTGTTGTCAGCTACATACCAGAATCGATGAAGGCCTTCACCGATGCCGAATTCATCGTCACCCCCGACGTCACGAAAGCACTCCAGGCCATAGCCCGCGAACACCGCCGTCAGTTTGCCGGCAAAGTAATCGGCATCACAGGCAGCCGCGGCAAAACGACAGTCAAGGAATGGCTCTATCAGCTGCTCGCCGACCGCTACCACATAGTCCGCAGCCCGCGCAGCTTCAACTCGCAGATCGGTGTGCCACTCTCGCTGTGGGAGATAAACCACGACACAGAACTCGCTATCATCGAAGCCGGTGTGTCGCAGCGCGGCGAGATGGCCTCGCTCAAATCCATGATCGCTCCCGAAATCGGCATCATCACCAACATCAACAACGAGCATGCCGACGGCTTCCGCTCCATCGAGCAGAAATGCGACGAGAAGGTGAGCCTAATGCGCGACTGCAAATGCCTGATCTATTGCAGCGACGACGAGATGATCACCCGTTCGGTAAGGCGCACATGCCACCCCGACATCGAGCTCAACTGGTCGCACACCGACGTCGACGCCCCCATCTTCGTCTCCTCCACCGAAGCCAAAGGCAACACCACGGTCATCACCTACAACTATCTCCACGAGACAGCGCAGATCACCGTGCCCTTCACTGCCAGCGCCGACATCCAGAATGTCATCCACTGTCTGGCCCTGATGCTCTATCTCGGCTGCTCTTCAGCGGAGATAGCTCTGAAAATGGCGCATCTCACCCCGGTGGGCACACGCCTCAACGTGATTGAGGGCGTCAACAACTGCATGCTCATCTACGATTCCTACACTTCCGATCTCCACTCGCTCACGCCCGCCATCGACTTCATGGCCCGCCGCGCCACCGGCTCACGCACGTCCACACTCATTCTCAGCGATGTGATGCACGAGAGCATGCCGCCGGCTCGCCTCTACCAGGCAGTGGCAAATCTGCTGCGTCACAGCCATATCGACCGTGTGATCGGCATCGGCGAGGAGTTCATGAACAATTCGCGCTATTTCGACGCTTCCGCCTCGTTCTATCCCGACACCGCCTCGTTCATGGCGGCCGGGCCAGCTCGTAGGATCCGGCGCCGTAGC
>CABUBG010000042.1:0-20595 GCA_902489785.1 uncultured Porphyromonadaceae bacterium
TTTTGCCGCAAAGTTCGCCAGTAAAAAAACTTTGGCATAGGCGGCCTTTTTCGGACGGATACTTTTCGGACGGATACGCCCCACCCGCGATTCAACGGATTTTCGTATTGGACGAAAAGAATCCCGGAACATCACTGTCCCGGGATTCCCGATTATTATCATTAACCGTTTATGCTAAAACGGATGGCTTGTATTTATTCGGCATAGAATCTCATGCCGTCTATTTCGATTCCGTAGCTATATTCCTTGAGGAATGTCAGGCGGGCATATCGTACATTGGTTGCGGGAACGAGGTTTATGTAGTACTGTTTCATTCCGGCATATTCGATTTCGCCCCAGTCGGTCCAGTTGGTTCCGTCAACGCTGGTTTCAAGTTTGGCACTTGTCGCGGAATAGTACCTGCCGTAGTGGTAAATGAATATAGATGAGAGGTTTACAACTTTGCCGAAATCCATTTCTATAGGTGTTCCGGTGTCAATTTCCTCATAGTCGTATTTGTCCATGTTGATGACATCCGACCAGTCGCTTCCGTTGACGGTGCAGGTTACCGGATAGTCAATCTGAGATCCGTTATAGAACGCTTCACTGACATTGAGTTCACGGGCTATACCGCGCACTATTACGTAAACAGTCATACCTTCGTCGTATTCAACGGATGCTCCTGTTGCCGAGGTGAGTGTGACAGGAATCAGATATCCCTTTTCCTGAGCGATGCCGGTCAGATCGCCGGTGTTGATGCTGATGCCTGCGTCCGATGCGTCGGTGGCGATTGTCACTGCGTTGGATTCAAGCGTTGCATCTGATTTGAACTCATAGTTTGTGCCGTTGGCCGTATTGTATTCTGCGACCTTGCTCTGATCTATGGCAAGATTCAATGTTACTTCCTCATACGGTTTGTAGGACAGTCTGAACAGATCTGTCAGGGTCAGTTTTTTGATGTTGTCTTGCCAGTTGTCGGCTGTAAGTGCTGCTCTGAACACTTTTTCCGTCGTGGTCAGAGACACAATGTTCGGACGGTATGTCGAATTGAATGTCAGGAATATACGGCTGCTTTTCGATATGGTGAGCCCTGAGCCGCTGCGAATCACGACAGGAAGGATCAGATTGCTTTCCTCCGTCATGAAGCCGCTGTGGTCGCCGAAACTTATGGTTATGGAATCGGGGGTGATGTATTCGCCGGCGGCAATTGTCATAACCGGATTGTCAATGCGGGCACCCTCAAGGAATTTATACTCTGTTCCGTTGGCCTCGTTGTATTCGTCGACAAGAGTCGGATCAATGGCTACTTCGATCTGAAGATTGCTCGGTGCAGGTTTGGTGAGACGTACGGGTACCGTTTTCAGCGGATCTGTCAGTCCTGACATGAAGTCGCCGTTGGCTTTGTATTCTACGTTGGCAAACGTTGAATTCGGCTGGTAGAGATACACGTAGTTGATATCATACGGATCTACGGTGTCATCGTCGTCGCACGCGGTGAGTGGCATCATCGATGCCACTACAGCGCATGCTGCTATATATTTCCAAAATTTTTTCATTGCTTTGTCGGGTGATGATTAGAGTGATGAGAAATCATATTCGTTCCATGCGAAGGCGGTGTTTTTTGAACCGTTGCTACCGCCCTGACCGATCTGCATGTCATGGCCGTTGCCGGTCACATCTTTAAGCACCGTGGCTCCCTCGCCTTCATTCATAGGCAGATAGAACACGAGGTTCGGATCGGTGTATCTTACTTCTTTGCGCATGAAATTGGCAATCTGATCGGCTGAACGGGTCACTTTCCAAAGACGTACCTGTGCCATTTCAACGTTGTCCCTGAAGTAGGACGAGCCTGAGTCAAACATGTTCAGGTGGTCAAATTCCATTGCTGTGCCGACGGCTGTTGTAAGCTGCGACAGCGGAGAACCGTTTTTGTAAAGGATTGTTGTGCCGGTCGATGCGTCATAGGTGAGTGCGAAGTGATACCATGCGCCGCTTTCGAGGCCTTTGCCCTTGGTCGGGTCGCCGGTGTCGAACTGCGAGCCCATCGTCTTGACCTGCAGGAAGTTGTTTTTATATCTATAACCCTCGGAATATACAAGGTCACCGAAGCGGATGTAAAGCTCCGTATTGCCCGAGCCGTTGGCAAAGATAGCCTGGTTGTTCACTGAGTAACCGTTGTCGGGGTTGTCGGTGCCGGTTACGCGTACCCACCATTCAAGGGTGTAGTTCGACAGGCGGAGTCCCCAGTCGGTGTCGGCCGGTTGCAGACGGCAGCCGTTGTTGTGACGGAAACTCGGCACGGCTTGTTTCAATGGTGCCGCAAGGGCATAAATGAACTTGCTTGTTGAAACAGTCGATTCCATTCCGTTGGATGTGGCGATCGCTACCGGTAATGCGTAGTTTATACCACCTTCGCCTTTGAACGCTGTAACCTGTACGGGAACGCTTGCTGAAAGCTCTCCGGCTTTGATAACTACATCTTCCGGCATCGAAACGTATTCGCTCGGAACGATTTCGTAGGTTGTCTGGTTGCGTTTGTTGTACTCATCGAGATCGCTCTGACGCATGGCGAGCTTGACTGCGACATCGGTGGCCGCAGGCTTGGCAAGGCGGATGGTGACAGGCGCTGTAACTACGGTGCCTTCGTCACCCATCAGGATGTCGGAAAGCGGTGTCGAAGCTGCTTCAGCTATGTAGACGCGGTTTTCGATCACGTCGTTTTTAGCATCGTCACATGAAGTGAATGCTGCAGCAAGCACACCGATCGATAGTATGTTTATTGCGAATTTTTTCATGATAGTTTTTTCCTTTGCTTTTTGATTAGATTAATTTCTGATAGGAGGATTCTGGGTGGCGATGCCTGCGCGTACCGTCGGGTAGTCGGGATTGCCCGCGTAGTCATACTCGATGTGGTAGGCTCCCTGACCTGCGTGAGGAAGACCGGTCGACGATTGCCATGTGCTGTGATCGTTGAAATAGTGTTTGTCAATGGCACGTTCGAATGTGGCGCAGACCACCGATTTCGAGAGTGTTTCTTTGAACATCGCCGGGTTTCTGCCTTCTACGGAGCTAAAGAAATCATTCAGGCCATAGTGACCGAGTTCATAGGTCTGCCACATGATATAGTCGAGAGATTCGATCACGTCGTTATCAAGCAGCGTGTAATATCCGAGCCAGCCTGAACCGCCGGGGATGTCGACGCACAGCATTTTGCCCTGTTTGTCGAATTCGGCGCGGAGATAGCGGAGGAATTCGTTGACGACATTGCGCTGGCTGAAATTCATCAGTGTGCCTGTAGCTTCCATGTCGAGGTCATAGCCGCCGATACGATATTTGGTGCAGGTGTCGACGATGGCTTGAGCATAGCGTTTTACAGCTTCGATTCTTGATTCTTCGGTTTCGTCGAATCCCCAGTATTCCTCGGGAGTGTATCCCTCGGGGGTGAGGTTTTCGCCGATGTTGCGTGCGGTCCACGACATGACGGTTTTCGATCCGCGGGCGTGGAAAGCATCAAGGTCGGCCTGCTGTTCGGGTGTCACATTGCCCCACACGAGCCAGAGGCCCACGTAGTCGATCGAGTCGGGCAGACCCATCAGCGAGTTCTTTTTGAGTGTGCCGCCCCAGTTGCCGAACCATCCGAACATCACCTTGTGTGGTGAATTGTAGTAGTCCTTGAGGTTGTTTTCGTAGCCCGGTGTCGGAGGGGTATAGAAATCCTCCGGTTCGGCTTCAGTCCAATCGTCGCAGGAGGTGATCACCGCCGGTGCGGTGATCAGTGCTGCTGCTGCGAATAATATTGATTTAAGTCCTTTCATTGTTTGATAAAAATTGATAGATGATTAAGATATTAGGGTTAAATTAGTTCTTTTTAGCCCACCAGAGATCTGTTGCGCCGGTGTCGGGACCGCCGAGCATCTGGATGGCGGCTTTGACATTGGCTGCATTGGTGTTGAATTCCGACTGCGGGTAGGGGATACGGCGCATGCCGCGTTCCGAAGTCACGCCGTCGGTCGAAAGGTTGTTGACAACGGGGAACCATTTCGGATAGCCTGTGCGGCGGAAGTCGGCCCACGATTCCCAGCCGTTGGGGAAGTTGCCGAGCCATTTCTGCACGATGATGCGTTCAAGGTTGGTCTCGAAGCTGGCGTTTTCATCATATTTCGGGCAGATTGTGCTCTGTGCTGCGCAGTTGTAGGAGGCGTTCTCGAGGGCGGTATAGTTGGCCGGAGTGGCTTCGCTTTCAAGATAGTTGCCTATTGTTGCGCCGCGTTCCTGCATCGAAACGGTCACGCCCTGTTCGTAGAGCTCTTTTGCCGTTCCGCCCATGTTCCAGCCGCGGAGTGCGCCTTCTGCACGCAGGAACCATGATTCGCTGGCTGAGATCGAAAGCAGTTTGTCGCCGGATTCATAGATCGTGAGCGAGTAGTCGGAGAAGCCTTCGCTATAGCGGTAGACGCCGCTGCGGGCGCCCGTGTATGATCCGTCTTCGGCCGTTTTCGCATATTTTTCAAGACGCGGGTCGCTGTAACCGTTCATGTAGGCGGTGATGTCGGCGCTGATGCGGCCTTCTCCCCAAATTGCGGTTACTTTGTTGAGTGCGTTACCGCCGGGAATGTTGTCTGACCAGGCTGCGTCTGCGGGTTCTGAAATCAGACCGCCCATGTCGGCCACTGCCTCTTCTGCTTTCTGCTGAGCCAGTGTCGGGTTGGGGTTGACGATACGCATTGCCATGCGCAACTTGAGCGTGTTGGCGAATTTCACCCATTTCGAGATGTCGCCATGGTAAATGTAGTCAGTATTTGCAAATGTGGCGTTTGTGCCCGATGCTTCCTTGAGTGCCGCAATCGCTTCATCGAGTTCGGCAAACATCGCATTGTACAGATCAGGCATATCGTCATATGCTACGGCGAAGTTGTTGCCTGAGCCTACCATGGTAAACGGTGTGGGACCGTACATATCGCTTATCTGCACTGTGCCGAAGATGCGGAGCAGATTGGCCCAGTGATAAACGAGGCCTTCGCCGTTTGATGCATCGCGGATCTTGAAATACGGGGTGTACATGTAGTCCGACATCATTTTGTCGAAGGGATAACCTTGCCAGCCTAAGCGGGGGTTATATGTGGCGAACATACCGTCGGTGCCCCACATGTTGCTTGCCGAGGTCATGCGGCCGTATTCGCAACCGATCATCTGATAGATCATCTGGAAGTCGTTCTCCTGACCGATGGCTACAACCGGAATCATGTTGCCGATCAGCGTGGCCGTGTAGGCGAAGTCGCCTTCCATTTCCCCCATGGTGGGGGCTTTGGGGTTGGTGTTGAAGTCCTCAAATTTGTCGGTACATCCTGCTGCGCCGAGCAAGAGGCTGCCGCCCATCATTAAGGTCGCTATATTTTTATAAATTTTTGTTTTCATAATTGTCTTGTCGTGGATCAGAATGTGAATTTAACATTGAAACCGTAGGTGCGGAGGCTCGGCTGCTGGAAGTAGTCAACGCCCTGATAGAAGTTGTTGCCTGTTGCCGAGGTGCTCTCGGGATCAAACGGAGCCTTGCAATAGATCATCCAAAGGTTCTTGCCGGTGAGCGACAGGGTCACGTCGGCGATATTTTTCAGCTTCATGCGCGGAATTGTGTAGGATATCGTGAGGTCGGCCAGACGAACGTTGGTGGCGTCATACACATAATATGTGCCGGCAGCTCCCGAGATCGTTTCGTAATAATTCTGAGCGTCTACAACACCGTTGCCGGGAACGGCCACGCCGCCGTTGTCGCGGGCGATTGCCGAGACTTCTGAAACGCCGTAGCGGTCAAGATAGGCCTGGGTGTCGGAGATTACCTGACCTCCGAAGCGGCCTGTTACTGCCCAGCTTATAGCAAGGTCTTTCCAGCCAAGTGTGCCGGTCCAGCCCATGTTGAATTTCGGAAGCACCGATCCAACCTTGAAATAATCCACTTGTTCGAGCTGTACGTTGCCCGTCGAGGGATCACGCCAGATGTATCCGTTGGGGCTCTGACGCAGACGCAGGTTGCTGTAGATGTCGCCCATCGAGCCGCCTACATAGAGGAGCACGGCCGGACCGCCCGACATACCGAGGCAGGAGGTGGCGGGGAAGTATGACATTTCGATCGGCATGCCTGTTTCAGGATCAAGTGCGCCATTGGCAAGCTCGATCACTTTGTTGCGGTTGAGCGAGTAGGTGATGCCGGTGTTGAAGCGCCAGTTACCCCACTGGTTCTGATAGGTGAGGGCGGCTTCGATACCGCGGTTCTCGATGTTACCGGTCTGTACAAGGTTGTAGGTGTAGCCCGATGATTTCGATGCCGGGATCTTGAAAGTCTGATTGAACGTATTCGATTTATAATAGGTGATGTCGAATCCGATTGTGTTGTTGAGGAACTTGGTGCTCAGACCGATTTCCCACGATTTGGTGTTTTCGGGCTTGAGGTTGGGATTGTAGTGGATCGACGGCCATTCATACTGGTCTTTCTGATCGGAGTATTCAAACTGCGGATGTGTCAGATAACGGTTCGGAGATTTTGCCACTTCGGCCCACGATCCGCGCACTTTCAGGAATGAGATGGCCTGCGGAAGCTGTTCACGGAACGTCTCGCTTATAAGCCAACTGCCGCCTACCGATGGATAGAAGTAGCTCAGCTTGTCGGTGAATGCCATCATCGAAGCCCAGTCGTTACGGCCGGTTACGGTCAGGTAATACTGGCTGTCCCATCCGAGTTCGACGCTGCCGAACACTGACTGAATCTGGTCGTGCCAGGAAAGGTCGTTGTGCTTGAAGCTGCCCTTGTCGATGTTGCCGATTGCAAATACATTGGGAACGTGAATCAGGCCGCCGGATACAGAATTGCCTTCTTCAAGCATATCGTTGATCGATGCACCGAACTGAGCGTTGAGATTCAGACGGTTGTCAAGGAAGTTCTTGTTCATTGAAGCCATGATGTCGGCGTAGGTGGTGCGGTCCATAGTGCGGTTTTCGGCATACATACCTTTGTCCGATCCGGCAAGTGTATTCACTGTCGAAGCATAGAATTTTTCCTGATAGGTGATGTTCTGGTTATCGACGCGTACGCGGCCTATTACATAAAGCCAGGGGAGGATATCGTATTTCAGCGATGCATTGAACATGTAGCGCTGTTTGCGTGCTTCGCGGTTCATGCGTTTCTGTGTCCAGTAGGGGTTCTGGAGTGCGAGGTTCTCCTGTCCGTAAGGCCAGTACTGTGTCATGAGGTTGCGCGACGGATTCCAGCGCTCAAACATACGGATTTCATTAAAGTCGTCGCCGCGCGGGAAGAGCCACAGGGCGGGGATCGGGGTGAAATAGTGGCCGGATCCTACGAAGTTTTTGTTGTTCTGGATGATATAGCTGGCACCGAGGTCGAGGGTCAGTTTATCGTTGAAGAACGTCGTGGTGTTGCGGATTGTGAAGTTGTAGCGGTTGTAGTCCGATTCGGGCATCACACCGGGGGCGTTAGTTACAGCGGCCGATGCAAATGTCTGGTTCTTCTGTGTTCCTACCGTGAGTGTCAGAGCGTTGATTTCTGTAACGCCGGTCTGGAAGAAGTCCAGAGGATCATAGCTTGTCGGAGTCTCAAGTTTCGCTCCCCACGAAGTGAATTCACCGGGAGTGTTTCCATATGTGTTCTGGAATTTCGGTGTCATCCATACTCTGTGGAACTGGGTGGTGTTGGAGTAGGTCAGTTTTGCGCGGCCTTCCGTACCCTTCTTAGTGGTGATGAGGATCACACCGCTGGCGGCTGCCGAGCCGTAAAGGGCGGCTGCCGAGGGACCAGAGAGCACCGACATTGATTCGATATCGTCGGGGTTGATGTCGGCAACAGAGCTTGAACCCGGCTGTTTTGCCATTGTGGAACCTTCGGTGTCGCCGGTGTTTACGTCAAACATCGGTATACCGTCGATCACGTACAGCGCGTTATCGTTGCCGCTGATCGATTTAACACCACGCATGATCACACGGGCGGCCGAACCTGAACCGGCTGAGCTCGAACTGATGTTCACGCCGGCAACCTTGCCGCTGAGTGAATTGATGAAGTTGGCGTCTTTGTTAGCGGTGAAGGCATCACCCTTGAGAGTCTGCACGTTGTACGACAGCGCTTTCTGTTCGCGTTTGATACCGAGAGCCGTTACAACGACTTCATCGAGCGCTGTGGCCTCTTCTTCCATGACCAGGTCGATATTGCCTGATGCGGGAACGGGCATGATCACCTGGCGGTAGCCGATATAGGTGAATTTGAGCATGTCGCCTGCTTTGGCTTTAAGAGTGAACTCTCCGTCGATGTTGGTCTGTGTTCCGACGGGACTGCCGTCGACAATCACGGATACGCCGATCAACGGGTCGCCATTCGTGTCAGTAACTGTTCCTTTTACCGATCCGGTCTGTGCCATAACACTGATCACCGGGAAGAGCAAAAGCATCAGTAGTAAGCTTGTTACCTTTGACTTCATAATGTTTGTTGGATTGGTTAGTAATTAAGGTTATGTGAATTGTTCTGTTACGTGTTTATATATAAGGGTTGGTTTTAGTTTTGATTGATAATTGTTTTCAGATGAAAATCGGCAGCAACGGAAGGTGCTGATCCCTGTTGCCGCTAACGTTTTTTCATGGAATTCCTTTGTGGATCGCAGTTGTTATGGTATAGATTTAAACATTTCGTTACAAAAGTAAGCAAAATGGGCAGATTTACCCCCCATCATTCCGTTAAATAACGTTAATACACGCGTGGGGGCGGTGTGTTTCTCAACTCTTGTGGGATGAAAAGCGCGAGAAGTTGCGACATTCATTGTCGCACCGGCTTGGTTATGTGATGTGGTTATTTCTGTCGCGGGTAAGGGATCAGTATTTGAAGCTTGAGCCGCCGAGGAATTCGCGCAGTAGCGATGTGGAAGGGATGAATTCTTCGGAGATCGGTTCGAAATACCGGAGGAAGCGGTAGAGACGTGCAGATTCGGCATATTCAGGCACGTCGTGAGGCACGTGGCTGAGCAGATCTTCGCCACGCCGTTTCATCACGCCGAGCTCGAAGAGGAGCGAGGAGTTGAACATGGCATCGGCGTTCTCCTGATAGTGGAATATCCAGCGCTCCTCGCCGCGGCGCACGCTGGGCCAGCGGCGGATGGTCTGCTCGGGGCTGACGCCGCGGTAGCGGGCGTCGCGGATGATGCGACGCAGCAGGCGGTTGTCGGTGGTCGGAATCCAGTTGTGGTCGTCGATGGAGATGGTGGTGAGGGCCGAAACGTAGACGCGGTATTTCATCTCGTCGGCCACATCGGCGGTGAGCTCAGGGTTGAGGCCGTGGATCCCTTCGATCAGCAGTATGGAGCCGGGGCGGAGGGTGATGCGGTTGCCGCGGTATTCGCGCTGACCGGTCTCGAAGTTATAGTAGGGGAGCTCGACCATCTCGCCGGCGATGAGACGGTTGAGATGGTCGTTGAATGTGGCCAGGTCGAGGGCGTAGAGCGATTCGTAGTCATATTCGCCGTCGGCATCCTTGGGCGTGTGCTCGCGGTCAACGAAATAGTCGTCGAGCGATATCATCTGCGGCTCGAGGAGGTTGGTCATCAGCTGGATGGCCAGGCGTTTGGTGAAGGTGGTCTTGCCCGACGACGAAGGGCCGGCTATCATCACCACTCGCGCGCCCCCTTCGTGGAAGCGGCGGGTGATATCGTCGGCTATGGTGGCTATGCGGTTGTTGTGCAGCGCTTCCGACACGTTGATGAGCATCGCTGTATGGCCGCCGGCCACGGCCACGTTGAGCTCGCCGACGTTGCTCACCCCGACGATGCTGTTGAAGCGCTGGTGGTCGGTGAAGGCGCCGTACATCTTCTCCTGTTCGATGGGGGTGGCCGGACGTTCGGGATCCTCTTCCGAGGGACCCATCAGCAGCAGTCCTTCTTTATATGGCAGCAGATCGAAGACGCCGAGCATGCCTGTCGACGGCGCCAGCGCGCCGTAATAGCTGTCGCAGAGGCCGTCGAGGCGGTAGTAGGCGGTGTACAGCTCGTGGAGCGACTGCAGCAGCCGCACTTTGTCGTCGAGGTGCTGGCGCGTGAAGATGTCGATCACGTCGGCCGTGCGCCGTTCGTGGCGCTCGAAGGGCAGATCTTTTTCCACAAGCATCCGCATATGGGCTTTGAGTCGGTCGGCGAGTTTGCGGTCGGGTGTGAGGGGCGCCCCGGGACCGGTGATGCGGCAGTAGTAGCCGTGGGCGAGGGAGTGCTCGATGCGCAGGGTGGCTTCGGGCATCATGGCGTTGACGGCATGATAGAGCATCATGCATAGCGAGCGTATGTAGGTGCGGCTGCCCGAGGGGGTTGTCGCCGGCATGAACTGTATGGTCTTGGGCGAATAGACGCGGAAGTTGAGATCTTCGGCTTTGTTGTTGACGCGGGCGTTGATGGGCGTGAATGGGATCTCGCCGCTCACGCCCGACCATATGTCGAGGAGCGTTTCGCCGCCGGTGATGTCGATGTAGCGGCCTATGTTCTGGCAGTAGATGCTGATTGTCGGTTGAGGGGTGTTGGTGGTCATGGCTCTAGCAGTTGTGCATTCTGTTTGCGGGCCTCGGTCATGAGGCGTCGCGCTTCGGCGTAGGCGCGGTGCTGGGCCGCATACTGGCTGCGGCTGATGGCGAATCCTACGGACCCGTCGAGCATCCCGCGGCGCCGGATGTAGGTGCTCAGAAATGCGCTGATGCCTTTCAGGGCAGGGGTGAGGGGAGTGATTGTCGGATTTTGTGCCGCTATCACGCCGGCTTTGATGTCGGCCTGACGGAGCACGGTGGAGGCATATTCGCCAGGCTCGTCGCAGCGGTTGTGGAGTAGGTCGCCGGCTATAAGCTCGGGGCGCACGCTGTCGCGGAAGATGACGCGCTCGTGCACATCGCGCAGGTCCCAGTTGGCATAGCGCTTGTCGAAGAGGCGGATCTGCACGTCGGGATACCACCCGCAGTGGCGCACGGCGTAGCCGCAGTAGAAGTTGAGGCGTGACATGGCGTAGACCCTGTGCTCCGGCTCGCCATTCTTGAGCTTGATGAGGTTCTGGCGCAGCTCGGGCGAGAGCACCTCGTCGGCGTCGATGGCAAGCACATAGCTGTAGCTCGTCAGCGACGTGGCATACTGGCGCTGGGCCCCGAAGCCCGACAGCGGACGCACGGTGATCTTGCAGCCGTAGCTGCGGCAGGTGTCGAGGGTGCTGTCGGTCGACCCGGAGTCGACCACGATGATCTCGTCGGCGATGTCGCGCAGCGATTCCAGGCATTCACCGATGCGGCGTGCTTCATTAAGGGTGAGTATGGTTGCCGAAATTTTTATCATGGCTCTTGCTGGCCGGCTGGCGTCGGCCGGGTTTCTTTTTCACGGTTTTGCGCCGATGGCAGAGAACTCTGTTTGTTCGGTTGTCGCAAAATTAAAATAATCCCACGAATTACACAACCCTTTTTCTTTTTCAATAATTCTTCACAACTCAAATGCCGTGCCCTGATTTTTTGGCTCCGACAGCCCGCATTTTCCGCACGGTTGGTCGGGAGCACCCGAAATTTTCGATTCTCTGAGGCTTAATTTTGGCTTAACACGTTTGAATGCAGCGCGTAATCACCGTTTTTCCGTGTCGCGATTTTTTGTCAGAAAAATCAAAAAGGGCCGTGATGCGCTTTTCTCCGAAAATTTTATTACTTTTGCGAGTAATATCTTATAATCGTAAGATGGAAAACATGATTCAATGGTTGGCCGACGGCGTGGAGCTTCCCGCTGCCGACTTTTCGCGTGTCGCTGCATGGCTTGGCCGTGTTGCCGGGTTGCACAACCGTATCCCCGGACCGCTTACTTATATTTTTTGTGACGACGAAAAGATTATCAGTGTCAACCGCGAATTTCTAAGCCACGACTATTACACCGACATTATCACATTCGACTATACTCACGGCCGTCGCATCAGCGGCGACATGTTCATCTCGCTCGACACGGTGCGCTCCAATGCCGCGCTGGTAGGGGACACCTACGACCGCGAGCTGCTCAGGGTGATCGTGCACGGCGTGCTTCATCTCTGCGGCATCAACGACAAAGGCCCCGGCGAACGCGAAATCATGGAGCGCCACGAAAATGAAGCGCTCGCGCTCTACGACCGTATGGCGTCCGATGCTGCTGACTGATCCACCCCGAATGATATTCATGAAGACCCAGACATAATCTTTAACGTGATTTGCTTATGACGTTTGACTATGACGTGATCGTGATCGGTGCCGGACATGCCGGCTGCGAGGCTGCCTCGGCTGCCGCGCGGCTCGGTTCGCGCACGCTGCTGATCACCATCGACATGAACAAGATAGCCCAGATGAGCTGCAATCCTGCTATTGGCGGTATAGCCAAAGGCCAAATAGTCAGGGAGATAGATGCTCTTGGCGGCCAGACGGGCATTATCACCGACCGCACGGCCATACAGTTCCGCATGCTCAACCGCTCCAAAGGACCGGCCATGTGGAGTCCCCGCGCCCAAAGCGACCGCATGCGCTTTTCGCTCCTTTGGCGCCACACGCTCGAAAACACCCCCAACCTGTCGATGTGGCAGGACTCGGTGACCGGCATCACGGTGACCGACGGCCGGGTGACAGGCGTCGACACGGCGCTCGGCGTCCATTTCACCGCCAAGGCTGTGGTGCTCACCGCCGGCACGTTTCTCAACGGCCTGATGCATGTGGGCGAAGTCAAGACCCCCGGCGGCCGCGTCAGCGAACCTGCCGCCTACGGCCTCACCGAACAGCTCAAGGCGCTCGGCTTCGCCACCGACAGGATGAAGACCGGCACCCCAGTGCGCATCGACGGCCGCACCGTCCACTGGCAACAGACCATAGCTCAAGCAGGCGAAGACGACTTCCACGGATTCTCCTATCTGCCCGAGGTGCACCGCGAGCTACGGCAGCGCGACTGCTATATCCTCTACACCAACGAGACCACGCATGAGATTCTCCGTGCAGGCCTGCCTCGCTCGCCGCTCTACAACGGCCAGATCCAAAGCATCGGCCCGCGCTATTGCCCGAGCATCGAAACCAAGATAGTCACGTTCGCCGACAAGACGAGCCATCAGCTCTTCCTCGAGCCGGAGGGCGAGGACACGCAGGAGTTTTACCTCAACGGTTTCTCCTCGTCGCTACCCCTCGACGTCCAGATTGCTGCCATCGAGACCATACCTGCGCTGAAAGATGTGGCCATCTATCGCCCGGGCTACGCTATCGAATATGATTTCTTCGACCCCACCCAGCTCCGCCATTCTCTCGAAACGAAACTCGTGAAGGGCCTTTTCTTCGCCGGACAGGTCAACGGCACCACCGGCTATGAGGAGGCGGCAGGGCAGGGGCTGATTGCCGGCATCAACGCCCACCGCAGCCACTTCGACCTCGAGCCGGTGACCCTCGCCCGCGATCAGGCATATATCGGTGTGCTCATCGACGACCTCGTCACAAAAGGTGTCGACGAGCCTTACCGCATGTTCACATCCCGTGCCGAATACCGCATCCTCCTCCGTCAGGACGATGCCGACATGCGCCTCACCCCTTTGGGCCACCGTATAGGTCTCGCCTCTGACGAGCGCTACCGTCTCATGGAATCGAAGCGCTGCCAGCGCGACGCTTTCATCGCTTTTGCAAAATCGATGTCGGTGCGTCCGGAGCGCGTCAACGACCGCTTCGTGGATATGGGTATCTCCCCGCTGAAGCAGACCGTGAAGCTCCACGACCTCATTCTCCGTCCGCAGCTCACCATCGCCATCCTCGCCGACATGCTCTCCGAGGTGGCCGATTATGTCCGCGACAACATTGAGTCGCGCCGCCGCGAGGAGATTGTCGAGGCTGCGGAAATCATGCTCAAATACGACGGATACATCCAGCGCGAAAAACTCATCGCCGAAAAGATCGCCCGTCTCGAGGATGTGAAAATCGGCGGCCGCATCGACTTCGACAGCGTGAAATCGATCTCAACCGAAGCACGCCAGAAACTCAAAAAAATCAATCCCGAAACCATCGCCCAGGCTTCCCGCATCCCCGGTATCTCGCCAAGCGACATTAACATCCTGCTGTTGCTGCTCGGCCGGTAAAGCTTGCGATTGTTTCACGTGGAACATGGATAAAACTGAAAATATCAAAAACTTATAACGATTGACAATGGAATACATCAAATCAAAAATTCGCGACGTGTTGGATTTCCCGAAGAAGGGAATCGTGTTCAAGGACCTCACCACGGTGTTCAAGGATCCCCGTGCTCTTCACATCATCGGCTGGGATCTCTCGCAGCTCTATCGCGACAAAGGCATCACCAAGGTGGTGGGTATCGAAAGCCGCGGCTTCATCGGCGGCTCGATCCTCGCGTTCGAACTCGGCGCCGGTTTCGTGCCCGCACGTAAGCCGGGCAAGCTTCCCGCCGACACCGTCAGCTGCTCCTACGATAAGGAGTATGGCAAGGACACCATCGAGATCCACCGCGACGCAATCACACCCGACGATATCGTCGTGATCCACGACGACGTGCTCGCAACCGGCGGCACAATGGCTGCCGTCTACAATCTCGTGAAGAGCATGAACCCGAAGAAAATCTATGTCAATTTCATCATCGAGCTGGGCGGTCTCAACGGTCGCGCCGTGCTCCCCGCCGAAGCTGAAGTGACTTCGCTCATCAAATATTAACGCCACATTTCACCATGGTGCGGGCGCCCCGCCGGCGCGTCCGCATGTGTTTTTATACGCATGCCCAAGCATAAGAAATCGCCGCAGCTGACAGAGAAAATCAGCATCCTGCCCACAACGCCCGGAGTCTACATGTACTTCGACGATGCGGGCACGGTGATCTATGTAGGCAAGGCGAAGAATCTCAAACGTCGCGTCTCTTCCTATTTCAACCGCACTCATGATTCGGTGCGCACCAACCTGCTGGTGCGGGCCATCGCCGATATGAAATATATCGTGGTGCCCACCGAACAGGATGCTCTGAATCTCGAAAACTCGATGATCAAGGAGTATCAGCCGCGCTACAATGTGCTGCTCAAAGACGACAAGTCCTACCCCATGATCGTGGTCACCAAGGAGCATTACCCACGGGTGTTCATGACGCGCACACAGATCCGCGACGGCTCCAAGTATTTCGGCCCTTACACCGATGCGGCTTCCGCCCGTGCCGTCCTCGATCTCATCCGCAGCATCTACCCGCTGCGCTCGTGCCGCCATGCCATCACGCCCGACTATATCGCCGCCGGAAAGGGACGCCTCTGTCTCGACTATCATATCGGCCGCTGCTCGGGTCCCTGTGTTGGCAAGGTCAGCGAGGAGGAGTATGGCCGCAACATCGAGCGCATAAAGCAAATCCTGCGCGGCGACCTCGCCGAACTGCTCGACCGTCTGCGCGCCGAAATGGAGTCGCTGTCGCTGGAGCTTCGCTTTGAAGAAGCGCAGCGGGTTAAGGAGATATACGACAAGGTGTTGCGCTACACTGCCAAAAGCGTTATCGTCAGCCAGACGGTCGACGCGGTCGACGTGTTTGGCGTCGACGACGACGGCGGCGGACGCGATGTCTACATCAATTATATGCACGTGCGCCGCGGTGCCGTGGTGCGCAGCGTCACCCTCGAATACAAGCGCAGCATGGACGAGACAGTGCCGCAGCTGCTCAGCTATGCCATAAATGAAATAGCCACATCCATGGAGGTGGCCTTTAAAGAGATCGTGGTGCAGGAGATCCCCGACGTGGAGATGGACGGCGTCACGTTCACCGTCCCGCAGCGCGGCGACAAGGCCAAGCTGCTCGAGGTGTCGCAGCGCAACGCACGGCAGCACCGCGTCGACGCCCTCAAGCATCTCGAACGCCACAACCCGGAGCAACGCACGCAGAAACTGCTCGAGCGCATGCAGGCCGATTTCCGGCTCAACGTGCTGCCGCGGCATATCGAGTGTTTCGATAACTCAAACATCCAGGGCACGAATCCCGTGGCCTCGTGCGTGGTGTTCCGCGACGGCAAGCCGAGCAAGAAGGACTATCGCCATTTCAACATCAAAACCGTTGTCGGTCCCGACGATTTCGCCTCTATGAAGGAGGTGCTCACGCGCCGCTACACGCGCCTGCAGGCGGAGGGCGAAAGCCTTCCGCAGCTCGTGGTGGTCGACGGCGGCAAGGGGCAGCTCAGCGCGGCCGTCGAAGCCCTCGACGCCATGGGCCTCCGCGGCGTCATTGCCGTGGCGGGCATCGCGAAGCGACTCGAGGAGATCTACTTCCCCGGCGACAGCATCCCGCTCTATATCGACAAGAATTCCGAGACTCTCCGCGTTGTGCAGCACATGCGCGACGAGGCCCACCGCTTCGGCATCACGCATCACCGCAACCGCCGCTCCAAATCGCAGACCGTGTCGATGCTCGACTCGGTGCCCGGCATCGGGCCCAAGACGCGCGACGCGCTCATAACGCATTTCCGCAGCCTCAAGCGCGTGCGCGAGGCCGATCTTGATGCCATAGCCGGCGTCATAGGCCCGTCGAAGGCCTCGATAGTCTACAACGCTCTTCACGCCGACGGCACGCCGGATGATGAAAATGCCCCGAACAATTAATCGAATCTATTGTTAATCAGTAAATGACGCAAAAATGAAAACAATCTCTACCCGGCTTTTTGCAATCGCCGCTCTCCTGTTCGCAACATCGTTCGCGGCTTCGGCTCAGTTCAATCTCGGCCGTGTGATACAAGGTGCTGTAAAGACCACTAAGGCTTTGACACTCAGCGATAAAGATTTGGCCGAATATGCCTCGCAGGCTGTGGCTCAGATGGATAAGACCAACACGGTGCTCCCCGAGGACAGCCCCTACACGCAGCGTCTGCGCCGCCTCACCGTCGGGCTTAAGGAAGCCGACGGTATTCCCTTGAATTTCAAGGTGTATCAGACGTCGGAGGTTAACGCTTTCGCATGCCCCGACGGCAGTGTGCGCGTCTACACCGGCATCATGGATCTGCTCGACGACAACGAATTGCTCGGCGTGATAGGCCACGAGATCGGCCATGTGATGAAGCATCACTCGCGCAAGGCCATGAAAAACGAATTGCTTCAGGGTGCTTTGGCCGACGCCATCGCCTCGGCCGACGGCCGCCTTGCCGCACTCACCGACTCGCAGCTCGGCGAGCTCGGACGTGCTTTCGGCAGCGCCAAATATTCGCGCAAACAGGAGTCGGAGGCCGACAATTGCGGCTATGATTTCCTCGTCGACAACGGCCGCAACCCCTGGGGCATGGTCATGGCCTTCGAAAAGATGCAGGCGCTTGAATCACAGGGCGGTTCGTCGCAGACATATCTTCAGAAGATGTTCTCCGACCATCCTGACACAGCCGCCCGCATCAAGAAGATGAAAAAGCGCTGCGAGAAGGACGGCTACACACGTCCGTAAACCGGCGCTATTTCGTGCGTTTTCCGCAGTCCGGGCAGAGTCCTTTGACCAGCAGCTCTGAGCTCTCGGCAGTGAAGCCCGTCGGCAGTTCGACCGACGGCACGGCTATCTGCTCAAAACAGAAGGTGCGCCGGCAAACGGTGCAATAGAAGTGAATGTGGCGGTCGGCGGGCGTGCAGTGCCCGTTGCCGTGGCACAGCTCATAATGCTGCATGCCATCGCCGCTCTCAACCACATGTACCAGCCCTTTGGCCGCAAACAGCGTGAGCACGCGGAACACGCTCGAACGGTCGACCGTCGGCAGCAGTTCGTCAAAATCGGTCACCGCGACGGGCGAGGTGGCGCCCATGATGGCGCGTAGCACCAGCACTCGGTTTGGGGTAGGGCGCACGCCGTGCGAGGCGAGGATCTCCGTTTCGCGGTTGCCCGCAGCCTGATTTTTTGCGTCTGTCAGCTCTTTCATTGCCATAAGTTGAAATGATGATACATGATGCGCATGGCATTGGCCACGGCTAAAAGCGCCACGCCGACATCGGCAAACACTGCGGCCCACAGCGAGGCATATCCCAATGCGCCGAGCGTGAGTATGATAATCTTGATGGCGATGGCGCCGACGATGTTCTGCATCACTATCTTGCGGTTGTAGCGCCCGATGCTTACGGCAGCGGCCACGCTCGACGGGCGGTCGTTGCGTATCACCACGTCGGCACTTTCGATGGCGGCGTCCGATCCGGCGCCCATCGCTATGCCCACGGTGCTGACGGCCAGCACCGGCGCATCGTTGAATCCGTCGCCCACAAACGCCGTGTGATGCTCGCCCGAGGCGTCGCGCCGCTCTATCCATTCCGCTTTGTCGGCGGGCATCATGCCGCCGCATGCTGTGGTTATGCCGAGCTGCCGAGCTGTCTCGGCGGTGATCTCCGGCTTGTCGCCCGATAGGAGCGCTATCTCTTTTATGCCAAGCTTGCGCAGCTCGCCGACGGCACTGACGGCGTCGGGTTTCAGCGTGTCGCTCAGGAATATGGCGCCGATATATCGTCCGTCGGCGGCACAGGCCACGAGGGTGTGCGCGTCGCTGTCGAGATGCTGCGGATAGCGGATGCCGTTTTTCGTGAGCAGCCGCAGGTTGCCCGCAAGTATTCTCCGGCCTCCTACTGTCGCCTCGGCGCCGAGTCCGGGATATTCTTTCATCCCCTCGGCCGGCGCGATATTCCCGATGCGTCCTGCGGCATATTCCGTCACGGCTGCCGCCACGGGGTGAGTGCTGCCGCTTTCCACGGCCGCTGCCAGCGCCAGGAGGTCGTGGGTGCTGACGCCTGCAGGTTCGATCTCCTGCACATGAAATTGCCCTGTGGTCATGGTGCCTGTCTTGTCGAAGGCCACAGTGTCGGCGCGCGTTATGGCGTCGAGATAGTTGCCGCCCTTAAACAGGATGCCGCGCCGCGCCGCCGCGCCGATGCCGGCGTAATAGCCCAGCGGAATGCTTATCACGAGTGCGCAGGGGCATGAGATGACCAAAAATACGAGCGCGCGATAGAGCCATTCGTGCAGCGAGAACTCAAACGTTGCGCTGCACAGGCCCACAATCCATGGCACTATCACCAGCGCTGCCGCAAGCCCGATGACTATGGGGGTGTAGATGCGGGCGAAACGCCGTATGAACTGTTCGGCGGGTGCCTTGCGCGACGAGGCTTCGCGCACCATTTTCAGTATTCGCGACAGGGCGCTGTCGGCAAACGGACGCGTCACGCGGATGCGCACGCGGCTGCCGGTGGCGATCATGCCCGCCGACACTTCATCGCCGGCACTGATGTCGCGCGGGGCGCTCTCGCCCGTCAGTGCCGCCGTGTTGAAGGCCGCGTCGCTGTCGAGCAGCACACCGTCGAGCAGCACGCGGCCGCCGGGTGCCACCTCGATGATCTCGCCGGGCTTCACCGTGCGCGGGTCGACGTTCTCGGTATGGTTGTCTCGTACCACCGTCACTTTCTCGTCCTGCGCGCCCGCCAGACGGGTGATATCGCGAGTGGCGCTGTCCACGGCTCCGTCCTGAAGCCGCTCGCCTACGCTGTAGAAAAGCATGACGCCGACAGCCTCGGCATATTCGCCGATGCAGAACGCGCCGATGCAGGCTATAGTCATGAGCGTGAACTCGTTGAAGATATCGCCGCGGCGCATCTCGCCCACAGCCTCGCCGACAATCGGCAGTCCCACCGGCAGAAAAGCGACGGCATACCATATCAGAGCCACCGTGCCTCCGGCCGTCCACCACGTCGTCCCGGCATGATCCAGAATGATCCCCGCCAGCAGCATGACAAACGAGATCGTCGGCAAAACAAACCGCCCGATCCCCGCCTGCGCGCCGCCGTGGCAATGGGTGTGGTCGTGGCTGTGCACGTGGCTATGTCCGTTGTGGGCGTCGTGGCTATGACCGCTATTGTGTGCGGCATCGTAGTCTCTATCGTGATTATGCGTCATCCGATCTTGATTTTATGATTTCGTCGCAAAGTTAGCGTGAAAAAACAGCAACCCGATTGCAAATATATCAATTTGATATCAGCCGCCGACTCTTCCGCCCATAATCTCCCCAAAGCATCACCCCCGCTTCTCAGACAAACTCTAATGCCCACAGTCAGCTCCCTCAATATCGGCAAGAGCGATTCCCCTTTTCCCGTGAGGCGGTATTCCACCTTCGGAGGAATGCACGAATACATCTTTCGCGAGATGATATTGTCGGCTTCCAGCGCTTTAAGGTTGGGGATGCAGCCGGTTTCCGGTCGCCGGCGGGGTTGATATGGGATTTTGTAGGATGGGATGCCGGCGGCTGGAAGCCGCCGCTCCTAAGGGCCATGCAGTGGTCATGCGGGGGCGGACGCACCAGTGGCGCGTCCGTACATTGCGTGCGGTATCGTCCTCATCACGCCGATCATGGCATTGGGGGAGGGTATTGAAAACGTTGAATCGCGGGGTTTGGTGGGGATGCAGGCGGCTGGAAGCCGCCGCTCCTAAGGGCTGATGGCATGCGATGGCGAGAGGTGGGTGATGGTAAGGATTTCAAGGGGCTCTTGCTGCCGGTTTACCTTTTGGGAGCGGGGGCAGCTGCCGCTTAGTAGATTGCGTGGACGAGGCATGATTCGCGCCGTTGCCTGAGATAGTCGGCGAGGGATGGATCGCGGGTGAC
>CABUBG010000043.1:0-20581 GCA_902489785.1 uncultured Porphyromonadaceae bacterium
GACGAATATTTCGTCTCGGTGCTCAGATATTACGTCATTTTTTGGGATTTTATAGGTTAATAAATGCAACAATATTGTTTGCGACACAAAATTACTAACTCTTTAACACAATCCCCCCCCCGTTAAGTTTTGTTAAACACACAAAAAAGATCCCACGCTTTAGTGGCGAGGGATCTTCAAGTCAGGTGTGCCTGCTTATTTTAGGTGGCTTATTAAGCCTGAGGCATTTTGGTCTTTTTGCCGTAGCCATACTGTGCGGCTTCGCCGAGCTGTTCCTGGATGCGGAGGAGCTGGTTGTATTTGGCCATGCGGTCGGAGCGGCTTGCCGAACCGGTCTTGATCTGGCCGGCGTTGGTTGCAACGGCGATGTCGGCGATGGTAGCGTCTTCGGTTTCGCCTGAGCGATGTGAGATCACAGCGGTGTAGCCGTTGCGCTGAGCAAGCTCGACGGCGCGGAGTGTCTCGGTGAGCGAGCCGATCTGGTTGACTTTGACGAGGATCGAGTTGGCGCAGCCTTCAGCGATACCGCGCTGGAGATATTTAACGTTGGTGACGAAGAGGTCGTCGCCGACGAGCTGGCAGCGGCCGCCGATGAGGTCGGTGAGGATCTTCCAGCCTTCCCAGTCGTTTTCGGCCATACCGTCTTCGATCGAGTCGATAGGATATTTTTCAACGAGGGTTTTGAGGTATTCAGCCTGCTGCTGTGAAGTCAGTTTGGGAGCGTCGGCGCCCTGTTTCCAGGAATAGTCGTAAACGCCGTCTTTGTAGAATTCTGAGGAAGCGCAGTCGAGACCGATGGTAACGTCCTTGCCGGGAACGTAGCCTGCGAGTTCGATGGCTTTGATGATGACGCCGAGGGCATCTTCAGTGCCGTCGAGTGTGGGAGCGAAGCCGCCTTCGTCGCCTACGGCTGTTGAGAGGCCGCGGTCGTGGAGCACTTTCTTGAGGTTGTGGAACACTTCTGTGCCCATGCGGATGCCTTCTTTGAAGCAGCATGCGCCGATGGGACGGATCATGAATTCCTGGAAGCAGATGGGGGCGTCGGAGTGAGCGCCGCCGTTGATGATGTTCATCATCGGCACGGGGAGCACGTAGGAGTTGCAGCCGCCGATGTATTTGTAGAGGGGGAGGTCGAGGTAGTCAGCGGCAGCTTTGGCAACGGCGAGCGAAACGCCGAGGATGGCATTGGCGCCGAGGTTCGACTTGGTGTCGGTGCCGTCGAGGGCGATCATGGTTTCGTCGATCTTGATCTGATCGAGGGCGCTCATGCCTACGAGGGCCTGGGCGATGGGGCCATTGACATTGGCAACGGCTTTCTGAACGCCTTTGCCCATATAGCGTGATTTGTCACCGTCACGAAGTTCGAGAGCTTCATTGACACCGGTGGAGGCACCAGAGGGAACGGATGCGCGGCCACGTGCGCCTGATTCGAGGATTACGTCTACTTCAACAGTGGGGTTGCCACGAGAGTCGAGCACTTCACGGCCGATGATTTTTTCGATTTTCATAATGGATTAAAACTTAAAAAGTTGGTTATTTTGATTTGTGTTTCTGACCTGATTGTGGTTCAACGGCAAAGATACTAATTTTATTTGAGTTTCAGTGTCAATGAAATCAAAGATTTTAGGAGCTTATGCTACAATAATCGTTAAAATTCCATGGGCCGGGACGGCGATGAAAAATGGCGGCCGGTGAAAGAAAAACCGGCGTGCGGCGTGCAAAAAGCGAGCCGCATGCTCCGGCTCTGTGTGCGGGCGCGGGGCATGCGGCTGATGGTGGATGATATGTGCATGTCGCGGTGGCTGTTGGGCGCCTGACATGCGGTCCGCTTGTGCCGGATGGTCTGATTATTCGGCTGCGGGGAGTTCTTTTTCGGCGGGAGCTTCGATGGGAGCTTCGGCTGCGGGAGCGGCTTCGGCTGCGGGCTTATCGCTGCTGCGACGGCTGCGGCGTGTGCGGCCTTCTTTCTTGGCGCCTTTTTCCTTGAGCATGTTTTCGTTGTAGTCAACGAGCTCTATGAAGCACATCTGGGCGTTGTCGCCGAGGCGGTTGCCGGTCTTGAGGATGCGGGTGTAACCCCCGTTGCGTTCGGCGATTTTTTGAGCCACTTCGCGAAAGAGTTCGTTAACGGCTTCTTTGTTCTGCAGGTAGCTGAACACGAGACGACGGTTGGTCATCGTATCGTCCTTTGCACGGTTGATAAGGGGCTCGGCGTACATGCGGAGAGCTTTGGCCTTGGCGAGAGTGGTGAAGATGCGTTTGCGCAGGATCAGCGAGATCGTCATGTTGGCAAGAAGCGCGTCGCGATGGGCTTTTTTACGACCGAGGTGGTTGAAGTTTTTATTATGTCTCATCGTTTATTACTCTTTATCTAATTTGTATTTTGAAATATCCATCCCGAACGAGAGGTTGAGGTTGGCCAGCAGGTCGTCGAGCTCAGTGAGCGATTTCTTACCGAAGTTGCGGAATTTGAGGAGGTCGTTGCGGTTGAACACAACGAGCTCGCCAAGGGTTTCCACTTCAGCGCTTTTGAGGCAGTTGAGGGCGCGGACTGAGAGATCCATGTCGACGAGCTTCGATTTGAGGAGCTGGCGCATGTGGAGCACTTCTTCATCGAATTCCTCATTTTCTTCCTGCTCTGACGATTCGAGGGTGATCTTTTCGTCGGAGAAGAGCATGAAGTGATAGATGAGGATTTTAGCTGCTTCTTTGAGCGCGTCTTTGGGAAGGATCGAACCGTTGGTGGTGATTTCGAGAGTGAGCTTGTCGTAGTCGGTTTTCTGATCAACGCGGAAGTTGTCGACGGTGTATTTGACGTTTTTGATCGGGGTGTAGATGGAGTCGATCGCGATAACGTTGACGTCGTCGTCGGGCACAACGTTTTCCTCGGCGGGAACCCAGCCGCGGCCTTTGCTGATAGTGAATTCGAGTGTGAAGCTTGCTGCTGAATCCAAATGACAGATTACGAGGTCGGGGTTGAGGACTTCGAAGCCTGTGAGCACTTTGCCAAGGTCGCCGGCGGTGAGTACTTCAACTCCGGAAACGTTGACAACCGCTTTTTCGGCGTCGGTGTCTTCGACCACTTGCTTGAGGTCAACTTTTTTAAGGTTGAGGATGATGTTGGTGACATCTTCCATCACACCGGGGATGGTGTCGAATTCATGCTTTACGCCGTCGATCTTGATGGATGAGATGGCGTAACCTTCGAGTGAAGATAGAAGGATGCGGCGAAGCGCATTGCCGATGGTGATACCATAGCCGGGCTCCAATGGCTTGAACTCAAACTTGCCGAATTTGTTATCGGCCTCCAACATCAACACCTTGTCAGGTTTTTGAAATGCTAATATAGCCATGTGGATCTGTCTTAAGGATTTTTATTTAGAATACAACTCGACGATAAGCTGCTCTTTGATGTTCTCGGGGATATCTTCACGTGCGGGAACGTGGAGGAGCTTGCCTGCCTTGATGGTTTCGTCCCATTCGAGCCAGGGATATTTTGAGTGGTTGAAGCCTGCGAGTGCATCGGCGATCACTTCGAGTGATTTGGATTTTTCTCGGACGCCAACGATGTCACCGGGCTGAACGGCGTAGGAAGCGATGTTCACTACCTGACCGTTGACGGTGATGTGACGATGAAGCACGAGCTGACGGGCAGCGGCACGCGAGGGAGCGATGCCAAGACGGTAAACGACGTTGTCGAGGCGGCCTTCAAGAAGCTGAAGGAGCACTTCGCCGGTGATGCCTTTTGTGCGTGCGGCTTTCTCGAAGAGGTTGTGGAACTGTTTTTCGAGCACGCCGTAGGTGTATTTTGCTTTCTGCTTTTCGCGAAGCTGTACGCCGTATTCAGAGGTTTTTCTTCTCCGGTTCTGGCCATGCTGGCCTGGAGGGAAGTTTTTCTTGGCGAGTACTTTGTCTTCGCCGAAGATGGGTTCGCCGAATTTGCGGGCGATTTTTGATTTTGGGCCTGTATATCTTGCCATTTTTGTTTCGGGTTGAATGAAGGTTGTGAGTGCTTCGCCGGGCGTCGGGGCGACTCGTCACCGGTTTAGTGCAGCCGCGACCATAGAGAGGTGATAAAATATGGTCTTATTTCACGTTGCCGTGTGGAGGGGCCTTTGGCTTGTTGCGAGGCTTTTTGTTGGTGTTTGGTGATTGACGTCGGTGTGCCGCGAAGTCGGCCGGGAAAGGGCTGACTGCGGAACTGGCGCCGAGGGTTTATCAGACGCGACGGCGTTTGGGAGGGCGGCATCCGTTGTGGGGCAGCGGGGTGACGTCGATGATTTCGGTCACTTCGATGCCGGCGCCATGGATGGTGCGGATAGCTGATTCACGACCGTTGCCGGGACCTTTGACGTAGGCTTTCACTTTGCGGAGGCCGAGGTCGTAGGCCACTTTGGCGCAATCCTGTGCTGCCATCTGGGCGGCGTAAGGTGTGTTCTTTTTTGAGCCACGGAAGCCCATTTTACCTGCGCTTGACCATGAGATCACCTGACCTTCGGAGTTGGCTAAGCACACGATGATGTTGTTGAAAGAGGAGTGAACATGAAGCTGACCTGCGGCGTCAACTTTGACGTTTCTCTTCTTAGCTGCGACTGTCTTTTTTGCCATAATTTATTATTTTGTAGCTTTCTTTTTGTTAGCGACTGTTTTCTTGCGGCCTTTGCGGGTGCGTGCGTTATTTTTGGTGCTCTGACCGCGAACGGGGAGCCCGTTGCGGTGACGGATACCGCGATAGCAACCTATGTCCATGAGGCGCTTGATATTGAGCTGGATCTCGCTGCGGAGGTCGCCTTCGACTTTATAGTCGGAGCCGATCACTTCGCGCACTTTGGCTGCCTGGTCGTCAGTCCAGTCCATTACTTTGATATCTTTGTCGACGCCGGCTTTTTCAAGGATAGCTTTTGCGGCGCTCCGGCCGATGCCGAAGATGTAAGTCAAGGCGATTTCACCTCTTTTGTTCTGGGGGAGGTCAACTCCCACTATGCGTACTGCCATATGGTTTTGACTATTTTTTTTGCAAAATTAATAAAAATATTATCCTTGACGCTGTTTGTACTTAGGATTTTTCTTGTTGATGACGTAAAGGCGTCCTTTACGACGCACGATTTTGCTGTCGGGGGTGCGTTTTTTGACTGAAGCTCTAACTTTCATTGTTATGATGTATTTTTTATTATTTATTTGTATCTGAACGCAATACGGCCTTTCGAAAGGTCGTAGGGCGACATTTCGACGCGGACCTTGTCGCCGGGAAGGATCTTGATGTAATGCATGCGCATCTTGCCTGAGATGTGGGCGGTGATTTCATGCCCGTTTTCAAGTTCGACGCGGAACATTGCATTTGAGAGTGCTTCGACGATTACGCCGTCCTGTTCGATTGCTGCTTGTTTTGCCATATCAAAGGTGTTGGGGTGTTTTCAAATGAATCTATCCTGAAGCACTTCGTAGACGGGTTCGAAAGATGTGAGGATCTCGGCTTTTCCGTCGACGACGGCAACAGTATGCTCGTAGTGAGCCGAGGGCTTGCGGTCGCGTGTGCGGCAAGTCCAGCCGTCGCGTTCGATGACGATGTTTTTGCTGCCGAGATTGATCATTGGCTCGATGGCTATGCAGAGTCCGTTGCGGATTATGGGGCCGGTGCCGCGGCGTCCGTAGTTGGGCACTTCGGGATCTTCGTGCATTTTGCGTCCGATTCCGTGTCCGCACATTTCACGTACCACGCTGTAGCCCCGGTGCTCGCAGTAGGTCTGTATGGCATTGGCGATGTCGCCGATGCGGTTGCCTTCTTTGCAGGCTTCGATGCCTATGGCCAGTGATTCTTTGGTTGTGCGGCAGAGTGCGTAGACGTCGTCGGCGATCTGGCCGACGGGGAAAGTGTAGCACATGTCGCCGTTGTATCCGTCGAGCTCTACGACGAGATCGGTGCCGATGATGTCGCCTTCGCGAAGAGCGTAGTTGGAGGGGAATCCGTGAACAACGATTTCGTTGACCTCACAGCATACGGCTCCGGGGAATCCTTCGTAGCCGAGGCATGTGGGGCGTCCGCCGTTGTCGGCTATGAATTCGCGCGCCACGGCGTCTATTTTGTGCGTTGTCACGCCGGGAGTCACCCACTTGGCTATTTCGCCAAGTGTGCGACTCGCAAGCGTGCATGCCGCACGCATCTTTTCGATTTCTTCTGGTGTCTTAAGATAGATCATTCAATTATCTTTCCGTGGACGGTTGGTGATCGTGATCAATAAGCGTTTCCGGTTGTACGGCCTTTGATTTTTCCGTCTTTCATGAGTCCGTCGTAGTGGTGCATCATCAGATGGCTCTCGATTTGCTGGAGTGTGTCGAGAACAACGCCTACGAGAATCAGCAGTGATGTGCCGCCGAAGAACTGTGCGAAATTCTGGCTGATGCCAAAGAAGCGGGCGAAGGCGGGAAGGATGGCGACGATTCCGAGGAAGATTGATCCGGGGAGGGTGATTCGCGACATGATGGAGTCGAGGTATTCGGCTGTCTTCTTGCCGGGTTTGACGCCGGGGATGAATCCGTTGTTGCGTTTCATGTCTTCGGCCATCTGGGTGGGACGCACGGTGATGGCGGTGTAGAAGTAGGTGAAGGCAACGATCATGAGGAAGTAGACGAAGTTGTACCAGAATCCGTTGATGTCGGAGAAAGCAGCGAAGAAGCCGCTTCCGGATTCGTCGGCGCCGAAGCCGGCGAGCGTGATGGGGATGAACATGATCGCCTGGGCGAAGATGATAGGCATCACGCCGGCTGCGTTGACTTTGAGGGGGATATACTGGCGCACGCCACCGTACTGTTTGTTGCCGACAATACGTTTGGCATACTGCACAGGCACTTTGCGTGTGCCCTGAACCAGGAGCACGG
This sequence comes from uncultured Porphyromonadaceae bacterium, assembly GCA_902489785.1. Taxonomy (GTDB): domain Bacteria; phylum Bacteroidota; class Bacteroidia; order Bacteroidales; family Muribaculaceae; genus Paramuribaculum. The sequence continues at coordinate 6,877 of CABUBG010000043.1, forward strand.
CTCCGACAGTGACAGCGAACAGGAGGATGATCTCGACGAGGAACATCACGAGGCCGCCCTGTGCCATTGAGTCACCGGGCAGACGGCTGATGAATTCGAACGACATCGCTTCCGGCAGGCGGGCTATGATACCGACGAGGATGATGAAGGAGATACCGTTGCCGATACCTCGGTCGGTGATTCGTTCACCGAGCCACATGATGAACATGGAGCCGGCGGCGAGGATCACAGTGAGGTAGCATATTGTGCCGAAGCCCATTGTCGCACCTCCGGCTGAGGCGGCGGCTACCTGAACCTTGAGATTGTAGAGGTAGGCAGGGCCCTGAAGCAGGAGGATGAGCACTGTAAGATAACGTGTGTACTGGTTGAGTTTCTGACGACCGCTCTCGCCTTCGCGCTGCATTTTCTGGAATGAGGGGAGCACCATGCCGAGGAGCTGGATCACGATGGAGGCAGTGATGTAGGGCATGATACCGAGGGCGAAGATGGAGGCCTGTGAGAAGGCACCGCCGGAGAACATGTCGAGGAGCTGCATAAGGCCGCTGTTGTTTGTGAAATTGGCGAGGGCCTTAAGGTCATCGGGGCTGATGCCCGGGAGCACCACCTGGCAACCCAGGCGGTACACGAGCACGAGCAGGAATGTGATGACGAGTCGATGACGGAGTTCTTCGATCGTCCAGATATTTTTTATTGTTTTGAAAAATCTCATCGTGATATTTTATTTAACGACAGCAATTGTGCCGCCGGCTTCAACAATGGCTTTTTCGGCGGTTTTCGAGAAGGCGTTGGCCTGAACGTTGAGCGCGCGGCTCACTGTGCCTTTGGCCAGCACTTTCACCAATTGCTTGCGTGAGATGAAACCGGCAGCGCGGAGCTCTTCGAGGCCGACGGTGTCGAGACCTTTAGCTGTTGCCAGGGCATCGATATCACTGAGGTTGACGGCTTTGTAGGCAACTCGGTTGATGTTTTTGAAACCGAATTTGGGGAGTCGGCGCTGGAGAGGCATCTGACCGCCTTCGAAGCCGATCTTGCGGCTGTAGCCGGAACGTGATTTGGCGCCCTTGTGACCGCGTGTTGATGTGCCGCCTTTGCCGGAGCCGGGGCCGCGGCCGATGCGGGTTTTCGAAGTGACTGAGCCTACTGCGGGACGAATGTTATTTAATTCCATAATGATAAAGTCTGTGTTTGTTTGATTCGTTAAGCTTTGGTCACTTCAACGAGGTGACGCACTCTGTTAACCATACCCATCACAGAGGGTGTGTCTTCTTTCACCACGGTGTGATTCATTTTTCTGAGGCCGAGGGCGTTGAGCGTGAGCTTCTGCACTTCGGGGCAATTGATGCGGCTTTTGATCTGTTTGATTTTTATCTGTGCCATATTGCGATTTATTTGCCGTTAAACACTTTTTCAACTGAGATGCCGCGGTTCTGGGCCACCTGTGCGGGCGAGCGCATTTCGTCGAGGGCAGCGATTGTGGCCTTGACGAGGTTGTGCGGGTTGGAAGAGCCTTTGGATTTGGCAAGGACGTCGGTGACGCCTACGCTTTCAAGCACTGCGCGCATAGCGCCGCCGGCTTTCACACCGGTACCGTGGGATGCGGGCTTGAGGATGACGCGTGAGCCGCCGAATTTGGCAACCTGTTCGTGGGGGATGGTGCCTTTGTGAACGGGAACGCGGATGAGGTTTTTCTTGGCTGCTTCAACGCCTTTGGCGATGGCAGCGGTGACTTCGTTGGCTTTGCCGAGGCCCCAGCCTACGATGCCGTCTTCGTTACCTACCACCACGATGGCGGCAAAGGTGAATGTGCGGCCGCCTTTTGTCACTTTCGTAACGCGGTTGATGGCGACGAGGCGTTCTTTAACCTCGATGTCGCTGGTCGATTTTACTCTGTTATTTCTCTTTGCCATGTTTTCTTAAAATTTAAGGCCACCGTTGCGGGCAGCGTCAGCCAGTGATTTTACTCTACCGTGGAAGAGGTAGCCGTTGCGGTCGAAGACCACTTCGGTGATTCCGGCAGCCTGTGCTTTCTGGGCGATAGCTTCGCCTACTTTGGCTGCGATTTCTGATTTTGTTCCTTCTTCGAGACCTTTGGATGAGGCGGCGCAGAGAGTTTTGCCGGCGAGGTCGTCAACGAGCTGGACATAGATCTGCTTGTTGGAGCGGAACACCGTCATGCGCGGACGGGCTGCGGTGCCCGAGATCTTGCCGCGGATGCGGGTTTTGATTTTGTTTCTTCTTTGTATCTTGGAGATCATGATTACTATGGGTTAAATTTATTTAGCGCTTGCCGATTTACCAGATTTGCGACGGATAATTTCGCCGACAAACTTGATGCCTTTGCCTTTGTAGGGTTCGGGCTTGCGGAGTGAGCGGATCTTGGCGCACACCTGTCCGAGAAGCTGTTTGTCGTCGCTTTCGAGGATGATGAGCGGGTTTTTGTTGCGTTCGCTCTTGGTTTCGACTTTGATCTCCGGGGGGAGCTTGATATATATGGCGTGTGAGTAACCGAGTGAGAGCTCGAGCACCTGGCCTGTGGCGTTGGCGCGGTAACCCACACCGACTAATTCCATTTCTTTGCGATAGCCGGTTGAAACGCCTACCACCATGTTGTGGACGAGGGCGCGGTAGAGGCCGTGCTGGGCGCGGTGTTCGCGGTCGTCGGTCGGACGTGTGATGGTGAGGTGATTGCCTTCGATGTTTACGGTAAGGTCGGGGTTGATGGCCTGTGTGAGCTGGCCTTTGGGACCTTTGACTGTGATTACGTTATTCTCGACGCTGACGGTCACGCCTGCGGGAATTTCAATGGGGGCTTTACCAATTCTTGACATATCTGTATCCTCCTTTGATTAATAAACATAACACAGCACTTCGCCGCCCACTTTCTTCTCGCGTGCTTCCTTGTTGGTCATCACGCCCTGTGAAGTAGAGAGGATGGCAATGCCTAATCCGTTTAACACTCTCGGCATGTCTTTGTAGCCGGTATACTGACGAAGGCCCGGACGGGAAACGCGCTTGAGGTCTTTGATGGCGTTTACGCGGTCCACGGGATCGTATTTTAAGGCGATTTTGATAACGCCGGCGGGGGTTTCACCCTCTATAAACTTGTAGTTAAGAATATAGCCCTGTTCGAAAAGAATCTTAGTGATTTCTTTTTTCAAGTTTGAGGCGGGGATTTCCACCACGCGGTGGTTGGCTTTGATCGCATTCCTCAATCTTGTGAGATAATCTGCTATTGGATCTGTCATTTTTATAATGTTTAAATTGATTCGGGGTGTCCGAACAATATTTAATACTCTGTAGCTTCTATCCTATATTGCGGGGGATTTGGCTTTTGGGGTAATGGTCACGGACGATGATAGCGCCGCTATTACCAGCTGGCTTTTTTAACGCCGGGGATGAGGCCTGCAGAAGCCATTTCACGGAACTGGATGCGCGAAAGGCCGAACTGGCGCATGTAGCCTTTGGGACGACCGGTGATGGTGCAGCGGTTGTGAACGCGGATGGGATTGGCGTTTTTGGGGAGCGACTGAAGTTTCTGTGCGGCTTCGTAAGCGTCGGCACGGTTGTCTTCATTCACGCCTGAGTTGACAATCTTCTTGAGCTCCGCACGTTTCTGGGCATACTTGGCCACCAATTTTGCGCGCTTCACTTCGCGGGCTTTCATTGATTCTTTTGCCATATTGCTATTGTGGGGTTTTGTTGATTATTTTTTAGCGTTTTTGAAGGGAAGTCCGAAATGTTTCAGCAGTGCGTAGCCTTCTTCGTCGGTGTTGGCTGAGGTCACGAATGTGATGTTCATGCCGAGAAGCTTGCTGATGTTGTCGATGTTGATTTCGGGGAAAATGATCTGCTCGGTGATGCCGAGGGTGTAGTTGCCGCGGCCGTCGAGCTTGCCTTCGATGCCTTTGAAGTCGCGGATACGGGGAAGGGCGACGCGGATGAGGCGTTCGAGGAATTCATACATTTTGTCGCGACGGAGGGTCACCATCACGCCGACGGGCATTTTCTTGCGGAGCTTGAAGTTGGAGATATCTTTCTTCGAGAGGGTGGCAACGGCTTTCTGACCGGTGATGGCTGTGAGCTCGTTGATAGCTGTCTCGATGATTTTCTTGTCCTGTGTGGCTTCGCCGAGACCCTGGTTGATGACGATCTTCTTGAGGCGGGGCACCTGCATTACAGTGGTGTAGTTGAACTCTTTTTCAAGAGCGGGAACGATGCGCTCGGTGTAGTCTTTCTTAAGTGTCGTTGTGCTCATTACTTGATCTCCTCTCCTGATTTTTTAGCGAATCTCACTTTCTTGCCGGCGTCGTTTTTGCGATAGCCCACGCGGGTGGGTTTGCCGGATTTGGGGTCGATGAGGCTAAGGTTTGACACATGCACGGGGGCTTCCATTTTGACAAGGCCGCCCTGGGGGTGCTTGGCATTGGGTTTTGTTGCTTTGGTGACGAAATTGACGCCTTCGACAATGGCGCGGCTTTTGTCGACGAGCACTTTAAGCACTCGGCCTGTCTTGCCGCGGTCTTCGCCGCTGAGAACGTAGACGTTGTCGCCTTTCTTGATATTTAACTTGCTCATTTGTTGTTGATCTAACGGGGGTTAAAGTACTTCAGGGGCGAGCGACACGATCTTCATGTTGGTGGCGCGGAGTTCGCGGGCCACGGGGCCGAAGATACGGGTGCCGCGGAGTTCGCCGGCATTGTTCAATAACACGCAGGCGTTGTCGTCGAAGCGGATATAGCTGCCGTCGGCACGACGGATCTCTTTTTTAGTGCGGACGACAACGGCTTTCGACACAGTACCTTTCTTTACGTCGGATGAGGGGATAACGCTTTTCACCGACACGACGATGATGTCGCCCACGGTAGCGTAACGACGACCGGTACCACCCAGCACGTGAATGCACAGTGCTTCTTTGGCTCCGCTGTTGTCGGCAACGGTTAAACGGCTTTCAGTCTGTATCATAATTTACTTAACTTTTTCGATGATTTCTACTAATCTCCATCTTTTGGTTTTGCTCAGCGGACGAGTTTCCATTAATCGCACGGTGTCGCCGATGCTGCACTCGTTCTTTTCATCATGGGCGTGATATTTTTTTGTCTTGTTGACAAATTTGCCGTAGATGGGGTGTTTTTCTTTCCATTTCACCATTACGGTGATGGTCTTATCACCCTTATTGCTTGACACAACCCCAATACGTTCTTTTCTCAAGTTTCTTTTTTCCATTTGTAGGGTAGTTTGGGATTATTTATTGTTAAGCTCGCGCTGACGGAGTTCAGTCTTTACGCGTGCGATCATTTTACGGTCAGCAGTGATTTTCGCGGGATTGTCCAGGGGGGAGATGGCGTGGTTGATCTTGAGCTGTGCATATTCCTGCTCCATCTGTTCGAGACGATCTTTGAGATCCTGCGTGCTCATTTCTTTGATTTCTTCTTTTTTCATGATGGTTTACACGTTTTGGGTAGGATCATAGTCGCGACGCACTACGAATTTTGTTGTTACGGGAAGTTTCTGTGCTGCGAGGCGGAGTGCTTCTTTTGCGATTTCAAAGCTTACGCCTTCGACTTCGATAAGCATACGGCCGGGGGTAACGGGAGCCACGAATCCTTCGGGCGAGCCTTTACCTTTACCCATACGCACTTCGGCAGGCTTCTTGGTGATGGGTTTGTCGGGGAATATTCTGATCCATATCTGGCCTTGACGCTGCATGTAGCGGGTCACTGCGATACGGGCCGCCTCAATCTGACGACCGGTAATCCATTTCGACTCCAAAGTCTTTATGCCAAACGAACCGAAGGCCAACTGATTGCCACGCTGTGCATTGCCTTTCATACGGCCTTTCTGCGCGCGGCGGAATTTAGTTTTCTTAGGTTGTAACATTATTTGTTAGGTTGAGGGGGTTAACGATTTGTTTTAGGCTTGCGCGAGAGTCCGCGACCGCCGCCGTTGCGACCGCCGTGGCCATTGCCCATTCCACGGTTGTCCTTTGCATTGTTGGTAAACTGGGGAGCGAGATCGCGTTTGCCGTAGACTTCACCGCGGCAGATCCACACTTTCACGCCGATGGCACCGACTTTGGTGTGGGCTTCTACGAGAGCGTAGTCGATGTCGGCACGGAGTGTGTGCAGCGGTGTGCGGCCTTCCTTGAACATTTCGGAGCGGGCCATTTCGGCGCCGTTGAGGCGGCCGCTGATCTGCACTTTGATGCCTTCGGCGCCAGAGCGCATTGTGGAGGCAATGGCCATTTTCACTGCGCGGCGGTAAGCGATCTTGCCTTCGATCTGGCGGGCGATTGTGCTGGCCACGATCTGAGCGTCGAGCTCGGGGCGTTTCACTTCGTAGATGTTGATCTGGACGTCTTTGTCGGTGATCTTTTTGAGCTCTTCCTTGAGTTTGTCCACTTCGGAGCCGCCTTTGCCGATGATCAGGCCGGGGCGCGATGTACAGACGGTGATGGTGATGAGCTTGAAGTTGCGTTCGATTACTATGCGCGACACGCTTGATTTTGCAAGACGTACGTTGAGATATTTGCGCAGCTTGGAGTCTTCGAGAATGGCATCGCCGTATTTCTTACCGCCATACCAGTTGGAATCCCAGCCACGAATTACGCCTAAGCGGTTGCTGATTGGATTAACTTTCTGTCCCATTGTTTGTCTTGAATTATTTTGCGTTATCGATAGTGTCCACAATCAGAGTGACGTGGTTGGAACGTTTACGGATTCTGTAGCCGCGGCCCTGAGGAGCGGGACGGAGGCGTTTGAGCATCGGAGCACAGTTGACATAGACGGTGCTCACGCGGAGCATGCCGGCTTCAACCTGCTGGTTGTTTTTAGCTTCCCAGTTGGCGACTGCCGATTTCAGAAGTTTGTACATCTGAGCGGCTGCGTCTTTGTTTGAGAATTTAAGTATACCGAGAGCGCGGTTGACTTCAACACCACGGATCATGTCGGCGACAAGACGCATCTTGCGGGGCGACGAGGGGATGTTGGTGAGCTTAGCGAAAGCCACGTCCTTGAGCGCTTCTTTTCTTTTATCGGCGGATTGTCTTTTTCTTACACCCATTGTTGTTAATTCTTTTGCTTTAAAAAATTAGTTTAGGGTCCGATCATTTCTTGTTGCCGGCGTGGCCGCGGAAGGTACGTGTCGGGGCGAATTCGCCGAGCTTGTGTCCCACCATATTTTCGGTCACGTAGACAGGAATGAATTTGTTTCCATTGTGCACAGCGAAAGTGTGGCCAACGAATTCGGGAGCAATCATAGATGCGCGGCTCCACGTCTTGATGACGGATTTTTTACCGCTTGCTTCCATCGCTTCGACCTTTTTTTCGAGCTTAACGCTGATGAACGGGCCTTTTTTTAATGAACGACTCATAAGTTTGCTTAATTAATCAGATTACTTTTTTCTTCTTTCAATGATGTACTTCGAAGAATTTTTCTTCGGTGCACGAGTCTTGAGACCCTTTGAGTAGAGGCCTTTGCGTGAGCGGGGATGACCGCCGGAGGCGCGGCCTTCGCCACCACCCATGGGGTGATCGACAGGGTTCATGACAACGCCGCGGTTGCGCGGACGGCGGCCAAGCCAGCGTGAGCGGCCTGCTTTACCGGACTGTTCGAGCGAATGTTCGCTATTGCCTACGACGCCAACAGTGGCTTTGCAGGTTGCGAGCACTTTGCGGAGTTCACCTGAAGGTAATTTGATAATTGCATAGTCTCCCTCGCGGGAAACGATCTGAGCGAATGTGCCGGCTGAGCGTGCCATGAAGGCACCCTGGCCGGGACGCAACTCGATGTTGTGGATGAGCGTACCGACGGGGATCTTGTTGAGAGGAAGAGCGTTTCCGACTTCGGGAGCTGCGTCGGGGCCGCTCACAACAGTTGCGCCGACTTCTAAGCCGTTGGGTGCAATGATGTAAGCTTTTGCACCGTCGACATAGTAAAGCAGGGCTATACGGGCCGAGCGGTTCGGATCGTATTCGATGCTTTTTACCACGGCGGGTACACCGTCTTTGTTTCTCTTAAAGTCTATGATACGGTATTTGCGCTTGTGGCCGCCACCCAGGTAACGGTTGGTGAGGTGGCCTTCGGAGTTACGGCCTCCGGTAGAGCGTTTGCCGACTGTAAGAGATTTCTCTGGCGTAGTAGCAGTGATTGTACCTTTGAATACGCCAATAACCTTGTGTCTTTGCCCCGGTGTAGTGGGCTTGAATTTTCTTACTGCCATTTTCTATTATAAGTTGCTATAAAAGTCAATAGTTTGACCTTCGCCTACGGTGACAAATGCTTTCTTGTAGGCGGAGGTGCTGCCTTTGAGCAAGCCGCTCTTTGTCCAGCGCGACTTGTTTTTGCTTCTCACCACAGCAGTGTTGACGTTTTCAACCTTTACGCCGTAAAGCTTTTCAACAAGCGCCTTGATCTGGTACTTGTTGGCTTCGGGAGAAACACGGAAGGTGTAGCGGTTAAGCTTGTCGGTAAGCTTAGTTGCCTTTTCGGTAACTATGGGTTCGATTGTGATATCCATTGTTGTAACTTCTCCTTTTGGTTAAAGATTATTAATTACATCAAGGCTACCTTCGGTGAGGAGGATAGCGTTGCTGTGCATGATGGCATATGTGTTAATATCCGATGCGGTAATGATTTGCGCACCCGGAATATTACGAGCCGACAAATATACGTTTTTATTCTGACCTGCTAAAACGAGGAGGAGATTTTTGCCTTCGGCTTGAAGATTTTTAGCAAAATTTACAAAATCTTTAGTCTTCGGGGCATCGAAAGTGAAGTCTTCAACCACTTTGATAGCGTTGTCCTGCACTTTGTAGGTCAGAGCCGACTTGCGTGCGAGCTGCTTAACTTTTTTGTTGAGTTTGAAGCGATAGTCACGGGGACGGGGACCGAAAACACGACCGCCGCCTACGAGAACAGGCGAGTTGATGTCGCCGATACGTGCGCCGCCGCCACCTTTCTGTTTGTGGAGCTTGCGGGTCGAACCCGAAATTTCGCTGCGTTCTTTCGATTTGTGTGTACCCTGACGCTGGTTGGCAAGATACTGTTTCACATCGAGATAAACGGCGTGCTCGTTTGCATCGATTGCAAACACCTCGTCGTTAAGCTGGGCTTTACGGCCGGTGTCTTCTCCTTTTATGTTGTAAATTGCGAGTTCCATTATTTCTCAATTATTACGATTGAACCTTTACTTCCGGGGATTGAACCCTTGATCATTAACAGATTGTGTTCGGGAAGCACTTTTATTACCTGCAGATTCTGCACGGTGACATTTTCGTTGCCTGTCTGGCCTGCCATGCGCATGCCTTTGAACACTTTGGCGGGATAGGAACAGGCGCCGATCGAACCGGGCTTGCGCTGGCGGTTGTGCTGGCCGTGGGTCGACTGGCCTACGCCGCCGAAGCCGTGGCGTTTCACTACGCCCTGGTATCCTTTACCTTTTGATGTTCCCTGTACGTCAACGAAGTCGGTTTCAGCGAAGAGGCTGTCGACGGTGATGGTGTCGCCCAGTTTGTATTCGCCTTCAAAACCTTTGAACTCGGCCAAGTGGCGCTGAGGTGCTACTCCGGCTTTCTTGAAATGGCCTGCCATGGGCTTGGTTGTGTGCTTCTCCTTTTTCTGCTCAAAGCCGAGCTGGAGGGCTTCATAACCGTCATTTTCAAGAGTTTTGATCTGAGTAACAACACAAGGACCTACTTCGATAACAGTGCACGGCACGTTTTTGCCGTCGGCACTGAAAACGGATGTCATTCCGATTTTCTTTCCTAATAATCCTGGCATTTCTCTAAGTTTTAAAAATGATTGTCGTGAATTTTAGATTTTAATGAAACTGTTCAGACCTTGATTTCAACATCAACGCCGCTGGGGAGCTCGAGTTTCATGAGCGCGTCGACGGTCTTGGCTGTGGAGTTGAAGATGTCGATGAGGCGCTTGTAGCTTGAAAGTTGGAACTGCTCGCGCGATTTCTTGTTGACGAATGTCGAGCGGTTGACAGTGAAGATGCGTTTGTGGGTGGGCAGGGGGATAGGACCGCTGATGACAGCGCCTGTGCTCTTGACCGTCTTCACAATCTTTTCGGCCGACTTGTCAACCAAGTCATGGTCGTAGGATTTCAATTTGATTCTGATTTTCTGGCTCATATTGTTGAATGATTTATTATTTTACTTGAGAAGGTCAACACGGCCCTGGCATTCGGTGAGGACGTTGCGGGCTATCGAGGAGCTAACCTCGCTGTAGTGACTGAATGACATGGTGCTGGTGGCACGGCCTGAGGTGATGGTGCGCAGAGCGGTCACATAGCCGAACATTTCGGCAAGCGGAGCTTTGGCTTTCACCACGCGGGCGCCGGAGCGGCTTGTCTCCATGCCTTCAACCTGACCGCGGCGTTTGTTAAGGTCGCTGATCACGTCGCCCATCGATTCTTCGGGGGTCACTACTTCGATCTTCATGATAGGCTCGAGGAGCACGGGACCGGCTTTTTCGGAGGCTTTCTTGAAGGCCGAGATGGCGCAGAGCTCGAATGAGAGCTGATCGGAGTCAACGGGGTGGAACGAGCCATCGAGCACGGTGACTTTGAGCTGTTCAACCGGGAAGCCGGCGAGCACGCCGTTTTTCATTGCTGTCTGGAAGCCTTTCTGGATCGAGGGGATGAATTCCTTGGGAATGTTACCGCCTTTCACTTCGTCGACAAACTGGAGGTTGCCTTCGAAGCCTTCGTCAACGGGTTCGACGCGAACGATGATGTCGGCGAATTTACCGCGGCCACCGGTCTGTTTCTTAAACACTTCGCGGAGTTCGACAGGAGCGGTGATGGCTTCTTTGTAGGTTACCTGCGGGCGACCCTGGTTGCATTCAACCTTGAATTCGCGGCGCAGACGGTCGATGATGATGTCGAGGTGAAGCTCGCCCATACCGGAGATAACGGTCTGGCCGGTTTCCTCGTTGGTCTGTACGCGGAAGGTGGGGTCTTCTTCGGCCAGTTTCTGGAGGCCTACGCCGAGTTTGTCGAGGTCTTTCTGAGTTTTGGGCTCAACGGCGATACCGATCACAGGTTCGGGGAATTCCATTGCCTCGAGCACGATAGGATGGTTCTCGTCGCAGAGGGTGTCGCCGGTGCGGATATCTTTGAAGCCTACACCTGCGCCGATATCGCCGCATCCGATTTCCTCCATGGCGTTCTGCTTGTTGGAGTGCATCTGGAAGAGGCGCGACACGCGTTCTTTCTTGCCTGAGCGGGCGTTGAGGATGTATGAGCCTGCAACGACGTTGCCCGAATAAACGCGGAAGAAGGTCAGACGGCCCACATAGGGGTCGGTAGCGATCTTGAACGCGAGGGCGCACATGGGCTCTTCGGGGAGCGGTTCGCGCACTTCCACTTTGTCGGGATCGGAAGGATCGCGGCCTTCGATGGCGCCGCTGTCGAGCGGGCTGGGAAGATAAGCGCAGACGTTGTCGAGCAGCGGCTGCACGCCTTTGTTTTTGAATGATGAGCCGAGGGTCATCGGCACGATGTCCATCGAGATGGTGGCTTTGCGGATGGCGCGGCGGATCTCGTCTTCGGTGATCGTCGAAGGATCGTCGAAATATTTCTCCATCAGCACGTCGTCATACTCGGCGATCTTTTCGAGCATCTTGTCGCGCCATTCTTCGGCTTCGGCCTGAAGGTTGGCGGGGATTTCTTCGATTTCATAGTCGGCGCCCATCGTTTCGTCATGCCAGAAGATGGCCTTCATGCGGATGAGGTCGACGATGCCTTTGAATGTCTCTTCGGCGCCGATAGGAATCTGTATGGGGCAGGGATTAGCACCGAGCACATCTTTGAGCTGGCGCACCACTTCAAAGAAGTTGGCGCCCGAGCGGTCCATTTTGTTCACGTAGCCGATACGGGGCACGTTGTATTTGTCGGCCTGACGCCATACGGTTTCCGACTGAGGCTCTACGCCGCCGACGGCGCAGAAAGTCGCCACGGCACCGTCGAGCACTCGGAGCGAGCGTTCAACCTCAACGGTGAAGTCGACGTGTCCCGGAGTGTCGATAAGATTGATTTTGTATTTGTCGCCGTCGTAGTTCCAGAAGGCGGTTGTAGCGGCGGAGGTGATTGTAATGCCGCGTTCCTGCTCCTGTTCCATCCAGTCCATGGTAGCGGCGCCATCGTGCACTTCGCCGATTTTATGAGTTTTACCCGTGTAGAAGAGTATACGCTCCGACGTGGTCGTTTTGCCGGCGTCGATGTGAGCCATAATACCGATATTGCGGGTATATTTCAGAAGTTCGTCTGCTTTGCTCATTTTATTCTTTTGTGAGTGTATTGTTCAATAACAATTGATAATTGTCGATTAGAAACGGAAGTGAGCGAATGCGCGGTTGGCTTCGGCCATCTTGTGCATATCTTCCTTGCGCTTGAATGCGCCGCCCTGATCGTTGTAGGCATCGACAATTTCGGCTGCGAGCTTATCGGCCATTGTCTTGCCGCCGCGTTTGCGGGCGTAAAGAATAAGGTTTTTCATCGAGATCGACTCTTTGCGGTCGGGACGGATTTCGGTAGGCACCTGGAAGGTGGCGCCGCCTACTCGGCGTGATTTCACTTCGACCTGGGGAGTCACATTTTCAAGGGCTTTTTTCCAGATTTCGAGGGCTGTTTTCTCCTCGTTGGGCAGTTTCGACTTCACAGTCTCAAGTGCGCCGTAGAATATGGTGTAAGCGGTGTTCTTTTTGCCGTCATACATCAAGTGGTTGACGAATTTCGACACTCTTACATCGTTGAAAACGGGATCAGGCAGTACGATCCGTTTTTTTGGTTTTGCCTTTCTCATTTGTCAGTTTACTGATTTGTCGTTTTTTGTTTGCTTGGTTGCTGCATCTTTCATCTTCAACGGGCGTCCTCTGACGCGCCATTTACTCAACCATCGAATTAGCCTTCCAAATAAATCAAAAAGCGAAGTTTAACAACTCGTTTTTATTCTTTATTTCGCCGGTCGCTTTTCCCCGCGGCCGATTGGGGTCTGTGCGGTAAGATTAGCAGCGGATGATCATTTCTTGGCTGCTTTCGGACGTTTGGCGCCGTATTTCGAGCGACGCTGTGTGCGGTCTTTTACGCCGCTGGTGTCGAGCGTGCCGCGGACAATGTGATAGCGCACACCGGGGAGGTCTTTTACACGGCCGCCGCGGACAAGCACGATCGAGTGTTCCTGCAGGTTGTGACCTTCACCGGGGATGTAGGAGTTGACTTCTTTACCGTTGGTGAGGCGCACACGGGCCACTTTACGCATTGCCGAGTTAGGTTTCTTGGGGGTGGTGGTGTAGACGCGCACACACACGCCGCGACGCTGCGGACATGAGTCAAGTGCAGGCGACTTACTCTTATCCTCAAGAGCTACACGTCCTTTTCTTACTAATTGCTGAATCGTAGGCATCTTAGTTCTTGTTTTACTTTTTCGTTTATTAAATCTGTTATTCTTTATTCTTTTTTAGTTTGCTTCATCACACATCAGGGGCCAATTATCGCATTATCCACCAATGGATTAGCAATAATCAGCATCCTTTTTATGCTTAAAAGCGATGCAAAATTACGCACTAATTTTCTAATAACCAAATATTTTGCAAAAATTTCCCGAAATATTCCAGCGCTTCCGCCTAACGGCAACCGCAATCGGCCCTAAAGTCAAAGTCGAAACGCAATTTTCCACCTGCATAGCCCCATATTTTTTGA
>CABUBG010000044.1:0-20558 GCA_902489785.1 uncultured Porphyromonadaceae bacterium
TCGCATATCTTGGCCGCTTTTCGCCCTGTTCCTCAGTCGTGTACCTCGGTACACTCCTTCGTCGCAAGCCAAAACCCCGCTCAAGCTATGCGACCCTGCCGTCAACATTTATTATTAAACAAGCTCTTATAGAGGCCAGTACGCTCCTTCCCATGAAAGCACAACAGAAACCTGCGGATGCGCTTTTGCTGTCTGCGGTTAATCTTTATTCTCCTGGATTCAGTAACTTGGGTTACAGATAATAACACAAGCCTTGGCATTTCTCCCTTTTGATTGTACCGAAATTACATCGAATCGCATATTGAGGGCGCTTTTCGCCCTGTTCGTCAGTCGTGTACATCCAGTACACTCTTTCCTCTCAGGCCAAAAATCACTCCGCACTATGCGACCCTGACGTTAACATTTATTGTCGAACCGGCTCTAAGATGGGGCATGAAGTAGGGGGGGGCAAATTTGACTGACGGGTGAGGAATCAGATGTCGATTTTTCCGGAGCAGGTGGTGATCCGGAACATGAGGTTGTGCAGGAGGTCGTATTCGTTCTGACGGCTGCCAATGCCCTTGCTTTTGACATCAAATTCGCGAATGGCCGATATGATCTCAATCACTTTGTAGGCATTGTAGTTACGCATGCCGATGGTGTAGCGCGTGAGCTGGCTCTGCCAGCGCAGACCGAGAGCTTCCATAAGCGAATGTGGGGAGCGGTCGCGTGTGAACCATGCAATCAACAGGCCTGAGAAATAGCTGAATACGGCCGCGACGGTGAGAATGGCAGGGTGATTTTTCGGGTTGCTGCGGAAATAGCTGATGATGCGTAATATCTTTGCCGTGTCCTTTGCCGCGATGGCATCGACGAGCTCGAAGTTGTTGAAATCCTTGCTCATGCCCACGTTGCGCTCTATGCTTTCGGGGGTGATCATGGCGCCTTTTCCGAGAATAAACGCCAGCTTGTCGATCTCATTGTAGAGCTTGGCAACGTCGGCGCCGATGAAGTCGCGAAGCATCGACATGCCTTTTGGCTCGATGCTGAGGCCTTTGTCCTGAACGATGGCGCTGATGAGCGGATCGATGGTCTTTTCTGTGAGACGTTTCGACTCAAAGAGCACACCGCCGTTTTCCTTCACCTTGGCCAGCAGGTCTTTGCCTTTGGCCTTGTCGGATCGGAAGCATATCACCAGCACCGTCGAGGGGTTGGGGTTGGCGGCGTAGGTGTGCAGCTTGTTAATGGCATCGGCGCGTGCGGCCTGCGCCTCCTTGAGGATAACGACCTGGCGGTCGGACATCATCGGGAAGCGCATGCAGGTCGAGATCACGACTTCAGGCGTTATCTCCTGAGCGTAAAGTGTGTAGAGATTGAAATCCTGTTCTGCCTCCGGCACCATGGCTTCGAACGCTTTCACCAGTTCGTCGATGAAATAGTTTTCTTCGCCAAAGAGAATGTAGACAGGGGCGGTCTGGTGCTTTGATATTGCCTGCATAATCTCGCGGAACGTCTGGGTGGAGGAGTTGGCTGCCATTGTGGGATGCGTGTTAGGAATTGGAGGCGGCGGCATGAGGTGAACCGGCATGCCGCCTGCCGTTGCATGAAGCAAATTTAGCTAAAAAAAGCTATTGACGCAATTATTAATCGAGCAATTATTGGTTTGACAACCGGAAGTGTGTAACTTTGAAGAAAAAACAATAGCAGACAATAAAATGACAGAAGATACAGTGTCGTCATATCCCCGCCTCAACCTGCCGTCGGCGCAGCTGGAATTGCGCCCCGGCGAGTCGGGCCGTGCAGAAGTGTATGATTGCTGGCGACAGCGGTGGGTGGCACTGACGCCCGAAGAGTGGGTTCGTCAGCATTTTGTGTCGATGCTCGTGGCCGAGAAAGGCTATCTTTCGGGGCGCATTGCCAATGAGATATCAATCACGCTCAACGGCACGACGCGGCGGTGCGACACCGTTGTCTACGACGGCGCGATGCGGCCGGTGATGATTGTGGAATACAAGGCGCCCGATGTGCAGGTTACGCAACGGACCTTTGATCAGATTGCGCGATATGCGATGGTGCTTCGTGCTCCATATCTCACGGTGAGCAACGGGATGCGCCATTATTGCTGCCGCATGGATTATGAGGCAGGGCGTTGTGAATTTCTGAAAGATGTACCTGATTATCAGTCGATAGTGTAGTCGACGCATGCGCGGTCGGCCTTGTGGCCGGCAATGATCTGCACGGCAGCCAGATGTGCGGGATGCGCCGAGTAGGCGGCGACGTCGTCGAGGGTTTCGGCTTCGGCGATGAGGACGAGGTCCCACGTCTCGGCGGGGTTTTCGTTGATGCCCACCTCGATGCTTTTCAGCTGAGGAATCTGAGCCGGCAGGGCCACGAGCGCGTCGCGGAACGATTGGGCCACAGTTTTGCGCTGCGAGGGGGTGCCGGTGAATCGGAAAGTAACTATATGTCGTACCATAATCGAATTGTTAAGTGAATGGATAGGGGGAGTGAGTTATTCGCCGTAGAGTCTTGAGCGTGCGGCGGCCACGCGTTCGTCGGTGATGTAGTCGTCGTAGTCCATCATCTTGTCGATGATGCCGTTGGGCGTAAGTTCGATGATGCGGTTGCACACTGTCTGGATGAATTCGTGGTCGTGCGATGCAAGGAGGATGTTGCCTTTGAAATTCTGAAGCGTGTTGTTGAACGCCTGGATTGACTCGAGGTCGAGATGGTTGGTCGGCGAGTCGAGAATCATGGTGTTGGCATCTCGGAGCATCATGCGGGCAATCATGCAGCGCATCTTTTCGCCGCCGGAGAGTACGGAGGCTTTTTTGAGCACCTCTTCGCCCGAGAAAAGCATCTTGCCGAGGAAGCCTTTGAGGTATATCTCGCTCGAATCGTTGCTGAACTGGCAGAGCCAGTCGACGAGATTGAGGTCGGTGTTGAAGAACGAGGAATTGTCGAGCGGCAGATAGGCCGTGGTGATGGTCTGACCCCAGTCGAATGTGCCTTCGTCGGCTTTGCGGTTGCCCGTGATGATTTCGAAGAGGGCCGTCATGGCGCGCGGGTCGTGGCTCAGGAATGCTACCTTGTCGCCCTTTTCAACCTGGAAGTTGACGTCTTTAAACAGCAGATCGCCGTCGACCGACGCCGTCAGGCCGTGCACTTCGAGAATCTTGTTGCCCGGTTCGCGCTGGGGTGTGAAGATGATGCCCGGATAGCGGCGCGAGGAGGGCTGGATCTCTTCGATGTTGAGTTTTTCGAGCATCTTTTTGCGCGAGGTGGTCTGCTTCGACTTTGCCACGTTGGCGCTGAAACGCTGAATGAACTCGAGGAGCTCCTTGCGTTTTTCCTCGGCTTTCTTGTTTTGTTGCTGCTGCTGGCGCAGGGCGAGCTGGCTCGATTCATACCAGAAGCTGTAGTTGCCGGCGAAGAGCGACACCTTATTATAATCGATGTCGAGCGTGTGAGTCGACACGGCGTCGAGGAAGTGACGGTCGTGGCTCACGACGAGTACGGTGTTTTCGAAATTCGAGAGATAGTTTTCGAGCCAGGCTACGGTTTCGAGGTCGAGGTCGTTGGTCGGTTCGTCGAGAAGGAGATTGTCGGGGTTGCCGAAGAGCGCTTTTGCGAGGAGCACGCGTACCTTTTCATTACCGCTGAGATCTTTCATCAGCATGTAGTGCCTGTCTTCGCGTATGCCGAGGCCACTGAGGAGAGCGGCGGCGTCGCTCTCGGCGTTCCAGCCTTCGAGTTCGGCAAATTTCTCTTCGAGCTCCGATGCGCGGATGCCGTCGGCGTCGCTAAAGTCTTCCTTGGCATAGATGGCGTTTTTCTCCTGCATGATGTCCCAGAGCACAGTGTGTCCCTGAAGGACAGTGTCCATGACGGTGAACTCGTCGAACTTAAAGTGGTCCTGCTCCAGCACGCTCATGCGTTCGCCAGGTCCCTGGGTCACAGTGCCATGGGTAGGGGCGAGCTGGTTGCTGAGGATGCGCATGAGGGTCGACTTGCCGGCGCCGTTGGCACCGATGATGCCGTAGCAGTTGCCGGGGGTGAACTTCATGTTGACATCCTGAAAAAGAATGCGTTTCCCGAATTGTATGCCTAAATTGTTTACCGAAATCATATCTATTGAATAACTGCTTGATGTTTTGCGGGTGCAAAGGTAAGAATTTTTCCTCAATTAATGCCATGAGCAGACGTAGCGGGCGGCGGGGAAGATGTTGACATTCGACGAACTTTTCCGCCATCGGTGCCAACGGCGCCGGCAAGTCGACGCCGGCGGGGGCGGTGAGGCTGAAATGGCAGAGGGCTATGCCCATGTCGAGGTCGGAGTATTTGTTGTCGGTGACGCAGTAGAAATGGATGTTTCCGCTTTTGTCGACACAGGCGCGCCAGGGCTGGGCGTTGCAAGCCGATGGTGCCAGACGCATCATTTCCAGCGGCAGGCGGAATGGGGTGATGTCGCATTCGGGACTGACGGGGCGGAAAAGTTCGTCGAATGGTTTGCGGGAAGTGCTTTTGGCGAAACGGCGCATCAGGCTGTCGACCAATGTTGGCTTGTCTTTGGGTTCTCCCACGACGATTATGGCCGGGATCTGCTTGTCGTGTCCGGTGCCCGACACTTTGAAAGTGCCTCCGAGCCAGCAGGTGCCGAGGCCGAGATTGGTGCACTGAAGCAAGAAATCTTCGGCGTCCAAGGCTGCCTGACGTGTGAGCGCGGGGGGCTCGCCGGCTATGACTGCAACGGCGACTTTGCTGCCTCGTATTACGCCGTAGGTGCCTATTCGGCCGTCGGAATCGAGCATTATGGGTTTAAGGTGCGGCGAGTGGCCTGCCAATTCGGCAATTTTGTCGCGCTTCTGCGGGTCGAGATCCTTAAACGAGCGGCATGAATGGCGCGCGCGGATGGCGTCGATATATTCCTGACGTGTCATGGATTGTAAAGGTGGTTGACTTGTTCAGATGAGGGGAGAGGCGGTGGTTTGAAACAGCAAAGGTTGCCGTCCGATGAAGCGGGGCAACCTTCCATTGGCTGTATGAGAGATAATTGCCGAGATTATTTTCCGGCGATAGAGCAGCTTACGGTAAGACGTGCGCGACCTTTGGCACGACGACGTGCAAGCACCTTGCGTCCATCAGCTGTCGACATTCTTTCGCGGAAACCATGCTTGTTAACTCTCTTTCTGTTAGAAGGTTGGAATGTTCTTTTCATTGCCGTATGATGTTATTTTCGTTTTAAATATTCGCAATTCGGAGTGCAAATTTAATAAATTAATTTCAATCGGGCAACTTTTTGCGGCTTTTTCGCTTTTCACTTTTGGGAGGGAGGGATCAGAGGTCGTTGTAGATCTCGCGGCAGGTTTCTAAGATTTCATCGGTGGTGGGGATCTTTATGATTTTCACTGATTTGTTTTCGGAAACCATGACGCGGTCGTTGTCGATGAACTCGGCCGACCAGTATTCATTGCCTATGACCGGGAACTGGATGACGGCTTGTCTGGTGACGGCATCGATAAGGTAGACGTGGGAGGCGGTGCCGGCTATCAAGCGCGTGCCGTCGGGGCTGAATGACAATGCGCTGACAGGCTCCTCCAAAGAAACCGAGCCGACAGGTTTGTGGTCTCTTGCGCCCCAGAATTTGACATTGCCGTCGCCCGAGCCGGAGGCAACGAGCTGCTTGTCAGGGCTTATGGCAATGGCATTGACATAGTTGTCGGCTGCATTGATGTATTTGCCTATAAGGCTGAGCTCGCCGTTGTGATATTCGAGCGTCTGCACTGAGCCATCGTTTGATGCCGTGGCCACAAGCGTTTCATCCGGCGATAAAGTCACGTTTTTGATGTTCATGGAGTGGATCTTCATGTTCTGCAGACGTTCGCCGCTCTCAGGATCAAACACACTGATTGTGTGATCGTTGGACACGGTGATGAGTTTCCCGTCTTTTGTCAGCCACAGATCCCTGACGGGATAATCGTGGGCATGGATTTTCCCGATTTCATTTCCCGACGGATAATCGTAGAAATAGACATTGCCGTCGTGGCCCGCCGCAACGATCCTGTTGCCGCTGCGATCCATAATGGCCGAGTAGACAGGCGCTTGGGTCGGAATGATCAAGGACTCCTTCATGTCGGGGAAGCTGAATACGCGAATTCGCAAGGTGGTGCCGTCGGCCGTAACGAGCAATTTCTTATCGCTGCTCAAGCGGGCGGAGTTGACCTTGTCGCCATAGATCGTGTGATCCATTACGACTGCATCCTGGAATACCGGCTCAAAGTCGGAAGCGGCTTTCACCAAAAGGAAGAGGGCGTTTTGAGCGATCTCTTCATCCGTGAGATTGTCGAAAATCAGCTTCAGGGCTTCATCACACTTATCTTCATTGATATATTTTTCGGCAATGGACTTTGTATGTTCGATGCTGAGCTTTTTAGCGCAGGATATCGTGCACGCCATTGTGCATAAGATGATTGCGAAAATGGGGAGTGCGCTACGGCGAAGATGTGAATGAATGTTCATAGTGTCGGATTTTAGATTACGCAAATGTAAGCAAAAAATCCATATCAGCTCAAATAATTGTATGCAAAATAAGGCATTTGTCGGACGGTATTGAGGCGATATTGTGATGAGATTGTGGCGGCAGGTTAAAAATGGGTTAAATGTGACGGGGCGGGAAGATGTTATGGGAAAATTGTTTTAAATTTGCTGAGGCATGAGCATGTCAGCATGCCTATGAAAACAAGAGTGTCGGAGCCCGACACATAGCCAATACATAAAATACTTAACATAAAAGAAATATGTCGACCGTAACCAAAGAATCGGCGCTCGAGTATCACAGCGAGGTCAAGCCCGGTAAAATTGAAGTAATACCAACAAAACCTTACGCCACACAGCATGATCTGGCGTTGGCTTATTCGCCCGGCGTGGCTTATCCGTGCAAAGAAATCGAGGCAAATCCAGCCAATGCATATGAATACACCAATAAAGGCAATCTCGTGGCCGTGATATCCAACGGTACGGCTGTGCTTGGTCTTGGAAATATCGGTCCGCTTGCGGGAAAGCCGGTGATGGAGGGCAAGGCGCTGCTGTTCAAGATATTTGCCGGAATAGACTGCTTCGATATCGAGGTGGCTGAAAACGACCCTGACAAATTTATCAGCATCGTGAAAGCGCTGTCGCCGACATTCGGCGGCATAAATCTCGAGGACATCAAAGCACCCGAGTGCTTCGAAATCGAGCGCCGCCTGAAAGAGGAATGTGACATCCCTGTGATGCACGACGATCAGCACGGCACCGCCATCATCTCGGCCGCCGGCCTGCTGAATGCGCTTGAGATTCAGGGCAAAAAGATAGAAGACGTGAAGCTCGTGGTGAACGGAGCCGGAGCGGCAGCCGTTTCGTGCACACGTCTTTATATAGCGCTTGGCGTGAAGAAAGAAAACGTGGTGATGTGCGACAGCAAAGGCGTGATCAATGCCTCCCGCAGCGGCCTTAACGCTCAGAAACGCGAGTTTATGACCGACCGTCCCGTCAATACGCTGGCCGAAGCCATGAAAGATGCCGACGTGTTTCTCGGTCTGTCGGTGAAAGATGTGGTGACGCCTGAGATGCTTCAGTCGATGGCTCCCAAACCTATCGTGTTCGCGCTGGCCAATCCCGACCCTGAGATCTCCTACGAACTCGCCATGGCATCTCGTCCCGACCTGATTTTTGCCACCGGCCGCAGCGACTATCCCAACCAGATCAACAACGTGCTCGGCTTCCCGTATATATTCCGCGGGGCGCTCGATTGCGGCGCGACGGCAATCAACGAAGCGATGAAGCTTTCGGCCGTCCACGCCATTGCCGATCTCGCCAAAGAGCCTGTGCCTCCCGTCGTCAATACGGCCTATGACAAGACTGACATGCATTTCGGCCGCGACTATATTCTCCCGAAACCGCTCGATCCGCGCCTGCTCACATCGGTTGCACCGGCCGTTGCCCGCGGCGCCATGGAGAGCGGCGTTGCCCGCCGGCCTATCACCGACTGGGACAAATATGAAGAGAAGCTCCGCAAGATGATGGGCTATGACAACAAGCTCCTGCGCCGCATCTTCGATCAGGCACGGTCGAATCCCAAACGTGTGGTGTTTGCCGAAGCCAATACCGACAAGATGCTCAAAGCCGCCGTCATTGCCCGCAAAGAGGGTCTGCTCATCCCGATACTGCTCGGCAACGAAGAGATGATAGGCAAACGAGCCAAACGTCTGGGCTTGGATATCAGTGATATCGAGATTGTCAACCTTCGCCACGATCGCGAGGCAGAGCGCCGCGAGCGCTACGCCAAGCGCCTGTATGAAGACCGTCAGCGTCTCGGCGTAAGCTACAACGAAGCGCTCGAAAAGATGTTTGACCGCAACTATTTCGGCATGATGATGGTGAACTTCGGCGATGCCGACGCCTTCCTCGGAGGCACCTACTCGGCCGCACATTCGATCGGAGAGATAGCTAAAGAAGTGGTGGGCATCCGTCCGAGCTACAAGCATTTCGCTTCGATGCACATCATCAACACCAAGCGCGGCACATATTTTCTCGCCGATACGCAGGTCAACAAAAAAGTTGATGAGGAAACACTCTTCGACATTGCCCGCCTCACACGCAACTCCGTGGAATACTTCGCACAGAAGCCCGTCATGGCGATGCTCTCCTACAGCAACTTCGGCTCGAGTGACGAGACCGAGTGCCTGAACTCCCGTCATGTCGTAGAGCGGATGCATGAACTCTATCCTGACCTACTGATTGACGGCGAAATGTCGATCAACTTCGCTATGAACCGCGAGCTCCGCGACGCCACCTTCCCCTTCAACCGCCTGAAAGGCGAAGATGTTAACGCACTGGTGTTCCCGAGCCTCGGCTCCGCCGGCACCGCCTACCGTATGATGCTCGAACTGGGTGTGGGCGACGTGCTCGGCCCGATCCAGATGGGCCTTAACAAGCCTATCCACTACATCAGCGTCAATTCACCCGTGAAAAGCATCCTCAACCTCGCCGCCATGGCCGCCATCGACGCACAGGCTTCGGGTGGTGCTGTCGACAAATAACAGAGCATAGTATTAAATTATCAAACAACCGGACATAACCTTAAATGATGAAAATACGTAATATAGCAGCCTTCCTGACGCTATTGCTGGCCTTTGCGGTCAACGCCGCCGCGCCTAAATATGTGTTTTATTTTATCGGCGACGGCATGGGCGTCGGTGCCGTGTCGCTCGCGCAGACCTACAACCGCATGGTGCTCGGCAATGCCGAGCCGCTCACTATGATGCAGCTGCCGGTGAGCTCTCTCGCGTTCACCTATTCGGCCTCGTCGCCTGTCACCGATTCCGCTGCGGCCGGTACGGCGCTGGCCACCGGCAACAAGACGAACAACGGCATGCTCGGCGTGACGCCCGACAGCGCTGCCGTTGTCTCTATCGCCACAATGCTCCACGATAAAGGTTATGGCGTGGGGCTTGTGACGACAGTGGCTCCCGACGATGCTACGCCCGGCGCTTTCTATGCCCATCAGCCGGCCCGTGCGATGTTTTACGAGATAGGCTGTGATGCTGCGGCAAGCGGATTTGAGTTTATAGCCGGCGCCAATCTGCGCGGACTGAAAGACAAGAAAGGCAATGCTACGGATTTGCTTGATGTGTTTGAGCAGAATCAGGTGTCGGTTGTGCGCGGCCTCGGCGGCCTTGCCGATGCGCGTTACAGCAAAGTGTTGCTTCTTGCCGAGAACAACCCGAGCGACAACGAGATAGGGCTTACGATCGATTCCATCGAAGGCGCCATGACCCTTCCGGCCATGACGCAGGCTTGCCTTAACCATCTGATGGCCAATACGCCCGACCGCTTCTTTATGATGGTGGAGGGCGGCAGCATCGACCATGCCGGCCATGCCAACGACGCCGCCACTAACGTGATGGAGACGCTCAGCTTCGATGCCTCGCTCGCCATTGCATGCGAATTTCTTAAAGCGCATCCCGACGAAACGCTGATCGTGGTCACCGCCGATCATGAAACGGGCGGCTTAGGTCTGGCCAGCCGCAGCGTGCACTACGATATGAGGCCGCAATACCTGAAATATCAGCGGATGTCGAAGGACAGCTTCTCGGCTCACTGCAAAGCGCTGCTTCGCTCGCGCATCGCTTACGGCTGGGAGGATATGAAAGAATTCCTGAGCGACCGTCTGGGGCTTTACAGCAACATCCCCGTAGGCGAGAAAGATGACGCCATGCTCCGCGATATGTTTGAAAAGACATTTGAATTGCGCAACACAGCGGATACGAAAGGCATGTACAACAGTTTCAACGCATTCGCCGAAGCCGTCTATGCCCTCATTAGCGATGTGAGCGGTGTGGGATGGACCACCGGTGATCATTCCGGCGCTCCTGTACCGGTGTTTGCTGCCGGTGTCGGTGCCGACCGCTTCTCGCAGATTCAGGACAATACTGATATCCCCAAGAAGATAAAGTCGATTGTAGAACAGGAATGATGAAACAGATCGGTATTCTCTCCGATACCCATTCATGCTGGGACGACCGTTACGCACGGCATTTCGCCGGGTGCGACGAGATCTGGCATGCCGGCGATATTGGCGACTGCTCGATAATAGAGCAGCTTAAAGCCATTGCGCCGGTGGTGCGTGCAGTGTCGGGGAATATCGACGGATCGGAAGTGCGGCGGATCTGTCCCGAAGCGCTTGAATTTGAAGTGGAGGGGGTGAAAGTGTGGCTCACGCACATAGACGGTTATCCCGGCCGTTATGCTCCGGGCGTTAAGAAATTGCTGCGCGACGAGCAGATAAGGCTTATGGTGTGCGGCCACTCCCACATACTGAAAGTGATACCCGACCTGGAGCTTAACCTGTTGCATGTCAACCCCGGAGCCGCCGGTTATCACGGATGGCAGAAGGTGCGCACGCTCATACGGCTCACAATTGACGATGGCCACATTAAGGGCCTCGATGTCATTGAATTAGGAAAACTAAAACTGAAATGAAAAAGATACTGATCATTATGTCGGTGGTGATGCTGATCACATCGGCATGCAAAACAAACGAAAACAACTACCGGGCCGCTTATGAAAAGGCTAAAGAACGCCGGACGGAAACCGGCGATTCGGCCACAACCGCCGCGTTCCGCGACAGCCAGATGCCTAAGGAGATGACTTTCGACGGTGTCACACTGCCTGTGATGACATTCCCGGCAACCATATATAAAGAAAAGGGTGTCGAGGCTCCGCAGATGTACCGTTATTGCGTGGTGACCGGTCGTTTTCGCCAGATTTTCAACGCCAGCTCGATGTGCGAGCGTCTCCGCGGCTTCGGTTACGACGGCGCTTTCGTGCTGCAGGACCGCGATAAAAACTACTATGTAGTGGCCGGAACTACGGCTGAGCCGGCCGAAGCGTTGGCGCTGATCGAGCGGCTGAAAAAAGATGAGTCCGTGGTTGTGCGCTCTCCGTTCCCCTATGTGGTGCGTCCGGCGCATCTGGTGAGATAACATCCGGTACATTTCCTCGATAATGCAACAGCGCCCCGGCCTAAAGGGATTTGGACGGGGCGTTTTATGATTATCAGTATCAGTCGCGGCTATTTCGCGAGCGCTTCGATAGCGGCGGTGAGGCTGGCTATCTTGGCTTCGGCGTCGGTGAGCTTGCGGCGCTCGCCTTCTACAACGGCCTGCGGCGCATTGTCGACGAAGCGCTGGTTTTCGAGTTTCTTTTTGACCGAAGTGCGGAAGCCTTCGTAATAGGCAAGATCTTTGCGCAGCTTGGCCAGCTCGGCTTCAACGTCGATATTGGCCGAGAGAGGCACATTGACCTCGGTGGTGCCTACCATGAACGTTGCGGCTGCCGGATCTTTAGCAGCGTTGTGATTGATGGCGCCGGAGTTGGCAAGTTTGGCAATGACGGCATCCTGCGTTTTGTCCCAGGTGCCGAGGATGTTGACTGTGAGGGCCTCCTTGTTGGGGATGTTTTTGACTGCACGGACGTTGCGCAGGCCGTTGACCACTTCCTTGGCATGCTCGACCATGTTCATGATATCGAGGTCGATTTCGCCTGCAGTCGGCGTGGCTGCGTACATGATCGATTCGCCTTCGGCGCGGTCGGCAATGTGCTGCCACAGCTCCTCGGTGATGAACGGCATGAAGGGGTGCAGCAGGCGCAGCAGTGAGTCGAAGAAGTGGAGCGTGGTTTCGTAAGTCGCGGTGTCGATGGGCGATCCGTAAGCCGGTTTCACCATTTCGAGATACCACGAAGAGAATTCGTCCCAGAAGAGACGGTAGATCTCTTTGACGGCCTCGGAGAGGCGGAACTTCGACATGAGATCGTTGATCTCGGTGATGGCCTGCGAGAGCTTCGAGGCAAACCAGCGGCATGCGATGGCGGCCGATTCGGGCTGACTGATATTGCTGTCGGTATCCCAGCCTTTGACGAGGCGGAAGGCATTCCAGATCTTGTTGGAGAAATTGCGGCCTGTTTCGCAGAGCTTCTTGTCGAAGAAGATGTCGTTGCCGGCGGGAGCCGAGAGCATGATGCCCATTCTCACGCCGTCGGCGCCGTATTCTTCGATGAGATTGAGCGGGTCGGGCGAGTTGCCGAGCTGTTTCGACATCTTGCGGCCTATCTCATCGCGGACGATGCCGGTGAAATAGACGTTGTTGAAAGGCTGGCGGCCGGTGAATTCATATCCGGCCATGATCATGCGGGCAACCCAGAAGAAGATGATGTCGGGGCCGGTGACGAGATCGGTTGTCGGATAATAATAGTTGATTTCTTCGTTGTCGGGATCGAGGATGCCGTTGAAGAGCGTGATGGGCCAGAGCCACGACGAGAACCAGGTGTCGAAGCAATCGTCGTCTTGACGGAGGTCGGCTGCCGTAAGCGATGGGTTGCTCTTGCGTGCAAGCCCGAGGGCTTCGTCGGCGGTCTCGGCAACTACAAACGAGCCGTCGGGCAGGTAGTAGGCCGGGATGCGGTGGCCCCACCAGAGCTGACGCGAGATGCACCAGTCGCGGATGTCGGTCATCCAGTGGCGGTAGGTGTTTTTGAACTTGTCGGGGATGAATTTGATGATATCGTTTTCAACAGCTTCGAGCGCCGGCTTGGCAAGCGAGTCCATCTTGAGGAACCACTGGTCGCTCAGGCGGGGTTCGACGACAGTGTCGGAGTTGCGTTCGGAATATCCCACTTTGTTCTCGTAGTTTTCGATCTTCTCGATGAGGCCGGCGGCTTCGAGATCTTTGGCGATCTGCTCGCGCACTGCAAAGCGGTCCATACCGACGTACATTCCGGCTGCTTCGCTGACGGTGGCATCGTCGTTGAATATGTCGATGCTCTCGAGATTGTGCTTCTGGCCGAGCATATAGTCGTTCATGTCGTGGGCCGGCGTAACCTTGAGGCAGCCTGTGCCGAATTCGATGTCGACATAATCGTCCTCGATCACGGGGATTTCGCGGCCAACCAACGGCACGATCACGCGTTTGCCCCGGAGATGCTGATTCTTGGGATCGGCAGGGTTGATGCACATGGCGGTGTCGCCCATGATGGTTTCGGGACGTGTGGTGGCGACGATTGCATATCCGTCTTCACCCACGATCTTATAGCGGAGATAATAGAGTTTCGAGTGTTCCTCTTTGTAGATCACCTCGATGTCGCTGAGGGCAGTCTGCGCTTTCGGATCCCAGCTCACCATGCGTTTGCCACGGTAGATGAGGCCTTTGCGGTAGAGATCGACAAATACGCGGATCACGCTGCGCGAGCGGATGTCGTCCATGGTGAACGCGGTGCGGTCCCAGTCGCACGAGGCGCCGAGTTTTTTAAGTTGCTGGAGGATTATGCCGCCGTATTTATGCGTCCATTCCCAGGCTTTTTCGAGGAATTCCTCACGGGAGAGGTCGCTCTTCTTGATGCCCTGTTCGGCGAGTTTGGCCACCACTTTTGCTTCGGTGGCGATGGCGGCGTGGTCGGTACCCGGCACCCAGAGGGCGTTTTTGCCGTCCATGCGGGCGCGGCGCACGAGAATGTCCTGGATTGTGTTGTTGAGCATGTGACCCATGTGAAGGACGCCGGTGACGTTTGGCGGGGGAATCACGATGCAAAAGGGTTCGCGTGCGTCTGGCGTGCTGTGAAACAGCTTGTGTTTCAGCCAGTAGGCATACCATTTATCCTCCACTTCGGCAGGATTGTATTTTGTGGCTAACTCGTTCATAATCGGATGGATGGTGAAAACGTTAAATAATCAGCGCAAAATTACGAATTATCCATCGCATTTGCAAATGTGTGACCAATGCTCGGTGTTGGCATGTTTTTCGGCCTGACGTTTTGAAAAACAAGGGCTGTCGCCTTTTATCCCGGCGACAGCCCTGACGATGTAATTTACTGATATGTGTGAAGTTGTTATCCGAACAGACTGAAGCTGACTGTCAGCCCGGCCATCACGATTGCCACCATCGACATTAGCTTGATGAGGATGTTGAGCGAGGGGCCGGAAGTGTCCTTGAACGGATCGCCGACGGTGTCGCCGACAACGGTGGCTTTGTGCACTTCGCTGCCTTTGCCGCCGAAGTTGCCTTCTTCGATGTATTTCTTAGCGTTGTCCCATGCGCCTCCGGAGTTGGCCATGAACACGGCGAGCACGAAACCTGCGGCGAGGCCGCCACAGAGCAGGCCTATCACGCCCGGCACGCCGAAGATGAGGCCGACGAGGATAGGAACGGCTATGGCAAGGAGCGACGGGAATACCATTTCGCGCTGGGCGCCCTTGGTGGAAATCTGCACGCAGCGTGCATAGTCGGGTTCGGCTTTGCCGGTGAGGATGCCTTTTATTTCGCGGAACTGGCGGCGCACCTCTTCGACCATGTGGGCGGCGGCGCGGCCTACGGCGTTCATCGTCAGACCGCAGAAGAGGAATGCCATCATGGCGCCGATGAACATGCCGGCGAGCACGAGCGGGTTCATCAGTGTGACATCGTAGTGAACCATGAAGTCGGTGAACGTGGCTGTGTGGTAATCGGTGCCGTTGATGAGCATCGCGTTGGGATCGATGGTGGTGCCGGCCTGGATGAGACCGTCGAATTTATGCTCGAGCCCCATGCGTATTTCTTCAACATAAGAAGCCAGGAGGGCAAGACCGGTCAGAGCTGCCGAGCCGATGGCAAAGCCTTTGCCGGTGGCTGCCGTGGTGTTGCCCAGCGAGTCGAGGGCGTCGGTGCGGCGGCGCACTTTTTCGCCGAGGCCGCTCATTTCGGCATTACCGCCGGCATTGTCGGCAATAGGGCCGTAGGCGTCGGTGGCAAGGGTGATGCCGAGTGTGGAGAGCATGCCGACGGCTGCGATGCCGATGCCGTAGAGACCCCATGAGATGTTGGAGAAGTCAAATCCTGATGCGAGCCAGTAGGACATTATGATGCCGAACACAACGGCGAGCACGGGGATGGCCGTAGAGACCATGCCGAGGCCTACGCCCGAGATGATGACCGTTGCCGGACCTGTCTGGCCGCTTTCGGCAAGCCGTTTAGTGGGGCGGTAGGATTGCGAAGTGTAATATTCCGTTGCCTGTCCGATGACAATGCCGACTGCGAGACCTACGACGACGGCCAACGAGAGGTTGACCCAGTTGGGGATGTCGAGGCTCCAGAGGATGAGGAACGTGGCGCCGACGATGAGCAGCGAGCTGAGGTTGGTGCCTACGGCGAGCGATTTGAGCAGGCTTTTGATAGTGGCGTTTTCTTTCGTCTTCACGGCGAAGATGCCCAGAATCGAAAGCAGGATGCCTACGGCCGCGATGAGCATGGGTGCGAGCACGGCTTTTGTCTGCAGAGCCACTGAGCCGGCGGCTTCGTTGAGGAAACCGGTGGCACCGGCTGCAGCGCCGAGAGCGGCGGTTGCGAGGATGGAGCCGCAATATGATTCGTAGAGGTCGGCGCCCATGCCGGCGACGTCGCCCACGTTGTCGCCTACATTATCGGCGATGGTGGCGGGGTTGCGCGGGTCGTCTTCCGGGATGCCGGCTTCGACTTTGCCCACGAGGTCGGCGCCTACGTCAGCGGCTTTGGTGTAGATGCCGCCGCCGACACGTGCAAACAGGGCCTGCGTCGAGGCGCCCATGCCGAAGGTGAGCATCGTGGTGGTGATCATGGTGAGCTTGGCGGTGCCGTCAAGGCCGAGAGGCACGCAGTTGAGCAAAATAAACCAGAACGAGATGTCGAGGAGTCCGAGGCCTACAACCACGAGACCCATCACGGCGCCCGAGCGGAAGGCTACTTTCAGTCCGGAATTGAGCGACTGACGGGCGGCGTTGGCTGTGCGGGCCGAGGCATAAGTGGCTGTCTTCATGCCGAGATAGCCGGCGAGGCCGCTGAAGAAGCCGCCTGTGAGGAATGCTATGGGCACCCATTTGTTCTGGACACCGAATCCATAGGCCATGATCGAGAAGAGCACGACGAGGCAGATGAAAACGATGGTCACGATTTTGTACTGTTGGCGGAGGTAGGACATGGCGCCTTTGCGTACGTGAGATGCTATCTTACGCATCTGGTCGGTGCCTTCATCCTGCTTCTTCATCCAACGGAAGAAATAGTAGGCGAGGCACAGCGCAACGATTGAAGCTGCGGGCACAAGCCAAAACAGAAGATTTTCCATTAGCTGAAACGATTTAAGGATTGATTGTTGATTATATTTAAATTGTTTCAAAGGTAATGACTTTATTTCATTTTTCCGCCAAAATTGTGCGAAAACCGCCGGATGTCCGGGCGGAAATTGGTGTTGGGGTGCCGCATTTGTTGCGACGATGAGTTGCAGAGGTTGGAACGATTGAGTAATTTTGCGACGTCATGACAGAGTTTAACCGATTACAACAGATCAAACGGCGCCTTTTTGCGATGCGCAATGGCGTGATAGCCGATGCTTTGCGCCGCGGAGGGTCGCCCTTCAAAATTATTTTTGGCGTCAACATGCCGCAGCTTGCGGAGATAGCAGCCGGCGAAGGACCGGATATCGAGCTGGCCCGTGAATTGTGGGGCAACCGCTCGACCCGCGAGAGCATGCTGCTGGCTCCTATGCTGGTGGATGCCGCGACGTTCACGCCCGATGAAGCGCGCCGCTGGATCGCTTCGGTGCCGTCGCCTGAGATTGCCGACAATCTGGTGCACAAGCTGTTGCGGCATATGAATTGCGGCTATGAGCTGGCCGTAGAGGCGTCCCGTAGCGACAATGACATGCAGCACTATGTGGCGATGCGTCTGCTGTGGCATTATCTGCGCGTGCATCCCGAAGAGGTGCGAGCGCTGGCCGAGGCCGAGATCACGCGCGATTGCGCTCTGACGCGTCAGGCCGCAGTGCAGATCGTCGACGAACTGGATTTTATTTCCGGTAAAGGTTGATTTCACTTTTTGCTTCGGCGCAACCACCGGGACGTGAGGTAGTTGCGCACGGGCTCGTCGTAGTATCTCAGCGCGAGCCATGCGATAACCGGGATGGCTACAAGGATGCATGCCATGACCGGAAGCGCTTCAGTGAAGGTGATGGAGTTGGTCCATACCCAGCTGTAGAACAGATACATGAGCGGGTAGTGGACAATGTAGACCGGATAGGAAAGGTTGCCAAGATTTTCGCAAACGGCGGTTGAGAAGCGGTCGGTGGTGACGCCGTTTGCGCCGATCCACACTATGGCAGGCAGGATGATGAATGTGCAGAGCAGGTCGTAGGTGGCATTGAGCATGGATATGTCGCCGTCTGGGGTGATATAGGGGGCTATGCACACGGCGAGAAGCAGTGCCGAGCAGATCCAGAACGAGCCTCTGATGCCGGTGCGCGGTTTGAATCCGCGGGTCAGAAGCAAGCCGATGCCGAAGCAGAAGCTGACGTGAAACAGTCCCCCGACCAGCCCGCCGCAGGGGATGATATCCCATCCGAGGATGCTCCAGCCGTAGCCCATGGTGTAGCCGCCGGAAAAGTTGGCATAAGTGCAGGCGGCAAGTCCGATGCCTGAAATGATGACGAAAATCCTTAGCCAGCGGGTGGAAAAACGGTGCAGGAATATGGCATAGAAAATGCTAGCTATGTATTCGAAAAATAGTGACCATTGCGGACCGTTGAGCGGGAACATTTCGGCATAGCCGCGGACGTCCATCATCGTGTAGGGGATGGCCGGAAGCAAAAGGAGTCCGCATATCAGGGCTATGACGACCGATTCGGGCGGCATCGGCGTGCCGTCCCACCGCACGCAGCCCTGCAGGATATAAGCGGCCGCGCCAAGGATAATGGCGAGAACCACCATGGGGTGCAGGCGGATGAAGCGGCGGAGCATGAAGCGGCGGGCGGTCATCTGGCCGTTGCGCCAGCGGCCGTCGTAGGCGTAGCCTATCACGAAGCCGGAAAGGATGAAAAAGAAGTCGACGGCCAGATAACCGTGGTTCATCATCTGCGATTGCCACCCGGTGCTGAATGCTTCTCCGAAATGGAAGATGATGACGATGAGGGCGCCCACGCCACGCAGCCCGTCGAGAAGCGTGTATCGTGGTTTGGCGGATAGGGGAGGCGTGAGGACGGTTGGCATGTTAGTTTTGGGGAAATGTGTGGGTGTGTATGGCAGGCCGATGGAGATGTTTGTGTCAGAGCCGCTTCTTGCCTGAAAGGCGTTCGCTCAGTGCAACACCGATGAGGATGAGCGCGCAGCCGATGTAGCCGACCACAGAAACCTCCTCGCCGAGATAAAGCGCTGAAGCTACGAGTGTGACGATCGGGCTTATATAGAGGTAGTTGCCGGAGATGATGACGCCTATTCGCTTGACCGACATGGCCCAGAAACTGAACGCGAGCACCGAGCAAACGATGGCGAGGAAACATAGGTTGCCGATGACTACAGGCGTGAAAATCACTTCAAACGGAGCGATCTGCGGCTCGATTGCAAAAAAGGGAAGTGCGGTGATGATCCCGTAGAAAAATGTCTTGCGGGTGATGAACCATACGCTGTAGGTGGCGTTGAGCGGGCGCAGGAGTATTGAATAGATGGCGAAGCAGAGGGCGGCAAGGAGTGCGAGCATGTCGCCTAACGGATTGACCTGCACTACGAAACTGCTGTTGAAAATCACGCATGCCACGCCCGAAAAGGCAATCATCGATCCGGTCATGAATCCGCGCGTGGGGCGCTCGCTGCGATACATCAGGCCGATGAGCAGTGCTGTTAGGATAGGAGATGTGGTGACAATGAGCGACACGTTGGTGACCAGCGTGTAGTTCATGGCTGTGTTTTCAGCGATGAAATAGACCGAGCTACCGCAAACGCCTACAAGAAAAAGCTTCATCTCGTCGGACCACGTGCGGGCGAAAACGGGCCGTGGGCAGATGATGAGCATACATAAATATGCAATTATGAAACGATAAACGTAGATCTCAACGGCGCTCAGTCCGTGGTTGAGGAGCACTTTGGTGTTGATGAATGCTATACCCCAGGCCGTGACAGCAATCAGGGCTCCGATATGATATATCAGATTGGAACCACGCCGGTGAATGCGTCCGTAGGAGTTGCGGTTTTCATTCATAAAATTGTATATTTTGATTATTGCAAAATTAATGATAAATTTGCATTTAATCAAAACAATGTTGGTGCTGAAATTGTAATCAAAGAAAGAAGTTCCGGACTAACAGATGCAAAATATTCATTTGCAAATTCTTCAGTCACGCTAACACATAACCAAAAAATATGACAATAATGAAAAAGACAAAAATTTTTACGATTGGCGCATTGTCGCTTTCGCTTCTTCTTTCAGCAGGCTGTAACAGCATGACCAATATGGGTAAAGGTGCATTGATCGGTGGCGGCGGCGGTGCCGGACTTGGCGCAGGTATCGGTGCACTGATCGGCGGTGGCAAAGGCGCAGGCATCGGCGCAGCGATCGGTGCTGCCGTAGGCGCAGGTGCCGGCACGCTCATCGGCCGCAAGATGGACAAGCAGAAACAGGAACTCGAACGGCAGCTCGCCGACAAGGCAGCCGTAGAAACAGTTACCGACCAAAACGGCCTTGAAGCTATCAAGGTGACATTCAACAGCGGTATCCTCTTCCCGACAAACGGTACCACCCTCAACACGGCCGAACGCCAGTCGCTCGCAGGTTTTGCATCCAACCTCATCAACAACCCCGAGACCAATGTCCAGATCTTCGGTTACACCGACAACACCGGCTCGATGCAGGTGAACGAACGCGTTTCGACCGGCCGCGCTGATGCAGTGCGCAACTTCCTCGTAAACAGTGGTGTATCTGCCGCACGTGTTACGGCACAGGGCATCCCGATGGCCGACTACGTAGCATCCAACGACACAGCCGAAGGCCGCGCCCAGAACCGCCGCGTCGAGATCTACATCACCGCCAACCAGAAGATGATCCAGCAGGCCGAAAACGGCACGCTGAAATAATAATTAGGTCAGAATCGGGATACGCTGTCTGACGCGGTGAGGTCTTGATTCAATAGATGAAAAAGAATCAGCCGCCCCGGCAATTGAACTGCACCCCAAAAGTTAGACACAAAACTTTTGGAGTGCAGTTTAATTATGA
>CABUBG010000045.1:0-20264 GCA_902489785.1 uncultured Porphyromonadaceae bacterium
GGCATCATCCTTCACCGCCACGAGATACGGGGAAAGTATATCATGCCGACGGCCGCCGTCGCAGCCTGCTGCATGCGGCCGCAGTCTTCGCCTGCAACTTCACAAACCATCTCTGGGCGATAGCCGACGATGTGCTGCGCCGTGAGACCGGTACCGATCTCACCGTGCTGCGCCCGCTCCTGGAAGAGACGATGCGCAAGGCGCTGTCGATGCGTCCGGCCGCCGGACAGACAGGCCCGGCACGCCGTGGCGACCGGGGCGTGATAGAGCACCATAAATCGCTGCTCAAGCCCGATGAGGCTGAGCTGTACGAAATTATGTCACAACATATAATAGACTATTATGAGCGCAATTGATTATGACCTGTCCATCATCCGCGGCGTGGCCTTCGATCTCGACGGCGTGCTTTCGCCTTCGACCGTGCCGACGGCTCCTGACGGCATGCCGGTGAGAATGGTCAACATCAAGGACGGTTATGCGCTTCAGCTGGCCGTGAAATGCGGATTGCAGATAGCCATCATCACCGGGGCTACGGGCCGGGGCATTGCCGAGCGCTATAATTCACTCGGTATCAACGATGTGTTTATGGGAGCGGCGTGGAAGACGCATGTGTTTGAAAACTGGCTCTCGATGCGTGGCCTCAAAGCGGAAGAAGTGGCTTATGTGGGCGACGATGTGCCTGATTATGAGGTGATGAAACATGTAGGACTCGCGGTGGCTCCGGCCGATGCGTGCCCCGACGTGAAGGCGATAGCCCGCTACATATCTTCATGCCGCGGCGGCTACGGTGTGGCCCGCGATCTGCTCGAACAGATATTGCGCGCGCAGGGACAATGGATGTCGCACGTGCGCGCTTTCGGATGGTAATTGTTATGATTTGCAGATTTATAGATGAGATGATGAGCCGCCGCATCGTTCTGGCGAGCGGATCGCCGCGCCGCCGGCAGCTGCTGGCCGATCTTGGAGTGGATTTTACAGTCGAGACTATCGACGGTGTCGATGAAACGGTTGATGCTTCACTCGCGGCCGACGATGTGCCTCTGGCCATCTCGCGCAAGAAATCGCAAGCCTATTGCGATGCGCGGCATCCCGACGACAATACGATAGTGATCACGGCCGACACGGTCGTGGTTGTGGACGACGAGGTGCTCGGCAAGCCTGCCGGCGCTGCCGATGCCCGCCGTATGCTCGGCCTGCTGTCGGGGCGCACTCACCGGGTGGTGACAGGCGTCACCGTGGTGCGCGGAGAGCATCGCGACACACGGCGGCAGGTGACCGAGGTGAGCTTCAAATCGCTTTCCGACGACGAGATCGAATACTATATCTCCACCTACCGCCCCTTTGACAAGGCCGGCGCCTACGGCATCCAGGAGTGGATCGGATGTGTCGGAATAGAAGGAATTTCAGGTGATTACTATAATGTGATGGGTCTGCCGCTGCGGCTGCTCTACGAGATGCTGCTCGACAGCGTTTCGGGGCAGAGATGAATTCCGTCGGGTCCCACGCGGAGCAACATAGGCGCTTCGGGCGCCAGCCGGTTCATCACGGCACGGGCGGCAAATCCCATTGTCATGCGCAGATTGACTTCAATGCACGGGGCTATCGCCACGCCGCCCGAGCTGTCGCGGTAGGTGAGCATGTCGACGCCGGCCGGTCCGCTGTAGTGCGCGGCCACCACCTTGGTCAGCGCGTCGCCGACGGTCGGAATGAGATGGCTTAAGTCAGTGCCCGTGCGCCGTGCTATCTCCTTGTCGCCGGCTACCAGATTGCCGCAGTAGAAACCCTTGTCGGCGGTGACAAACATCGACAGCCCTACGAAATGCGCCTGTCTGCCGCGACATTCAAACAACATTGCAAAATCGCTGATGCGGTTGTAGCGCGGTTCGACCATCACGCTGCCCTGCCGTTTTATCATGCCACTGACCACATTGCGGAAAGTGTCGGGTGGCAGCGCCGATGAATAGATCACGCCGCGGCCGCTGCTCGACCACGGGAGCTTGACCACAGCCTCTACGAAACGGCTCACGGCATCCATGGCTTCCTGAAGCGAAAATGCCTCGACGGGCATCAGCCGCGGATCGGTGCCGAGCTGCCGGTGCATGGCTAAGGAAGTGCGACGGTGGCTCAGCATGCGCAGACGGTCGAGTGTGTCGTCGCCGGGCAGCAGGGATGCTTCGGTGCCGGCCGCTTCCAGCACGCGCCGGGCATAGTGGCTCCACCCCCACGGACAGGGGATGGCATCGGCCGGAGCTTTCGTCACCACCTCAGACTCAAGGCCGTAGCGCCGCTTCATCGCGAGAGCCCCGCTCATCGCCTGAGGCGTGTCGACGAGCACGAAATCCTCCTTGCCGGCCCACCAAAGCGGCAGCAGACAACCGCCGCGGCGAATGGCCACAGCGGCCTTCGGAGGCGTGAAACGCCGGCGGCCGAGAGCCAGTGCGAGATCGTTTTCGGGATTGAAAAAAAAGATGCGTGACATGGCGTGAGCAAATTTGATGCAAAGTTAGGGATAAGACCCCATCCCACAAAATATGTTAACGTCAGGGTCGCAGCAGTGCATCAGATTTGGTGCTGTGAGTGATTGAGCATAGCGGGCTATGCGATTGAGCCACAGCGCCGAAGATGATGTGCTGATGCGATCCTCGTTATTTCTGACATATTTTCTTGTCGTGAATGCATTAACAGATTTTTGGAATTAGCTCCAATTAATATTATTATTTTTTACTGACCGGCGTCTTTCCGGCGACTTTCTTCGAGTCTCATCAGTCACGATGCCCGCATCGTTCCTTCTTCAACTCAAGAAATTCACTCGAAAATCCACCGCCCTGACGTTAACATATTTTGTTGGATGGGGTCTATCTTGAGTATAACTCTTTGTGCAGACAATAAAAAATGCTCTTCCGCGTTATAAAATGTGATGAACTGTATCCGTTACATATTGCTTGCATTAGCGTCAGTGTTCGCGGTGATTATGCCGATGGAATCCGTGGGGCAAAAGCTCAACGACAAACTGATGAACCGTCCGTATGCCGACCAGCGCCGCTGGCATCTCGGCTTCTCGGTCGGCGTCCACACGCAGGATATGAGCTTCACCCACAACGGCTTCACAACTGATGCAGGCGAGACATGGTTTATGGAACAGCCCTCATTCTCGCCCGGATTCTGTGTCAACGGTCTGGTCGACTTCCGGCTCAACGACTATTTCAGCCTCCGCCTGTCGCCCGGTATGTATTTCGGCAACCGCGACATCAAGATGCTCGACACGACCAACGGCAACACCGCCTCGCAGAATCTCAAATCGGTCTACATCGTGGCGCCTGTCGATCTGAAGTTTGCAGCACAGCGTTTCCGCAACGTCCGCCCCTATCTTGTAGGCGGCGTTATGCCGGCATTCGACGTGTCGAAAAAGCGCAGCGACTATCTGAAGCTCAAGACCTTCGACTGCTATCTTACCGTGGGCTTCGGCTGCGACTTCTATCTGCCGTTCTTCAAGCTCAATCCCGAGATAAAATTCTGTTTCGGCCTTGCCGATGTGATACAGCACGACCGCCCCGATCTTGTCGATGATCCCGACCGGATGAAGATAACCCAGTCATTGAAAAAAGCCACCTCGCAGATGGTGGTGCTCACATTTTATTTCGAATGATCAGCACAGCACTACATTACATACGCACAGCATTCTTAGCGGCAGTGGCAATATGCTCGTCGGCAGTGGCTTATGCGCAGACCGACCAGCAGTTCACGCAGTATTTCGAAGTGCCGTCGCTCTATAACCCCGCGGCGATAGCCACCACCGACAGCATCCGCATCCGCGTCGGCGGCCGCCTGCAGTGGGTTGGCATCGACAATGCCCCCAAAGGCTTCATAGCCACGGCCAATATGCCGCTGAAACTCTTCGGCAAGCGTTTCGGCGTGGGCGTGCTCGCGCAGCAGGAGTCGGCCGGCCTGTTCCGCAATCTCACCGTAGGGCTGCAGGCTGCCTATAAGCAGAAAATTTTCAAAGGCGAGCTTACGGCCGCCGTGCAGATCGGCTTTGCCAACGAAGTGTTCAAAGGCTCCGAGGTGTATATCCCCGACGATGACGACTATCACGAAAGCACCGATGAGGCTATCCCGCAGACCGACGTTTCGGGCAACGCCCTCGACCTCGCCGTGGGCGTGGGCTACGTGCACCGTTGGTTCTGGGCGGGCCTGTCATGCACCCACATCAATTCGCCGACAATCTCGTTTTCCGACGACAACGGCACCACCGGCAGTACGACCGGCGGTACGACCGGCAGCGGTACCACCACCGGCGGCGAATCGGCCAAAAACTATGAGTTTCAGTTGCGTCGCACACTCTATTTTATGGGTGGCAGCAATATTCCGATAAAAAACACGTTATTTGAAGTGATGCCGTCGGTGTTGGTGAAGAGCGACTTCACCTTCACCCGCGTTGAAGTCACCGGACGTGTGCGCTATAAAAAGTTTCTCACGGCCGGCATCGGCTATCGTCACGACGACGCCGTGTGTGCCATGCTTGGCGCGGAGTTCAAGGGATTTTACATAGGCTACAGCTATGACTATCCCGTGAGCGCAATATCCAAAGCGAGCAGCGG
The DNA here is from genome assembly GCA_902489785.1 of uncultured Porphyromonadaceae bacterium. Taxonomy (GTDB): domain Bacteria; phylum Bacteroidota; class Bacteroidia; order Bacteroidales; family Muribaculaceae; genus Paramuribaculum. The sequence goes on from CABUBG010000045.1 coordinate 4,599, forward strand.
CAGCCACGAGCTGGTTCTGGGCTATAGCCTGAAGCTCAACCTGTCGGGCAAGAACAACAATAAACACAAGAGTATACGCATAATGTAAAATATGAAAAGAATAACTCTCTATTCGCTAATAATAATGACGCTGGCCGCTACAGCAGGCTGTGCGTCAGGTCCGCGTAATTCCTCGGGCGGTGAAGTGACCGGAGTCAGCGCCACCTCATGGGCTGAACCCACGCCTTACGGCATGGTGTTGGTGAGCCGCGGCTCTATCAAGGCCGGTCCGCAGGAGCCCGACAGCGCCTGGAATCTGCGTGCCGACTCGCGCGGCATTTCCGTCGACGCCTTCTGGATGGACGAAACCGAGGTTACCAATTCGAAATACAAGCAGTTCCTCTTCTGGGTGCGCGACTCCATCATCCGCGAGCGTCTGGCCGATCCGGCTTACGGCGGCAACGAAGAATTCAAGCTTGAGGAAGACCGCGAAGGCAACCCCATCAAGCCCTATCTCAACTGGAGCAAGCCTATTCCGTGGCGCAACGCCAACGAGGATGAGCAGCGTGCCATCGAGAGCGTTTACCGCACCAATCCCATCACCGGTGCGCGTGAACTCGATCCCGAGCAGATGAACTACCGCTACGAGATCTACAACCACACCGAGGCCGCCAAGCGCAAACACCGCCTCAACCCGGCCCGTCGCGAATACAACACCGACCGCCCCGTGCCCACCGATGTGCCCATCATCTCCAAGGATACGGCATATCTGACCGACGACGGCGAGATCGTGCGTCAGACGATCACACGCGGTCTGACCGGTGATTATGACTTCCTCAACACCTATATTGTCAACGTTTATCCCGACACCACCGCCTGGATCAACGACTTCGACAATGCCTACAACGAACCTTACGTGCGCATGTATTTCAATCACGGCGGCTACAACGAATATCCCGTTGTGGGCGTGAGCTGGGAACAGGCCAACGCCTTTGCCAACTGGCGCACCGACTATCTGCGACGTTCGCTCGGCTCGGTGGGCGTTTATGTAGAGCCTTACCGACTCCCCACCGAGGCCGAATGGGAATTTGCGGCTCGTGCTGGCGTCAGCGACAACAAATATCCCTGGGAAGGCGATCTGCCGCTCACCGAGGAGAAGGGATGTTTCTATGCCAACTTCAAGCCGCAGGAAGGTAACTATGTGCAGGACGGCCACCTCATCACATCGCGCGTAGGCACTTATGCGCCCAATGATTTCGGCCTTTACGACATGGCCGGCAACGTCAGCGAGTGGACTTCGACGGCTTATAACGAAAGCGTCAGCAAGCTCACGAGCGACATGAACCCCGAATACCGCTACGACGCCGCCAAAGAGGATCCCTACAAGATGAAACGCAAAATCGTGCGCGGCGGCTCGTGGAAGGATGTGGCTCACAACATACGGTCGGATATCCGCATGTGGGAATACCAGAACGAGCAACGCTCCTACATAGGTTTCCGCTGCGTGCGCTCACAGATAGGATTCGCACGCGGTCAGAAGATCAAGAAATAACTCTCTCCGGCCAAACCGCAGATCACAGACATTTATAATCAGACATAACACAATCCGACTTCAATGGGAAAGATAAGAAGATATAAAAATCGCGTGGAGCGTTTTCTCTCAGGCGAGAAAGGACAGCGCTTTTTCAACTTCGCCTACAGTATAGGCGCCGCTATCGTCATCTGGGGCGCCCTCTTCAAGATCCTTCACCTGCCGGGCGGCAACACGCTGCTTTCGGTGGGTATGGGTACCGAGGTGCTGATGTTTATTCTCACCGCTTTCGACCGTCCGCCGAGAGAATACAACTGGGAAGAAGTGTTTCCCGTGCTTTCGTCGAAGGATCCCGACGACCGGCCTGATTTCGCCGGAGGCAACGGCAGTGTCGTGATCGGCGGTGCCGCAGCATCCGCAGTCCCCGCCGCCAAGGCTGTCAGCGCAGTGCCTGCTGCTGCCGCTTCAGACGCCGAGCCCGGATCGCTCGATGCCGTCACCGAGCAGTATATTGCCCAGATGGCTGCCACCACCGAACAGATGAGCCGTCTGCTCACCACCACCGAGGCTCTCAACCGCGTGAGCGAGACGCTGCTCGAAAGCTATCGCGCCATCACCGAGAACTCCGAAAATATCACCCAGAGCTCAACGGGCTACGTAGAGCAGATGCAAAACCTCAACCGCAACATCAGCGGCCTCAACACCATCTACGAGATTCAGCTCAAGAGCGTCAGCTCGCAGCTCGATGCCATCGACAGCGTAAACCGCGGCATCAAGGAAATCAGCACCATGTATGAGAACACTGCCGACGCCAGCGCCCGCTACTGCCGCGAGAGCCAGCAGATGGCAGCATATATGGCACAGCTCAACCAGGTGTATGCCAAGATGCTCAACGCAATGACCGTCAACATGTATGCCGCCGCACCGATGGCCGCTCCCGCCGCACCGGCACCCGAGCAGCCCGCCGCCCCCGGCGCCGAAGCATAGTGAGAGCTAAACAGTGTAAAAGATTAAACCGATAGGAAATGGCTCAAAGCAACGTACGACTGTCGCCGCGTCAGAAGATGATCAACCTGATGTACATCGTTCTGACCGCCATGCTCGCTCTTAACGTATCGAGCGACGTGCTTGACGGCTTCACTCAGGTTGAAGCCGGATTGTCGCGCACGAATGCGACGGTCAATGAGCGCAACGGCGCCCTTTATGCACAGCTCGAGGCCTTCGCCATGCAGAACCCCGAGAAAGCGGGCGCATGGCTTGAAAAGGCCAACGAAGTGCGCAAGGAGTCGCAGCGCATGTATAATCTCATCGACTCTTTCAAACTCGAAATAGCTCGCAAGGCCGACGGCGTCAACGGCAATCCCGCCAGTCTGGAAAACCGCGAAGACCTCGAGGCGGCATCCGTGATAATGCTCAACCCCGCCACACGCAAAGGCGAAGCTCTGCGCGGCGAGGTCGACAGCTTCCGCACCTATGTGAAATCGATCGTTGTGGATTCGGTCAAGCGCGCCAACATCGACAAAGCTCTTTCGACCGCTCCGTTCCGACGCCCGGGCGTTGTGGTGCCTCAGACGTGGGAAGAGGCCAAATTCGATAACCAGCCTGCTGTGGCCGCCATAACCCTACTGACCAAATTGCAGAACGACATCCGTTATGCCGAAGGCGAGGCTCTTGCCACCCTTCTCAGCCAGGTCGACGCCGGCGATGTGCGTGTCAACGAGATGAACGCATTCGTCATCCCGCAGTCGCGTATGGTGATGCGCGGCGGACGCTACACCGCCGATATAGTCCTCGCAGCCGTCGACACTACCGCACGTCCGGTGATCTATGTCGGAGGCAAGCAGATGGGATCGGGACACTACGAATTCACCGCAGGCACTCCCGGCACATATGATTATTCAGGATATATAGAAGTGCCCCACGGCGACGGCACCATATCGAAGCACGCCTTCTCGTCGTCGTACACCGTGATCGAACCCACAGCCACCGTGTCGGCAACGATGATGAACGTGCTTTACGCCGGCATCAACAACCCCATAGGCATCTCGGTACCCGGCGTAGCGGCATCGGGCGTCAGCGCCTCGATGACCAACGGCACGCTGACAAAGAACGGCGATCACTGGATAGCCCGCCCCTCAAAGGTGGGAGCCGAAGCCGTGATCACCGTGACGGCAACGATCGACGGACGCTCGCAGACTGTCAACACCACCTCGTTCAAGGTGCGCAAACTGCCCGATCCTGTGGCATTTATCAACATACCCGGCGCCAACGGCACCACCGAGCGATATAAAGGCGGCCGCGCATTGTCGAAGTCGGCCGTTCTCAACGCCAAGAGCCTCGACGCCGCCATCGACGATGATATGCTCAACATCGACTTCCGCGTCACCGGATTCGACATCGTGATGCTCGACTCCAACGGCGACGCAGCCCGCGAGCGTTCGAGCGGCGCCAATTTCTCGCAGCAGCAGAAAGACCGCATCCGGCGAATGACGAAAGGCATATTCTACATCTCCAACATCAAAGCCATAGGCCCCGACGGCATAGAGCGCACGCTCTCGCCCGTTGAAGTGAGGGTTGGCCACTGATTCCAATAAAGAAACAACGAAAGAAACATCACTATAGAAAAGATGAAAAAGATAAAACGACTGGCACTGACCATTTGCGCCATAGCGGCCGCCACTGTCATAGCACTGCCCGCAACGGCGCAGGACTCCGGCAGCACGGCCACGATGCGCCGCGGCTCGCGTGACAAAAAGAAAGACGAAACGCCCGGTGTGACAACCCGCATGCAGCAGCGCATGACCACCGAGCCGGCGTCGGACGCCGATCTGGCCTGGATGAAAGTGATCTACCGCAGTCTGGACCTCAACAAAGACGAGAATGCGCCGCTCTACTTCCCCGAGCAGCCCGTCGACGGCAACGAGAGTCTCTTCCGCATCATCATGCGCCTTCTTGCTTCGGGGCAGATTGACGCCTATGAATACAACGACAGCGGCGAGGATTTCTCCGACAATGCCAAGGTGAAGGTGCGCGATGTGCTTGACCGCTACAACATCCTCTATAAGGATGGCCGCGGCAGCAGCGAACGCCACCCGAAATTTGAGATCGAGGCTGTAGACGTGCCGGCCACGGAAGTGCTGAGCTACTATATCATAGAACGCTGGGAATTTGACACACGCACCAACCGCATGCGTGCACGTGTCGAGGCCATCTGCCCGATACTCCACCGCGACGACGACTATGGCATGAGCGCCCTGAAATACCCGATGTTCTGGGTGAAATACGATGATCTCCGTCCGTATCTCTCGACACAGAACATCTTCATCTCCGACGCCAACAACCGCCCCTCGTGCACCTACGACGATTATTTCCAGCTCGGACTCTACAAAGGCGATATCTACAAGACCCGCAACCTGCGCAACCGCTCGATGCGTCAGCTCTATCCCAATCCCGACGATATGGCCCGCGCTCAGGACAGCATCCAGCGTCAGCTCGACACGTTCGAAGATAAGCTGTGGGTGCCTTCGCTTGAAGAACTGGAGGCAGAGCGCGAACGTCTGGCAGCTCTTGAAGATGCCGAAGCCGAGGGCGACTCAACAGCCGTGGCCGCAACAACTGAAAAGCCGAAAGGACGGTCATCGACAACACGCCGCGGCACTCCCAAGAAGGACAAGAAGCCGGCCGTGAAAGCCAAACGCGGCAAGTCGAAAGCTCCCAAGACCAAAGAATCAAAATCGACAACTGCTCCGCGACGCAGCGTACGCGACCGCAAGCGCTGATTAAGAACATAACATCCCGGCGGACGCATCCCGGAACAAGGATGTGGCCGCCGGCGTTGGTTCTATAAACTGATACCGAACACTTTAAAACAACAAAATACAATGGATAGCCGCGATATCGATATAAAACTGCTGCAGATAAGCGAAGTGAAGGAGTTCACTCACGTCAACCGCTGGGAACTGATGCTTTTCCGCGGCGGAGATGTCGACGTTGAGCTTTCAACCGAGTTCAGGCGCAATACGTCGAAACACACCATCATTATGCGGCTGGGCGCACACTACAATACACTGCGTTCGCAGATACGCCGGCGCCTGCTTGATTATGTGATAGATGTCGAATTCAGCGTCAGCGCTCTCGACGGCATGGCCGACATGGAGTATCACGAGCTGCTTATCACGCCCGGACTGCTGCGCATGATGTTGAGCATATCCATCGGCGCTATCCGCGGCATGATCGCGCTGCGCACGTCGGGATCGGCTCTTGCGCCTTATCCGCTGCCGCTTTTCAACCTCGACAATCTCATTGAGAATATCGAGGACAAAACCGTAGAGATCTGACCGGCCGGGGGTGAGCCGCATCATTCCTTGTCGAGGCGCTGCTGGAGCAGCGCTAAGAATTCGTGGCTTTTCAAGCCCCAGCGCGGGGAGATGAGGAGCGACGCGGGCGATTGCGATACAAACCGTTCGATGCTGATGTCGGGACGCAGCTTCCGGAGGATTTCGCAGCAGAGGTCGGCATAGCTTTCGGCCGAAAAAGTTTCCACAGTAATTTCCCCTTTTTCAATCATAGATGCCAGCGGTGTGCCGCGCACTATCTGCAGTTGATGAAATTTCACCACTTCGACCGGCAGGGCGTTGATGCAACTGATGGTGCGCATCATGTCGGCGCGGCTTTCGCCCGGAAGACCGAGGATGAGATGGAGCCCGACGGGAATACCGACGCCTGCAGTGCGACGCACGGCATCGGCGGTGTCCTTCCATGTGTGGCAGCGGTTGATGAGGGAGAGCGTTGAGTCGACGGCCGATTCGGCGCCATATTCGATCATCACGAAATGCTCGCGGGCTATGGCCTGCAGCTCGGCCAGCAGGGCGTCGGGCATGCAGTCGGGGCGTGTGCCGATGATCACGCCTTCAACACCGGGCTGTGCGAGAGCCTCCCGGATGAGCCGCACGACATCGCCGACCGGACCGTTGGTCGATGTGTAGCTCTGGAAATAAACCACATAGCGCATGTCGGTGTATTTCCGTGCAAAAAACCGTTTGCCTTCCTCTATCTGCCGGGGTATTGACCCGGCTTTCAGCGCATAGGCGGGGCTGAAAGCGGAATTGTTGCAATAGATGCAGCCGCCTGTGCCCTTTGACCCGTCGCGGTTTGGGCATGTGAATCCGGCATGAACCGTGATTTTCTGGATCTTGCCGGGCAGATATCGTGCGATGTATTGTGCGAATGACCGGATTTCGGCTTGTGGCATGGCGGGCAGGGGATAGTGATGGATTGCAGGCGCGGGCATGGTCAGAGCAGATGTGTGGTCTGCTGCTGAAGCAAGCTGTCGAGGATCACCATGGCAGCCATGGCCTCGACCACAGGCACGGCACGCGGCAGCACGCACGGATCGTGGCGCCCGCGCGCATGAAGTGTCGTCGGCTTACCGTCGTCGGTCACGGTGACCACATCGCGCAGCAGCGTGGCCACTGGCTTGAATGCCACGCGGAAATAGATATCTTCACCGTTTGATATGCCGCCCTGTATGCCGCCCGAATGATTGGTGAGGGTGTGGATGCGTCCATCGCCGCCGGTGATGAAGCTGTCGGTCATCTCGCTGCCCAGTTTGCCGCAGTCGTCGAAGCCCATGCCGTAATCGAAACCTTTGGCAGCGTTGATCGACATCATCGCGGCGGCGAGACGGGCCTGCAGCTTGTCGGCAACGGGATCGCCGAGCCCGGGGGGACAGCCTTTGATGACGCCGGTGACCACACCGCCAATAGTGTCGCCGGCACCCTTTACGCGTTTGATCAGCTCGATCATCCGGTGTGCGACCTTTACGTCGGGACACCGCACGGCGTTGCTGTCGATCATTTCCGGATCGATGTGCCGGTAGGAGGCGGGTAAGATGATATCGCCCACTCTTGAAGTGTAGGCGAATATGGTGATGCCTTTTGTCTGGAGAGCCTGTCGTGCCAGCTCGCCGCCCACTATGCGCGAGGCCGTTTCGCGGGCCGAGGAGCGTCCGCCTCCGCGGTGGTCGCGCAAGCCGTATTTTTCCGTGTAGGTGAAATCGGCGTGCGACGGGCGGAAGGTGTGCCGCAAATCGTCGTAGTCGTTGGAATGACTGTCGGTGTTGGCGATGGTGAATCCGATCGGCGTTCCGGTGGTGACACCTTCAAAGATGCCTGACAGGAGGGTCACTTCGTCGGCTTCGTTACGCGCGGTGACTATTTCGGATTGTCCGGGACGGCGGCGCTGCATGGCCCGGCACAGACGGTCGGTGTCGATGGCGATGCCGGCGGGCATGCCGTCGATGACGCCGCCAATGGCGGGGCCGTGTGATTCGCCGAATGTGGTGAGGCGGTATATCTCTCCAAAGGTGTTCATTGCTGTGTGTCGGTGGTGAGGTCGGCGACGGTCGACCGTGTGAAACTGATGAGATCGGCGGGAGCGATGGCTATCTGAAGGCCGCGCACTCCGGCGCTCACGAATATGGTGTCGTAGTTGAGTGCCGATTCGTGGATGAATGTGGAAAACGCTTTCTTCATGCCGATGGGCGAACATCCGCCGCGGATGTAGCCGGTGAGCGGGAGCAGCTCTTTCATCGGTATGAGATCGGCCTTTTTGGCTCCGGCGGCGCGGGCGGCCTTTTTCAGATCCACCTCGCAATCGCCCGGCACTACGCACACGAAGTGGCCGGCGCGTTCGCCGAAGAGCACGAGTGTCTTGAACACCTGGCGGATGTCCTCGCCAAGCTCGGCGGCCACATGATCGGCTGCGAGATTGTTTTCATCCACAGCGTAGGGGATGAGGCGGTAAGCGATGCCCGCACGGTCGAGAAACCGGGCGGCGTTGGTCTTGTTTATATGTGCCATGATGTGCGTTTTTGTCGTTTCAGTGCAAAGATAAAACAAATTCTTCAACTTTTTCGGGGGTTATTGCGTTTATAGTTTCAAATAACCAAAATTCATTTAATGTCCCTTTTAACTATTTTATTGGTATGAAAAAAATAATGATCGTCCTTTTAGTCCTTTTCGGGCTCACAACAAGCGCTTCGGCTCAGAAAATGAACCTCTCGCTCAGTTACGGCGGATACACTCTGATGGATGCTGCCGATTATCATGACGGATGGCATGGAGTGAACACGGCGTGGGGCGGTGTCACCGTAGCTTTCAATGTGAAGCTGACCCGCAATTTCCAGATCGGCCCTTCGTACACCTTCTCCAGCACCACGACCAAGGGCCCGGAAAGCAGCAAGATCGCCTATCATGCAATCATGCTCAATGGCCGCTATGATTATTACCGCAACAGCATAGTGAAACTCTACGGCCACTTCGGTATCGGCGCCGAGATATCCCATCTCCAGCCGCGTTTCGGCGACGCCTACAATAAAGGCTATTTCGCTTTTCAGCTGTCGCCGGTCGGCGCCGACTTCGATGTCACCCGTTCGTTCACCATTTTCGGTGAGCTCGGCTTCGGCGTTCAGGGCCTTCTGCAGGTTGGCGGACGCATAAATTTCTGATATTAACGGCACTGCCGAAAGATGGCAGATTAATATAGCAAGATATGAACGACCGACTTTCCTATGAAGAAAAAAAGGAATTGCCCGACAGCGTTTTCGGGCTTCCTGACCGACGGGAATATCCGATGCCCGATGCCGCACACGTGCGTGCCGCAGAAGCCTATTTCCGTTATTGTCCCGACGATCTGAAGCCACAGCTCGCCCGCGCAATTCTCAAACGGGCACGCGAATATGGCGTCAGCATCCATAGTCCGGAGGTGATTTCCGCTGCCAACAGGCTTTAAAATCGAAGTATCTTTCAGTCACAAGCATTGTGACGCAAACCCTATAAGGGTCGGGCAGATTTTAACTGTCCGGCCCTTAAGCGTCATGTTAGGCGCGGAATGTTGTTGACGTTAGTTTGTGGTGTTTGGGAAAAAAGAGTAAATTTGCATGAAATATCACAACTTAACAGACAATTGACGATGAACATAGCTATAGTTGGTGCCAGTGGCGCTGTCGGACAGGAATTTATCCGAGTGCTTGAGGAACAGAATTTCCCCGTTGATCAGCTTACACTTTTCGGGTCGAAGCGCAGTGCCGGCCGCACATACATATTCCGCGGCAAGCCTTACACGGTTAAGGAGCTGAAGCACGGCGACGATTTCAAGGATATAGATATCGCATTCACATCGGCCGGCGCTTCGGTGTCGAAGGAATATGCTCCGACAATCACGAAGCACGGGGCGCTGATGATCGACAATTCGAGTGCCTTCCGCATGGACGCCGACGTGCCTCTGGTGGTGCCGGAGGTGAACGGTGACGACGCTTTCAACACGCCGCGCCGCATCATCGCCAATCCCAACTGCACTACCATCCAGATGGTGGTGGCACTGAAACCGATCAACGACCTGAGCCCCATCACCCGCGTGCATGTGGCCACCTATCAGGCCGCTTCGGGTGCCGGCGCTGCCGCTATGGACGAGCTCGTGGCACAGTACGGGCAGCTTCAGCGCGGCGAGAAGCCTACGGTGGAGAAGTTTGCCTATCAGCTTGCCTATAACGTGATTCCGCAGGTCGACGTGTTTACCGACAACGGCTACACGAAGGAGGAGATGAAGATGTTCAATGAAACTAAGAAGATCATGCATGCGCCCGACCTCAATGTGAGCGCCATGTGTGTGCGTGTGCCGGTGATGCGTGCCCACAGCGAGGCTGTGTGGGTGGAGACGGAGCAGGCTCTCGACCTTGATGCCGTGCGCGAAGCGTTTGCACATGCCGAGGGTCTGGTGGTGCTCGACCGTCCGGCCGACAAGGTGTATCCGATGCCGCTTGACATAGCCAATCAGGATCCGGTGTTCGTGGGCCGTCTGCGCAAGGATCTCACCAACGAGCGCGGAATCACATTCTGGATCGTGGGCGATCAGATCAAGAAAGGCGCGGCGCTGAATGCCGTGCAGATCGCACAGTATATCATTGCACACAAGAAATAAAAAGACGCTTCGGCGATGATAGCGGCAGCATTGACAACGGCAACGGCGCAACCGCTCGTCACCTCGCCGGTGGCGATATTTCTCGTTGTGCTCTCTCTGATTCTGCTCGCGCCGATGTTGCTGACGCGCATCAAGATCCCTCATGTGATCGGACTGATCGTGGCCGGCGTGATAGTGGGGCCTTACGGTTTCAACGTGCTGTCGCGCGACATGAGCTTCGAGGTGTTCGGACAGGTGGGTCTCTTCTATCTCATGTTCCTGGCGGGAGTGGAGATAGATATGTATCACCTGAAGAAGAACATCCGGCGCGGCTTCGTGTTCGGGCTCTTCACCTTTGCCATACCGGTGCTCGTGGGTGTGCCGGCGGCCATGGTGCTGCTGCATCTCGATGCGGTGGCGGCCATGATGCTGGCTTCGATGTTTGCCGCCCACACGCTGCTGGCCTATCCTATAGTCTCGCGTTTCGGACTGACAAAAAATCCGGCCGTCGTGATAGCCATCGCGGGCACCATCTTCACGGTGCTCGGCTCGCTGATGGTGCTGGCCGGTGCCGTGGGCGTGGTGCGCGACGGCGGTTTCGATGTCGTGTCGACGCTTCAGCTTGTTGGGATGCTGGCGCTTTACTGCGTGGTGATATCCTACATCTATCCGCGCCTCACGCGATGGTTTTTCAAACGCTATCACGATGGCATCATGCAGTTTGTCTATATCCTCGTGATGGTATTTCTGGCCGCGCAGGCAGCTATAATGATAAGGATCGAGGGTGTGTTCGGCGCGTTTTTCGCCGGGCTGGTGCTCAACCGCTACATCCCGGGCCGTTCGCCGCTGATGTCGCGCATCGAGTTTGTCGGCAACGCCATCTTCATACCATATTTCCTGATAGGTGTGGGCATGCTCATCAACGTGCGTGTGCTCACGTCGGGATGGGGAACGCTCTATGTGGCTGCGGTGATGAGTGCCGTGGCCATGGCCGGAAAATGGCTTGCCGCTTTCGTCACGCAGAAAATATTTAAGATGCGGGCTATCGACCGGTCGATGCTTTATCAGCTGTCCAACGCCCACACGGCGGTGGCGCTCGCCGTGGTGATGATCGGCTATGATATGGGGGTGTTGGGCGTGGAGATACTCAACGGTACGGTGCTGATGATCCTGGTGACATGCACGGTGTCGTCGGTGGGTACGTCGCGTGCCGCCTCGCGGCTTAAAGTGCTGTCACTGAATTCGCCGGATGCCGTAGTGGGCGCCGATGCCCCGAAAGAGGCCGGCATACGCACGCTCATACCGGTGGTCAATCCGGTGACGGCGCGTGAGCTCGTCAATCTGGCGCTTATGATGAGCGACGGCAACAAACTGCGCAACAAGATCTACGCGCTGCATGTGCGCAACGACAATTCGCCCTCGTCGCGCGCCGTGGGCAAGAGCTCGCTCGAGTTGGCCGAGCATGTTGCCTCGGTGATGGACGTGAAGCTGAAGAGCATCGAGCGCTACGACATGAATTTCGTGACCGGTGTGCTCAACACGCTGGAGGAACGCGACATCAACGAGGTGGTCATCGGTCTGCACCGACGCAGCAACGCCATCGACTCGTTTTTCGGCGACAAGCTCACTCAGCTGCTGAAAGCCACCTTCCGCATGGTGGTGATATCGCGCTGCTATATACCGGTCAACACCGTGCGCCGCATTGTGGTGTCGGTGCCCGACAAAGCTCAGTATGAAACGGGATTCGCCCACTGGGTGAAATCGATAGGCAATCTGACGCGTCAGCTCGGATGCCGTGTGATTTTCTGCTGTTCGGCCGAGACACGCCGCTATATCATGGCGGTGCTCCGCGCCGGACGCTACGGCATACGGTCGGAATACCGCCTGGTGGAGGCGTGGGACGATTTCGTGCTGCTGGCCAACAAGATTCAGGACGACGATCTTTTCGTCGTGGTCAGCGCCCGCCGCGCCTCGGTGTCGTTCACTTCCGATATGGATGCGCTGCCTGAATTCCTGCGCAAATATTTCTCGCAAAACAATCTTATCGTCATCTATCCCGAACAGTTCGGCGATGAGGCTCCGGTGCTGGCCATGGGCGATGCCATGTCGGCCGACGTCGAATCGGCGCCAATCCCTCTGTGGCTCAAGATACGCAACGCCTACCGCGGCTGGCGTGCAAGCCGCAAGCTCCCATCATATTCGGGCGGCGACGAGCGCGATATCGAAATCTGACGTCCCGACGCCTCATCGCGCGGCCATGCCGGCAATGACTATTTATAGCATTCGGTGAGCGTGTGCAGCTCTGTGAACAGGCGGCGCATCGGCTCGGTGAGAGTGATGTCGCGGCGCGCCATGACGCGTTCGGCTATGGCGAAAAATTTGACGAGCGGCACATCGGTGAAGCCGGTGCCGGCTGATCCTTCGCTGAACGATGCCACGAAATTGCGCGGGAACCCCGTGCCGTGGATGTTGACGCCGATGCCCACCACTGTGGCGGTGTTGAACATCGTGTTGATGCCCGCTTTGGAATGGTCGCCCATGATCAGGCCGCAGAACTGCAGGCCGGTGCGGAGAAAACGCCGCGAGGTATAGTCCCAGAGTTTGATCTCGGTGTAGTCGTTTTTGAGATTCGAGGCCACACAGCCGGCGCCGAGGTTGCACCACGAGCCGATGACGGCGTTGCCGAGGAAGCCGTCGTGGGCTTTGTTGGAGTAGGGGTGCATCACCACATTGTTGATCTCGCCGCCAACCTTGCAGTGAGTGGCTATGGTGGTGGCGCCATAGATGCGCGTGCCCATATTCACATTGGAGTGCTCACCTATATATATAGGTCCGCGCAGGCAACTTCCTTCCATCACTTCGGCGCCCCGGTCTATATAGATAGGACCCCCCTTGGTGTTGAGCGTGGCGCCTTCAACAACGGCTTCGGGATGGATGAACACTTGCGACGGGTCGCCGATGACGGTGCATGTGGAGCTGACCGGCGCACTCAGCCCCGGCTTTGCAAATGCGGCGAAATCGGCCGCGATGGCTTCGGCATTGTTGAGGAAGAGATCATAGGGGCGACGAATCACGACTGGTGCCGGACCGTTCCACACCACGGTGCCGCGCGCCTGGGCCGGATCCTTGAAGCCGTTCATGGCTATCGGTGTGCCGTCGGCGGTGGCGAGCATCGCGCCGGTGGTCAGCGCGGCAGCGGCTTCGGCCAGGGCCGGAGTGGGGATGACGTTGGCGGCTATGACCAGGCTGTCGGCCGTCGCGCTTTCCTGCGGGAAGAGCTCGGCGAGATACGTTGCCGTCGAATAGGAGTAGCAGCCCGGCAGCATGCGCTCCCATTTGGAGCGGATAGTGCCGAAACCGATGTGAAGTTCCGCTATCGGGCGGGTAAAGGTCAGCGGAAGCAGTCCTGAATAGGCTTCCGGTATGTCGTGCAGGATGATATTTCGCATTGCTGTGGTTGGTTGGTTGATGCAAAATTAATAAATTTGCAGCGTAATAGAACCGTCAACACGGCATAACTTTTTTAAGCATATGAATTTTATCGCTACAGATATCGCAGGCGTGTGGATTATAGAGCCGCGCCGTTTCGGCGATGCCAGAGGCTATTTTATGGAATCGTTCAAGAAGTCGGAATTCGAGGCCAATGTGGGTCATGTCGATTTCGTGCAGGACAACGAGTCGTTCTCGTCGCGCGGCGTGCTTCGCGGACTTCATTTCCAGAAAGGTGAGTTTTCGCAGGCCAAGCTCGTGCGCGTGTCGCGTGGCACGGTGCTCGATGTCGCCGTGGATCTCCGCGGCGGTTCGCCCACCTTCGGCAAGCATGTGGCCGTGGAGCTGTCGCAGGAAAATGCCCGCCAGCTCTTCATACCGCGCGGATTCGCCCACGGCTTCGTGGTGCTGAGCGATGAGGCGCAGTTCCAGTACAAGGTCGACAACGTCTATGTCCCGCAGTCGGAGGCCACGCTGCGCTTCGATGACCCGGCGCTCGGCATCGACTGGCGCGTAGCCCCCTCCGAGATGCTCCTCTCTCCCAAAGATCTCAAAGGCATAAGCCTGTCGGAGATAACGCCGTTCTGAGCGTAGATATGTTGCGCCTGCTGATATGTTTTGGTGGAGCGGTAGATCAGATGCCGAGGATGTTGCGGAGTATCCACCAGACGAAAAATAGGATGAGGTAGGCGATAGCGGCATAGCGGTGACATGCTATGCGAGCCACGGCGCCGCTTGCCGGAAGAAATTTCAGCGTGCCCCAGATTACGAAGAAAAGGTAGGGGATTGACAGGATAAGGAAAAGGTTTTGCGCGAGGGCGCCGGTGATGTCGCCGTTTAACGCCGCATGCAGAGCACGCTGCATGCCGCAGCCCGGGCAGCTTAGGCCGGTGAGGCTATGAAACGCGCACTGTGGCATCCAGCGGGTGGCTATTGGGTCGAAAGCCGAATAGAAGAGCACAATCAGCACTGCGACGGCAATGAGTGCTGCCGCAATGGCAATCCGTTTGCGGGTTGTGTTGTTCAATTGGTCGTGTGTCAGCTTATAAGCTGTAAATAGACGCCAAGGAAGCTCCTAAGACACCGAAGTAGATGAAGTATATAACAGCCGCAGAAACCGCCGATGCGATGCCCCAGTTGCGTGCTTTTATGGAACTGTCGCGAGCGGCTTCGTAATTGCCGGCAAGCCAATAGGAATCGACTTTTGAGGCATAGACTATCGAGACAATTCCGAAAGGAAGGCAGCAGAGTATGGTGGTGAGAATGCCGAGCCAGAGGTAGGTCTGCGGTCTTTCAATCTGCGGGGAGCCGACCGGCTGATTTGCCGCTACGTTCCGGTTTCCGGGCATGGGAGGGACGGTGGAATAGAAAATGTTTTGCAGAGCGGTGACATTGCCTGCCGGCAGCCATTCCGGCATTCCCTCACACCACACCAGTGTTTCGGGTCTTATGCCTTCGGCTGCAAGCTGAGATATGGTGAATGGGCCGACGGTCTGCCGCTGAGCGTTGACGTAATAGTATTTTTCCATGATACAATGATGTTGTAATGTGAATAACGGAGGTTGAATATATTAACGTGAGTTCGACGAAATTAAGTAATTGAAAATTTGGTGATTAGCGATAAAAGTATTAAATTTATAGTGATGAAATACAAACAAATACTCTTATCGCTATGCTCACCGAAGACAAAATTACAGAAATATTTGTAA
>CABUBG010000046.1:0-19665 GCA_902489785.1 uncultured Porphyromonadaceae bacterium
GCCCGACAGCTACGTGGAGGTGCCCTACTACCGGCCCGCCAGATCGGCTTGCGCCGCAAGTAGCGCCGCCACATTGAGGTCGTAGGGCATCCCCTCGACTCCCAGCTCGGTAGGCGAGGCCACGATGCGCGGGGTGAGGTGCCGCAGCTCGTAGGCCACCTCGACAATGGCCATATGGCAGCAGTCGAAATAGATGAAATCGAAGCTGTTGCCCTCGAGGGCACACCGCAGCGAGGATATCTTCATGGTGAGGCGGCCGTCCATGCCGAACGAGAGCGGCGACATCATGCCGGAAGCTTCCGACGGCTCGTTGATCGAGCCCGTATCGCTGATCCATCCGGTGCCGTGGCTCCAGAGCACGAGGCCGAGGCCGTCGGCGGGAGCCAGTTCGCGGGCGTCGGACACCACCCGGCGCATACGCGCTATGCTCACCGACGATTCGGCCGTGTCATATTCCTTCAGCTCGCGCTCGGTGCCGTCGGCCAGCAGCTCGATGAGCCGCGGCCGCAGGTCGGGGCCGCTGTAATAGACCAGCCAGCGGCCGTCGGCATTGTCGCCGAGGCGCGACACACCCGTCTTCATCTCGGCTATATCGTCGGCTGCGAAAGAACTGAGGTTGTTGTTGGCCACCATGTAGACAAGCACCGTGCGGTGGGCAGGCGTTGGCGGCGGCTCGACGGGCGTGACAGGCGCGGCGGGTTCGTCACTGCCGGAGCAGGCGACGAAAAATGCGGCCGCCAGGCATATCATGAGGTGGTGGATTATTCTGTCAATCGTTTTCATTGCTACAAAATTACTCATTAACTGGCAACCTCATTGCAAAATCCGCCCAAAAAATGCGGTGCGATAACAGATTTTAATTACCTTTGCGAAAACAACCCAAATTAAATCAAATATCAGATGACTAACTCCAAGCCTTACGTAATCGGCATCGACATGGGCGGCACAAACACTGTGTTCGGCATCGTCGACGCCCGCGGCATCGTGCTCGCAAGCAACTCCATCAAGACCCGCAAACACGCCAATATCAACGATTATATCGACGAACTCTATGACGAGTGCACACGCCTGATCAAATCTATCGACGCCGAAGGCAAGATCTACGGCATCGGCGTAGGCGCCCCCAACGCCAACTTCTTCACCGGCATGATCGAGGACGGCGTCAACCTACCCTGGCCCACCCCGATACCTTTCGCTCAGATGCTGAGCGACAAATTCGGCATTCCCGTGGCCATCACCAACGACGCCAACGCCGCCGCTATCGGCGAGATGACCTACGGCGTGGCCCGCGGCCTTAAAGACTTCATCATGATCACCCTCGGCACGGGCGTCGGCTCGGGCATCGTGATCAACGGTCAGCTCGTCTATGGTCACGACGGATTCGCCGGCGAACTCGGCCACGTGATCATGAAACGCAACAACGGACGCCTCTGCGGCTGCGGCCGCACCGGATGCCTCGAGACCTATTGCTCGGCAACAGGCGTGACCCGCACCGCCCGCGAATATCTCGAGATCACCGACACCCCGTCGCTGTTGCGCAACATCCCCATCGAAGATATCACCTCCAAAGATGTCTACGACGCAGCCATGGCCGGCGACGAGCTCGCAAAGAAAGTGTTTGACTACACCGGCGACATCCTCGGACAGGCACTGGCCGATTTCACCGTATTCTCGGCGCCCGAAGCATTCGTGCTCTTCGGCGGCCTTGCAAAATCGGGCGAGCTGCTGCTGAAACCGCTCCGCGAATCGATGGAGCGCAACATGCTCAGCATCTGGAAAGGCAAAGTGAAAGTTCTTCAGTCGGAACTCAAAGAAGCCGACGCCGCCGTGCTCGGTGCGAGCGCCCTCGGCTGGGAAGCCAAACCGGCCACCGCTACTCTGGCACAGCCGGCATCGACTGCACCCGCAGCTCCCCAGGCCTAAGACATTAGGCCGTCAGCTATCCGGCATGATATAGCAAAAGCCGTTGCCTGCAATCATCAGACAACGGCTTTTGTCATGCCTTGATTTATCAGCCGAGGCGTTCGATGCCGAGACGGATGCGGCGTATGGTTTCGTCGCGGCCGAGAAGCTCGGTGATGTCAAACATGTGCGGGCCCTTGCATTCGCCCACCACCGTCAGACGGAAGGCATTCATCACATTGCCGAGATGGTAGCCCTTGTCGGCGATCCAGCCGAGCACCACCGGCTCAAGCACCTTGGCATCGAACGAATCGGCACCTTTGAGCACCTCGACAAGCTCTGCCATGATTGCGGGCATATCGGCATTCCAGCGTTTGCGCACAGATTTCTCTTCATATTCGGCAGGCTCCACAAAAAAGAAGCGGCTCTGCTCCCACAGATCGCCCACAAAGTTGATGCGGCTTTTGACCAGGCCGACAACACGCGCGATATACCCGTCGCTCCACGCCGAAGGATCGACGCCGTGAGCCGCAAGCACAGGCTTGTAGAGCTGAGCGAGAGCATCGTCGCCCATCTCCTGCAGATATCTGTGGTTGAACCATTTGCCCTTCTCGAAATCGAACTTGGCGCCGGAACGTGAGCAGTGGTCAAACGAGAATTTGGCAATCAGTTCGTCCATCGACATAATCTCCGTGTCGTCGCCCGGGTTCCATCCGAGCAGCGCGAGGAAGTTGACCACGGCTTCGGGGAGATAGCCGCGCTCGCGGTAGCCCGACGAGATCTCGCCGCTCTTTGGATCGTGCCATTCGAGCGGGAACACCGGGAAGCCGAGGCGGTCGCCGTCGCGTTTGCTCAGCTTGCCCTTGCCGTCGGGCTTGAGCAGCAGCGGCAGGTGCACGAATGCCGGCATCGTATCGGCCCAGCCGAACGCCTCATAGAGGAGCACGTGAAGCGGAGCCGAGGGAAGCCATTCCTCGCCGCGTATCACGTGGGTCACCTCCATCAGGTGATCGTCGACGATATTGGCCAGATGATAGGTGGGCAGGTCGTCGGCGCTCTTATAGAGCACTTTATCGTCGAGAATCGACGAACTGATTGTCACCTTGCCGCGAAGCAGGTCGTTGACCTCCACGTCGCGGCCCGGCTCGATCTTGAAGCGCACCACATATTTCTCGCCGCCGTCGATGAGGGCTTTCACCTCGTCGGACGGCATGGAAAGCGAGTTGCGCATCGACAGGCGCGTTGAGGCGTCGTACTGGAAGTTGGGCTTCGACTCGCGGGCTGCTGCCAGCTCTTCGGGCGTGTCGAAGGCTATGTAGGCCTTGCCGGCATCGAGAAGCATCTTCACATGCTCGCGATAGATGTCGCGGCGCTCGCTCTGCTTGTACGGGCCGTATTTACCGCCTTCGCGCACGCCCTCGTCGATGCCTATGCCGAGCCATGCGAGAGCCTCGTTGATATAGTCCTCGGCGCCGGGCACGAAGCGCTGCGAGTCGGTGTCCTCGATGCGGAGGATCATGTCGCCGCCGTTCTGGCGGGCAAACAGATAGTTATAGAGCGCGGTGCGCACACCGCCTATATGGAGCGGCCCTGTGGGCGACGGTGCGAAACGCACCCTTACTTTTCTTTCCATTCTAATTGAGTGTTTTAGAGCTTGTTTAATATTTACAACCGCAAAATTACAAAATTATTTGCAATCACATCCGCCAAACAGGCGCGAAGTGAGCCGTTTTTGTTGGCGGCATCGTCAATAATAGTTATCTTTGCACCCACTAACGGATTGCATCCGCCAAATCACCGCCAAAAAAAAGCATGGAACAGAAAAGAGCACTGCTCATCATCAACCCTATTTCGGGCACCGGCAACAAGAAAGGCCTTAGCGAGCGCGTCACGGCGCGACTGGCCGAAGCCGGCATAAAAGTGGACACTGCATGGACCAAAGCCGCCGGCGACGCCACCTGCCTGGCGCGCGAAGCCATCGCCACAGGCTACGACATGGTGCTGGCGGCAGGCGGCGACGGCACCGTCAACGAAACGGCCACCGCGCTCTGCGGCTCCGACGTCACCCTCGGCATCATACCGTGCGGCTCGGGCAACGGTCTGGCGCGGCACCTCAACATACCGGTCGACGTGCGCGCCGCCATCGAAATCATAGCCCGCGGCGACGCTCTGGTATGCGACCACTGCACGGTCAACGGCCGCCCGTTTTTCTGCACGTTCGGCACCGGATTCGATGCAGCCGTAAGCCACAAATTCGCCCAGTCGAAGCATCGCGGCAAAATGACCTACGTCAGAAACACGTTCAACGAATACATGCACTACAAGCCCGAGGAATACGTGATCTCGGCCAACGGCGAAGTGATCACCGAGCGGGCCTTTGTTGTGGCCGTGTGCAACGCTTCGCAATACGGCAACAACGCCTACATCGCGCCGCACGCCTCGATAAGCGACGGCCTTTTCGACGTGACCATCATCCACTACGGCAACGTGCTGACAACAGCCCTCGTGGGCCTCGACCTCATGGCCGGAACGATCGAGAAAAACATGCTCATCCACACCTTCAAGGCTCAGAAAGTGCATATCTCGCGCAAGAGCGAAGGCCCCTGCCACATCGACGGCGAGCCCCTGATCATGGAGCCGGAGCTCGACGTGGAGTGCCACAAACACTCGCTCCGCATATTCACTCCCGGCGCCGACACCCCGATCCGCCCGCTGCTCACGCCGATAGTATCGATGTTCAACGACATCGGCCGCACATTGCGTTCGCTGTTCTCAAAATAATACGTAAATTTGCACCCGAATAAATAAACCAATCCATCCCGACAATATATTATGGCATTACAATGCGGCATCGTTGGCCTGCCCAACGTAGGAAAATCAACTCTCTTCAATTGTCTGTCAAACGCTAAGGCGCAGTCGGCCAACTTCCCCTTCTGCACCATCGAGCCTAACGTGGGCGTGATCACCGTGCCCGACGAACGGCTCAACAAACTTGTGGAGATGTGCAACCCGCGCAGCATTGTGCCTGCCACGGTGGAGATCGTCGACATCGCCGGACTCGTCAAAGGCGCAAGCAAAGGCGAAGGCCTCGGCAACAAATTCCTTGCCAACATCCGCGAAACCGACGCCATCATCCATGTGCTCCGCTGCTTCGACGACGACAACATCACCCACGTCGACGGCACCGTCGACCCGGTCCGCGACAAGGAGATCATCGACTACGAGCTCCTCATCAAGGACCTCGAAACCGTTGAAAGCCGCATCGCCAAGACACAGAAACAGGCGCAGACCGGCGGCGACAAGACGGCCAAGATGCAATATGAAGTGCTCCTGAAATATCAGGAAGCGCTCCAGAAAGGCCTCCCCGCGCGCTCGGTGGAGATCGAGACGCCCGACGAACAGCGTTTTGCCCGCGACCTCTTCCTGCTCACCAACAAGCCTGTGCTCTACGTGTGCAACGTCGACGACGCCTCGGCCGCTACCGGCAACGCCTATGTCGAGGCCGTGCGCGAGGCCGTAAAGGACGAAGGCGCCCAGATCCTCATCGTGGCCGCACAGACCGAGGCCGAGATCGCCGAGCTTGAGACATTCGAGGACCGTCAGGAATTCCTCGAATCCATCGGCCTGCAGGAATCGGGCGTATCGCGACTGATACGCGCCGCCTACGCCCTGCTCGACCTTCAGACATTCTTCACCGCCGGCGAGGACGAAGTGCGCGCCTGGACTTTCATGCGCGGCAGCAAGGCCCCGAAATGCGCCGGCATCATCCACACCGATTTCGAAAAAGGATTCATCCGCGCCGAAGTGATCAAATACGACGACTACGTGTCGCTCGGCAGCGAGGCCGCTGTCCGTTCAGCCGGCAAGATGAACGTTGAGGGCAAAGATTACATAGTGCAGGACGGCGACATCATGCATTTCTTGTTTAACGTGTAAACCGCTCAGCATAGCTGATTCACATTAAGCACACCACACACATTCATGAAGATAAACACACTTTCAACGGCCGTCATGATCGCGGCAGCCGCATTTGCCGCCTTCGTGACCGGATGCGGCAACAAGCCCGACGACGGCTCTGCAACTATCGATGCGGCCGCTGCCAACGCTGCCCAACAGCCCTCCGTATTCGCAGAGCCGGAACCGGAGCCGGAACCCGACACCGTGCTCACCTACAAGCTTAAATCGGCCGAGGACGCCATAGCCTACATGGACTCGTCGGCCTACGCCTCGCAATATGCCGAAGGTATCCTGCACCGCATGGCCGCCGACAATCTCGACTACACCGAACGCCTGCTCCGCAGTCCCTACAACTATTTTGTGGTGGTCGACAAGCCGTCGATGTTCGTTGTGCTCTTCGACCGTTTCGGCCGTGAGGTGAAAGCCTACAAGATGGCTTGCTCAAAGCGCTACGGCACAAAGCACAAACGCCGCGACAACCGCACGCCCGAAGGCTTCTTCTCGGCCGACGGCATCTACGACTCCACAGAATGGCTCTATACCGACGACGACGGCAACACGTCGCAGGTGAAAGGTCAGTTCGGCCCGCGCTTCATCAGGCTCAAAACCGACGTGACCAAACAGGTGGGCATCCACGGCACATGCGCCCCCTGGTCGCTCGGCCGTCGCGCAAGCCATGGCTGCATACGCATCCACAACGACAACATCCTCGACCTCGTGAAATATGTAGTGGTAGGCACTCCCATTATCGTCAATCCATCGGAAGCCGATCAGAAGGTGAACCGCGAGGAGGACTGCGTGGTGCCGACAATCAACATCGGCAAGCCCGTTCACGAGCAAGTGCCTGCACCCGAGGAGAAAAAAGAGGAATCCAAGGAGAAACAGGCCGCCGACACACCGGCTGCCGTCACGCCGGTGCCCGCGCCTGACATGCTCCCCGACACGATAGCCTCCGACTCCGATATGTTTGACTGATGAATTCCGACCGCCACGACCCAGCCCCATTGTCGGCACGCGGGATGCTGCTGAAAACGCTGCTCCCCGTAGCCATCGGCATAGGCGTGGTGGCATGGCTTTTCGCCCGCGAATTTTCCATCGACACATTCCTCTCCATACCGTTCACAGCCGCCACTGCCGGAGCGCTGGCGCTGGCTCTGCTCTTTGTAGCCGGCCGAGAATGGGGCATGATGTGGCGCTGGCGCGTACTTTCCGACCGCAGGCTATCGTGGCGCGCCACCTTTCGTGTGACGATGATGTGCGAATTCACCTCGGCCGTCACGCCCACCACCGCCGGCGGCTCGGCCCTCAGCATGATATTTCTCCACCGCGAAGGCATAGCGCTCGGGCGCGGCGCCTCGCTCACCATGGTGACGCTGATGCTCGACGAACTGTTTGTCGTGGTGGCCTGTCCGCTGATCTTCCTGCTGCTTCCCGCCGATGAGATATTCGGATTTGCCGGCGGTGCCTTCGGCGACGGCCTGCGGCTGGCTTTCTGGATAGTCTACGGCGGCATATGTGCCGTCACAGCGCTACTCTATGCCGGCGCTTTCGTGATTCCCCACCGCATCGCGGCAATCATCAGCCGCATATTCTCGTGGCGCCCGCTGCGGCGGTGGAAGGAGAAGGCCGACGAGACGGGCCGCAGCATGACGGAGGCCGGAGCCGACCTGCGCTCGCGCCCCCTGAAATGGTGGCTGGAGGCCATGGGCGCCACGACGCTGACGTGGGTGTCACGCTACCTCGTGGTCAACGCGCTCTTCCTTGGCTTCGCCCCCGAAGCATCGCAGGCAGTGGTGTTCGCGCGCCAGTTCGTGGTGTGGACGCTGCTCACCGTCAGCCCTACACCGGGCGGCAGCGGCATCAGCGAATGGCTCTTCACCAACTACTACGGCGACCTCATCGGCTCGCTGCCGATGGCGCTCGTGATCGCGGTGATATGGCGCGTCGTCTCCTATTATATTTATTTGCTTGCCGGCATCGCCGTGTTGCCGTCGTGGCTGCGGCGCCGCAAACGGTAGTCGAGCACTTCGGCATCAAAGGCTATGCCGCGGCCGGGAAATAAAGAATCCATGGCTCCGGAAGCCACTACCTCGTCGGCCGCACCCTCGGTGAACACTCCGCCGGGAGCGAGAAGCCACAGGCGGTCGGAGATGGCGAGAGCGTCGGCCACATCGTGGGTGCTCAGGAGCACCGCCGTGGAGAATTCCGATGCCAGGCGCCGCAGAAGGTCCATCACCTCAAGCCGAGAGGCCACGTCGAGAAACGAGGTGGGCTCGTCGAGAATCATCACCGGCGTCTGCTGCGCTAAGGCTCGGGCTATCATCACTTTCTGACGCTCGCCGTCGCTCAGCGTGGCCATATAGCGCGGCCCGAGCGGTGCGATGCCTACGGCTTCGAGCGACTGCTCCACGATGCGGCGGTCGTCATCTGACAGCCGGCCGAAGAATCCGGTGTAAGGTTGACGCCCGAGCGCCACCACTTCGGCAGCCGTGAGACCGCCGGCATTGGTGGCCGACGTAAACACCACACTTATCATCCTGGCCACATCGCGCAGCGACGCCTCGGAAAGGTTGCGGCCCTGACCGTCGCGGATGCAGCCCGCCAGCGGCTTAAGCTCGCAGGCGAGCGTGCGCAGCAGAGTGCTTTTGCCTATGCCGTTAGGCCCGAGCAGACACGTGACGGCCGACGACGGCAGGCTCAGATCGAGCGGCCCGGCCACCACTTTTGTGTGCCGTCCCGAGCGATAGCCCGTCTCGAGTCCCGTGGCCGACAGGACGACGGAACCAGGCGAAGAAGTGTTTGGCGTAGCGGTGCTGTTGGTCAGTGTCATGATGAGGTTATTCGAAATAATGCAGTTTTTTGCGGTTGATCATCACGTAAAGTACCACCGGCACACCGATCACAGGGGTGATGGCATTGATAGGCAACACGCCGTCGCCGCCGAAGCGCACCGAAATCCAGGCGCATATCAAGGCTATAGCGGCTCCGCACAGGGCGGTTGCCGGCAGCAGCGATGCATGATTGGATGTGCGCAGCAGCATGCGCGCTATATGCGGCACTATGAGTCCGAGGAAGCCGATGGGACCGCAGAAGGCGGTGACGATGGCGGTGAGCAGGCCGGCCACCACAAGCAGCAGATGGCGCGTGCGCCGCATGTCCACGCCGAGGCTCGAGGCATAGCGCTCGCCCAGCAGCATGGCATTGAGAGGCTTGACGAAAAGCATCGATATGACGATCAGCGGCAGCCCCGTCAGGGCAAAGGCCGATGCTCTCGCGGCCGAACCGCCTGAGAAGGAGCCGAGCCCCCAGATGGCGTAGGAATAGACGCTTTCGTGTGTGGAATAATAGTTGAGCAGAGCTATGGCCGAAGAGGCGAAATAGCCCACGAGGATGCCGGCGATCAGCAGCATGGCCGTGGATTTCACGATGGTCGACAGCGCCATAAGCGCCAGCAGCACAACGCCCGAGCCGACAATGGCTCCGACCATCACGTTGAGATACTCGCCCCATCCTTCGGCCATCATGCCGCCGAAAGCGAGCACCACGATGCCCACGCCGAGCGACGCGCCGGTGGAAATGCCGAGTATCGAAGGCCCGGCGAGCGGATTGTTGAAGCAGGTCTGCAACAGCAGTCCGGCCACTGCGAGTGCCGCGCCGGCCACTGCCGCATACACCACCATCGGCACGCGGGTCTCGAGTACGATCACGCTCCGGATATGATTCGACGGCTCGCCGCCCGTCAGCGCCGCCCACACGTCGGAGGCGGGGATATCCACCGACCCGGTGAGCAGGCATCCGCCCGCGGCAGCCAGCACGACGGCGCACAGCACCGGGATCACCCATGCCGTCCGGCCTGCCGTCTGTATGACGCTTGTGTTCATTGTGTGGCGCTTTGCTTTTACGATATGCAAAGTTAGCATTTTTTTCTTTGCGCCTGCCACTTTCACTCTGCAAGGTTGCAGAATCGGAGCTCACCGCAATTTGTGTCTTACCTTTGCATCGTAATCATTAAGGCATCCGCCACAATCCAACATTAACTAATTAAAAAACGATTTCAACTATGAAAACTCAGAAAGAAAATCAGAAAAACACCAACGCCGTGAAAGAAGTCTACAACCTTATCGTGCTCGACCGCAGCGGCTCCATGAGCTCCATCCGCAGCAAGGCAATCGCCGGTGTCAACGAAACCGTGGGCACAATCCGCGCCGCCGGCCGTGCCAACGACCTGAAGCAGTATGTCACCATCACCACCTTCTGCGGATGCTCGACAACGGATTTCTGCACCAACACACCGGTCGACGATGTGCCCGTGATGACGGCAAAAGACTATCAGCCCTGCTGCTCGACACCGCTCTACGACACTCTCGGCTCGTCGCTCATCGCAATGCGCGAACGCCTCAAAGGGCGCACCGACGTGGCCGTGTCCGTCACCATAATCACCGACGGCTATGAAAACGCATCGACAAAATGGAGCGGAGCCGACATCAGCGCGCTCATCAAGCTCCTCACCGCCGACGGCTGGCTCTTTGCCTACATCGGAGCCAATCAGGACGTCATTACCGTGTCGGCCAATCTCTCGATCAAAAATGCGATGGCCTTTGATGCCTCCGATGAAGGCACCGACGAGATGTTTTGCAAAGAGCGTCAGGCACGCATGAAGTGGAACGCCTCCCTTCCGAATGCCGTCAACCCGTCAGAATGCAATTCCGACTATTTCGACATCTAACTTTAGGATCTATCCGCCCACGACTCTCATCCCGACCGAGGGTTTACAAATCGGGCTCTGGTATTCATGCTTTAGCCGGGATTTCAACGATCCCTTTCGTCTTGACAGCAAATTCGCTTGATAAGTCGGAGGGGATGTTGTATCTTTGCAACGATATGCGACGGATCGACAAAGAAACAGTACAGAAAATTCTCGACACAGCCGACATTGTGGAGGTTGTGAGCGACTTTGTGCACCTCAAAAAGCGGGGTGCCAACTATGTGGGGCTCTGTCCGTTTCACAACGAGCGCACTCCGTCGTTCTCCGTCTCGAAGAGCAAAGGCATCTGCAAATGCTTCAGCTGCGGCAAAGGCGGCAGCCCGGTCAACTTCATCATGGAGCTTGAGCAGATGACGTTCAACGAGGCGCTCCGCTATCTGGCCAAGAAATACAACATCGAGATCAAGGACCACGAGATGAGCGAGCAGGAGCGCGAGGAGGAATCGGCGCGCGAAAGCATGCTGGCCGTCAACGACTTTGCCATGCGCTATTTCGAGCAGACGATGGCCGATACCGACGACGGCCGCGACATCGGCCTCGCCTATTTCCGCGAGCGCGGCATCAACGATGCCATGATCAAGCGCTTCCACCTCGGCTATTCACTCGAAAAACGCGACGATCTCTACAACACGGCCAAGCGCAAAGGCTTCAGCGACAAGTTCCTGTTTGACACCGGACTCTGTTACCGCACCGAGCAGGGCATGGTTCGCGACCGTTTCCGCGGGCGCGTCATCTACCCCGTGTTCACCGTCTCGGGCAAGGTGGTGGCTTTCGGCGGACGCACCCTCCGCAAGGACAAGGACGTGGCCAAATATGTCAACTCGCCCGAATCGGTCATCTACAGCAAGAGCCGCGAGCTCTACGGCCTCTATCAGGCCAAGCAGTCGATCGTCAGAAAGGACAAATGCATCCTCGTCGAGGGCTACATGGACGTCATTTCGATGCACCAGAGCGGAGTGGAAAACGTGGTGGCATCCTCCGGCACTTCGCTCACCGAGGGACAGATACGCCTCATCCACCGCTTCACCGAGAATGTCACGGTGATCTACGACAGCGACGCCGCCGGCATCAGAGCATCGCTCCGCGGCATCGACCTGCTGCTGGCCGAGGGGCTGAACATCAAGGTGTTGCTTCTGCCCGACGGCGACGACCCCGACTCGTTTGCCCAGAGCCACACCTCATCGGAAGTGGAGGAATACCTCGCCGCCAACGAGCAGGATTTCATCTCGTTCAAGACCCGCATCCTCCTCGACGGCCTCGAAAACGACCCCGTGGCACGCTCGAGAGCCATCCAGAATATCGTGCGCTCGATTTCCGTCATCCCCGACCAGATAACGCGCAGCGTCTACATCACCGAGTGCAGCCGCTCGATGGGCATTTCCGAAAAAGTGCTCACCCTGCAGGTGGCCAAATACATAGCCGAACGCGCCGAGCGCGAATCCGTCGAGGCGCAGCGCCGCCGCAACCGTGTCGCCGCCGGTCTACCGCCCGAATCAGGCGAAGAACCCCTACCCTCCGACGAGCAGCTCGCCGCAGCCGGCCTTACCGACAGCACGCCCGCAGCCGGAACCGACACGGCTTCGGCCACCGCCGACACTGCCGCACGGCGCCGCCGCGACTTCCTCGAGCCTTACGAGCGCGAGCTCCTGCGCTACATCCTCCGCTACGGCATGGCCT
Source organism: uncultured Porphyromonadaceae bacterium (assembly GCA_902489785.1). Lineage (GTDB taxonomy): Bacteria > Bacteroidota > Bacteroidia > Bacteroidales > Muribaculaceae > Paramuribaculum. The sequence goes on from CABUBG010000046.1 coordinate 12,302, forward strand.
TCATGTGCGAGTTTCAGACCGAACAGGGCGACCTCCGGCCGATGTCGGTGATCGAATACATCGACCAGGAGCTGGCCATCGACGAGATCACATTTGCCAACGAGGCCTACCGCCACGTCTTTGATGCCGCCCGGGAAATTGCACGCGGCGATGCTGCCGACGACATTCAGCGCCACAGCGAGGAGATGGACCGCGAACGCAGCCGCATGATTGCCGAAGGCATCGACAACATCCGCCGCACCGAGGATGAGCTCAGCATCATCGAGCGCCGCGAAAAAGAGCTGCGCGAATCGGCCGCCGAAGAGTGCGCCCGCCGCCTCGAGGAATACAAAGCCGGCTACATCAGCTCGCGCCTCCTCTCATCGGCCGACGACCTGACGCGCCGCCTCACCACCGACCTGGTGATGTCGCGCCACCATCTGAGCAAGATCCACACGAAATTCGCCAAACTCCCCACCGAACTCGAACGTCTCCCGGAGCTGGTGCCCATCGCCGTCTACAACCTCAAATGCGCCCTCGTGGAATGCGACATCAAGGACACCAACGAGGCGATCGCCGCTATCTACACCGGTTCGCCCGAGAGCCTGCCGCGCGTGCGCGAACTGATGACACGCGCATCGGAGCTCAACAACATCAAGAAAGAGCTTTCGAAATATCTCGGCGAACGCATTCTAAGCCCCAAAATACGCAACTGACCGCGCCTATAACCACCCGGTGCGCTCCCCCCTTTACGACAAGGCTATCCGCGCATCGCAAGCCGCAGCCGTCGGCATCCGGTGGGTGATTATCACCACCGTATGGCCCGGAACGAGCGCCGACAGATTGTCAAGCAGCCGCGACTCGGTCTCGGGATCGAGGGCCGACGTCGGCTCGTCGAGCAGCAGCACAGGCCGGTCGCGCAGCAGTCCGCGCGCTATCGCTATGCGCTGCGCCTGCCCTTCGGAGAGCTTCGCGCCCCCCTCGTCGAGGCGGGTGTCGAGGCCCGCAGGCAACTCGTCGACAAAATCGCAGCACGCCAGCTCAAGCGCCCGGCGCATCTCGGCCTCCGTGGCAGCGGGCCGCGCCATGGCGAGATTGCTGCGTATGGTGGTCGACAGCAGCGTGTTGCCCTGAGGTACATAAACGATATGCGACCGTGTGGCAGCCGACGAATCAGCTTCCTGTCCGTCGGATCCGGTGTAGACCACACGTCCCGACGTCGGGTGCACGAAGGCCATCAGCAGACGCAGCAGCGTAGTCTTACCGGCGCCGGTAAGCCCCGTCACCGCCGTCATCCGGCCCGCCTCGAAGTGGGCCGACAGGCGGCTTATCACCGGCTCCTCGCCGTCGTCATACCGGAATGTCACATCGTCAAGGCGCATCCCCACGGGTGCGGCGGGCAGCCCGGTGGGCAACACCTCCTCCTCGGCAGGCGCTTCGGTCACAGCCACGATGCGCTCGGCCGAAGCCATGCCGTAGACAAATCCGGGCAGCTTCTGCGCCAATTCTATGGCCGGCCGCTGCACCTGGCTGACGAGCTGCAGGAATGCAGTCATCACGCCGAAAGTCACGGCGCCCGAAGCGAGGCCGTAGACGCCCCACACGAAAGCCGTCAGATAGCCGGCCATGAATCCCGCCTGTATCATCATGCGCGAGAACAGCGAATAGTTGTTGCGGCGCACTATCAGACGCAACAGCCTCATCTGCAGCCGCTCCATCCGCGTCACGGCCCGACCCTCGGCCTGAAAGGCGACGTCGACATAGCGGTGGTGGAGATGCTCCTGCACATGACGGTTCACAGCCGAATCGAGCTGACGGATGCGCGACGAAAGCCGGCGCATGCGCCGCAAAAAAGCCTTCCCCAGCAGCAGCGCCAGCGGCATGATTGCCACCATCACCAGCGCCAGACGCCAGTCGAGCATAGCCAGAAACACGAAGGCCGCCGCGAGCTGAACCAGCGTCACGATAACATCTGGCACCGCCACGCTCACGAGATCGGCCACCGTGTCGGTGTCCTTGCGCATCCGTTCCACGGTGTCGGCCGAATGGAGCGACCGGCCGTAAAGCGCCCGCATCGATTGCTCAAACATCCTCAGGCGCAGCCTGTTAGTAGCGCGGGCGGTAGTCGTCACGCCGATGCGCGACACTGCGGCGCCAAGCCCTATCTGCACGACCATGCATCCGATGAGCGCCCACACGTAAGGCCACAGCGGCATCGACCACCCGGACGTCACCGCGGCGTCGACCATCTGCTTGCACAGCCACACGAATGTCAGCGCCACGCCCACGCGCACCACCCCGGCGGCTATGCGCAGAGCCATGCGCCCGCGCTGGCCGGCCGACAGTCCGTAGAGCCATTTTATGTATTGTCGGATATTCATCTCATTCTGAACAGTTTGACAAGCAGCGGACGCATCCGCCACAACTTGCGCCACAGCCACGCGCGCGATGGGCGGCGGCGCACCCCGTCGTCGGCTATCACCATGCTCACCACGCCGGCCACATCCTCCCGGCGGCAATGCTCGCGGAGGTGCAGATTGGCGTCGCCCATCAGCGTCAGACGCCCGTCGGGCGCCATATCCACCACACGGTGAAGCACATATCGGGTGCCGTCGTCCACCCGCGCCAGCACGATGTCGCCCGGGCGCACATCGCCCGCAGCCGTCAGCTCCACCCGCTCCGCATCTGCATGCAGATAGGGCAGCATGCTGCGGCCGCGCACCGTCAGCACGGCTTTCTCGCCACGGCCAACAGCCTCAGCGACAGCATCGAGCAGCATTTCGTCGGATTTATTCATCGGTGAAGAGAGAAAGGGGGTGATTATCGTTAAGAGGGGCGATCGCGGCCTGCAGCGCAAAGAAATGCGCCGGCGGCGTCAGATCACCTGCGTGAAATGCGATTTGCGGTAACGGCGCCCGCGCAGGCGGTGACGCAGCGTGCGCAGCGGCCGCGACCATGCGAGCCAAGGCACCGTAAGGAAGAGATGCCGCGAGCCTAAGGCCGTCGAGCAGCGGCGCCATATAGCGCTGTATGTCAGACAGAAAGCTACGCCCAACACCACCACGGCCACAGCCGGGATGAGCGACGGCAGCGCCAGCCATATGGCGGCGGCGCCTAAGAGCGGCCACAGCCACCAGAGCAGCGACGTCAGCCCCATCATGCGGTAGGCGCGCCGCGGCAGATAACGCGACGTGAAGTCGCGCTGCTGGCGGTAGGCGTCGTGGAGGGCCGCCGGCGAATGTTCGAGCGAGCGCACGCGCGCCGCATGCGACAGCTCGACGGCCGAGTTGTCGCGCGTCGTGATCTCGTTGACGAATATATCGTCGTCGCCATAGGTGAGGTTCAGCGTGCGCGAGAAGCCCTTATGCTGGAAAAACAGATTGCGCGTGTAGGCCAGATTGTAGCCCGTGGCCATGAAAGCGCGGCGGCACATCGCCGAGCTCAGGTAGCGTACCGACTGCCACACCGTGTCGAAGGCGCGGCGACGGCGGCGGCGGTCGTTGTCCGGCTCATCGTCGCCCCACGGCTCCGCATAGCCTATCACCACCTCCTTGCGGCCGCCGATGAAATGGCGCATCATGGCGCGCATCCACAGCGGCGAGTCGATGCGGCAGTTGCCGCACGTCAGCAGCAGCGCGTCGAAGCGTGCCGCCTTGATGCCCAACGTGATAGCCAATTTGCGACGGCTCAGGCTCCGCGAATGTTCGGGCGCAAAGGTCATGTAGAGGTTGGGATACTGCATCTCCAGCTCGCCCACGATGGTCTGCGTGTTGTCGGCGCTCTCGTCGTTGACCACTATCACCTCCATCTCCGCCGGATAGTCCTGATTGAGTATCTGCGGCAGCAGCGTGCGCAGGTTATGGCCGTCGGCGTGCGAATACACTATCACCGACACCGGCGGAAACTCCCCGTCGGGGATCTCGCCCAGACGCTCCTCCACGAAGCCGTCGTTGCGGCTCACGCGGCGGCTCACGCGACGCAGCCGGGGCCACATCACAGCGCCTATCAGCAGCATGCACAGCAGCATGCCGCCCAAAAGCGCCCACACCACCGGCGCAAAATCGATCGAGTACAGTTGCGGATTTATCATTTCAAACACAAAATTACAAACCTCCGCCGTAACTACCAACATTCCCCCGCCAAAAATTTCGCGATCCACCCCCAAGCCACTCACAGCCCTAACCTTTTGCAAGCCTTCCACCCCGACGCCCGCCCGTGATTTTTTTCGCTTCATTATTTGCCGTTTTCGCAACAAACGCCTATCTTTGTAACCGACACTATACTGAACTTTAAAGCTTGTTTTGCCGCATAACACTCATCATAATGTTACTTACAAACAAATCTCTATCCACCCCCGACATAATCCGGAACCTCGGCATGAGGTATCGCGACTACCGGCTGCGCATGCATCTGACGCAGAAAGAAATAGCCGTAGCGGCCGCCATAAGCAAGACCACCCTCTACAAATTTGAATCCGGCAACATGACCGACATCTCGTTCGGCACCCTCCAGCGCCTCCTCCGGGCCATAGGTCTGAGCGAAAACTGGAACGCCCTGCTCCCCGAGCTGCCCGAATCGCCCTACCTCTACAACGACAAAATGATCAAAAAGCAACGCGTCCGCCACCCTCAGAAAAATCAATAGCAGCATGAACTACCTGAAAGTCAACCTATGGGGCAACGAAATCGGCCGGCTCGTATGGAATCCCGCCGCAAAAGCCGCCTACTTTGTCTACAACCCCGCAAACGCCGCAGCACTGCCGGATGTGGCCCCATTGCTGTCGCCTGCCGCAACCCGCAACATCCATCTGCCGATATACGGCGACACCGCCACTCTGTATCAGGGACTTCCGCCATTTATCGCCGACTCGCTGCCGGATTCGTGGGGCAACACCCTTTTTGAAATATGGGCCAAGGAAAACAAAATTCCCCGCAACAAAATCACGCCGCTCTACAAACTGATGTTTATCGGCACCCGCGGAATGGGAGCATTGGAATACCAGCCATGCGCTTCCGATCTCAACCACACACGTAAAATCGACATTAGCGCGCTCTACGATCTGGCGCTGAAGATCCTTGACGACAGAGAAAACATCGTGCTCGACACTAACGAGCAGCTCACGATGCAGGCCCTGCTCGCCGTGGGCACGTCGGCCGGTGGCCGCCAGACAAAAGCCATCATAGCGATCAACGAAGCCACCGGCGAAATCCGCTCCGGACAGTCGGTCGCCCCCGACGGATTTGAATATCACATCATGAAATTCGGAAGCCGCGAAATGCCTATGGCCGAAATCGAAACGGCTTATTATCACATGGCCCGGACCGCCGGAATCGAAATGGAGCAGTGCCGGCTGTTCCCGGTTGAGGGCATCAACCACTTCCTGACAAAACGGTTTGACAGGAAAAATGGTAAAAAAATCCACACCCAGACTCTGGCTGCGATAAACCCGGAGGCACACAGCTATGAAGACCTCATAGCCACATGCCGCGAACTCTCGGTCACCGAATCGGAAATCAAGCAGATCTTTGTCCGAATGGCGTTCAACGTCATGGCCTGCAACACCGACGACCACAACAAAAACTTCTCGTTTCTGTTGGAAAAAGGCGGTCAGTGGCGTCTGGCGCCCGCCTACGACATGACTTTCATTTTCAACGACACCGCAAGCGGCCCCAACAGCGAGCGCCGCATGAGCATCGGCGGCAAAACATCCGCAATCACAAAAGACGACCTGATAGAAATCGCCCTACAGAACGGCATAAAAGACGCTGCGTCAATCCTCGACCGCATCGCTACCGCGATAAACCGTTTCAACTCTTTTGCCGACCTGACCGGAATCCGCCAGCCGTGGCGCGGCATCATACAAAATGCGCTAACCCGCAACCTCACCGCCTTCGGATACGGCGAACAGCGCATAACGCAGAAGGCCTTCGACCGCTACGGGCGAATGATCTCCGACATTTCAATCATCGTAAACACAAAAGAAACTTACGTGATCTCCGTCATGATCGACGGTCGGCGCCACCGTCGCTTCATCCGAAAGAACACGCCCGAATACGCCGAACTGGCGCACTCCGACTGCCTCAACATCCCTCCGTCCGAGCAACTCCGCCTGATCGAACACCTCCTCCCGCCCGTCTGAAAACATCCGGCCCCAACTTATCGACATCCCGCCACTCCCCGCCATTCTCCCCGCTGTCAACCATCATGTTTTCCAACCCGCTACACAATTTTCACTCCCCCCCCGGCGTTATTCTTACACCCATATATTATAAAAATGAGCCGCAGCCGCAACACAACAATCGACATAATCAAAGGCATCTGCATTCTCCTCGTTGTTCTTGGCCACTATTATCCCGAAACCGCCGCCGACTGGTATCGGGACTCAATCAACATAATTTATACATTTCACATGCCGGCTTTCATGTGGGTAAGCGGTTTCCTTTATGTTCTCACGCTTAAAGCCCATGAAAGCTACGGCCATTTTCAAGTGCGCAAGGCTCAGCGCCTTCTGCTTCCCTACATTATAATTTCAGTTCTCATCGTAACCATAAAATATCTCTGCCAGGGAGCAATGTATGTTGAAAATCCGGTGACCGTAAGCTCCTACTTTAGGATATTCTATTTACCTGAAGCAGGCTATTTTATGTGGTATATTTGGGCTCTAACACTGATATTCCTCATTGTGCCCTTCTTCAAAACGCCGCGTTCACGGCTCATCCTACTGCTCGTCAGCGCAATCCCATATGCCGTAAGCCCCGAGCTTCCGGAAATCTTCTGCCTGAATCAGGCACTCCGCTATCTCCCCTATTTCGCTTTGGGAATGGTTTCATGCGATCTTACACCAAAATTTGCGCACCCAATCAGATCCATCAAAAAGCGATATTGCGTCCTCGCGGCCGCAATCTTGCTCACCACAGTCATAGTCTTATTTTATTACTGCAACCCTACTGAAAATAAAATTGCGGAATATGCCTGCGGCATTTTCGGGCTTTCAGCCGTAGCATTGCTTTCGTATGCCTACAGCCACTCCTCGTTATCGACGAAATTCATCGTCGTTATCGGCAACGCATCATTCATCATTTACTTATTCCACACCACGTTACAAGGGTTTGGGAAAGCAGTCTTGAATAAACTGTGCGGCTCAGGAATCACATTGCATCCGTTGCTCGACATTACCATCATATTTACCGCCACGATTGCCGGCACGCTTCTGATATATTTCGTTTTAAAACGATTCAAAGCGACATCGCGTCTGTTTGGCATCTGATGATGCCTAAAAAATATCAGCGTTGGGGAAATAAAAGAAACTCATAAGCCGTTACCTATTAAATAGGGTGTTCAGTTCCGTGTTCCAAAATTAACTCGCTTTATTGAGGGTTTTGGAG
>CABUBG010000047.1:0-19319 GCA_902489785.1 uncultured Porphyromonadaceae bacterium
AGAGCCTATTCCACAAAATTTGTTAACGTCAGGGCGGCGTATTTTCGAGTGAATTTCTTGAGTTGAAGAAGGAACGATGCGGGCATCGTGACTGATGAGACTCGAAGAAAGTCGCCGGAAAGACGCCGGTCAGTAAAAAATAATAATATTAATTGGAGCTAATTCCAAAAATCTGTTAATGTATTCACGACAAGAAAATATGTCAGAAATAACGAGGATCGCATCAGCACATCATCTTCGGCGCTGTGGCTCAATCGCATAGCCCGCTATGCTCAATCGCTCACAGCACCAAATCTGATGCACTGCTGCGACCCTGACGTTAATAAATTTTGTGGAATAGGCTCTTATATAGAAAAAGAAATATGAATGATTACGTGGAGGTGAGGGTCTCGCTCACTCCCTGTTCTGAGGTGATGACCGACGTTCTGGCTGCTTTGCTCGCCGACGCCGGCTTTGAAAGTTTTGTGCCCGACGAAAACGGGCTCACAGCCTATATCCGGGCTTCGGATTATCGTGACGAGATGGCCGAGATCGCCGGCCGGCTTCCGTTTGAATGCAGCTCAACGTGGAATGCCGTCACCGTCGAAGGCCGCGACTGGAATCATGAATGGGAGAAATACTATTTTCAGCCTATCGTGGTGGGCGATCAGTGTGTCATCCACAGCTCGTTTCACACCGATATCCCTCGGTGCCGTTACGACATTGTCATCGATCCCAAGATGGCATTCGGCACCGGCCATCACAGCACTACGTGGCTGATGATTTCGCGCCTGCTCGATGCCGATCTCACCGGACGCAAGGTGATCGACATGGGCACCGGAACCGGCATCCTCGCCATCCTCGCTGCCATGCGCGGCGCATCGCGCGTTGCCGGCATCGAGATCGATGAGGCGGCCTATGTCAATGCCGTGGAGAATATCGCACTCAACGACCATGCGGAGATCACTCTCGTCCACGGCGACGCGTCAGCTCTCCGGAATCTCGATTTCAAAGCCGACCTGTTCATGGCCAATATCAACCGCAACGTCATCACATCCGATATCGCGCTCTATGCCGATGCCGTTGTCAGCGGCGCCGATATGTTTCTCAGCGGGTTCTACGGGACGGATGTCGACATTGTCGCTGCAGCCGCCGAAAAGTGCGGTTTTGAAAAACGAGATGTCACTTCGCGCAACGAATGGGCATGCCTGCATCTCGTGAAAAAATAACTGCGCCGAAAAGACGCGCTTCCATCCGTAAAAAAATAGCCACATTTCAAAGAGGTCTCTGAAATTATAGCTATCTTTGCATTGACACATCATTTACGCCAGCATATATGAAGAAAGCACTATTCATCACTGTCATTTGCGCTCTCTGCGCTGTTTTCACTTTCGAAGCCTCGGCTTCCGGAGCTCCCGATGCGCCGAAGGACGTCACCGGCTGGAGCCATTTCGTATGGGGCGCCGAAGTTGGTGGTGGCATCGATATGACGAGCAACGACATGTCGACGGTCAACCTCGATGCCTTTTTCGGCTATCGCAATTCGTGGCTTGATGTCCTGGGCATCGGCGCGGAAGTGAACATGATGCTCAGCAACAGTGTGCGCGCTTTCCCCGTCTATGCCATGCTGCGCACCGGTTTCAGCAGCCGTCCCACCCTCCTGTTTATGGACCTGCGCGGCGGCGTGGTATTCAACAATCTCACATCGTCACGTCAGCAGACGCGTCTCTATCTCTCGCCGGGCATCGGCGTCAACCTCGCAGGTGGCCGCACTTTCCAGAGCTATGTCACGCTAAGCTATGTCTACAACGGCATGGACTCGTTTACCGACGGCGATGAATATCATCATATTGACGGTTTGAGCATGGCGTGCGTGCGCCTTGGCATAAGATTTTGAAAATGAACAACGATCCCGTGACCCCTATCGATAAAGTAGCCGTAAGAATCATCAATCAGTCCGGCAACGACCTCCCGCACTATTCAACGCCTTTATCGGCCGGAATGGACGTGCGGGCTTCGCTTGAAAAGCCCGTTGTCCTCGCTCCCGGTCAGCGCGCCCTCATCCCCACGGGCTTGCGCATAGAGCTTCCGGCCGGCTATGAGTGCCAGCTGCGGCCCCGCAGCGGTCTCGCCCTGAAGCACGGCATCACGCTGCTCAACACGCCCGGTACGATTGATGCCGATTATCGCGGCGAGATTGGCGTGATCCTTGTCAACCTTTCGTCGGAGCCGTTCGTTATCAACAATGGAGAAAGAATATGCCAGATGGTTGTGACGCGCTACAGCTGTGTGGAATGGATGGCCGTGGATGAGCTCGGTGAAACCGAGCGCGGCGACGGCGGTTTCGGACACACGGGCGTCGGTTGATCACCCCGCAGGCATGCCGCCGCGGACTTGCTGACATATTCCGTAGAAAGAAAACATTACATATAAATCAGATACTTCAACAGTGACATCAAACTGCAGAAAACATACCATCACGCTGTTCATCCTCATCTTTTCGGCCGTTGCCGGAATGATGACTCAGGCGCGGTCGCCCCGCTCTGCCGTCGACACCGGTGATGCAGCCAAGGCCGATTACCTCTTCCTCGAGGCGCTGAAGTATGAGGCGGTCGACAGCCTCGATGCTTACTATGAGCTTATGCGACGCGCCCACGAGCTGAATCCTTCCGACGCCACTATCGGCGCGGATTACGGCATTGTACAGGTGGTGTTGGGCTATCCTGAGGATTCGGTTGCCGTCGAAGAGGGCTTCGGCCTCATTCGCCGGTATCTCGAAGACAACCCGTCCGACGTTCACACCGGCCTGATCTACGTGCGTATGCTCACGCAGGCCAACCGCCCCGACGAAGCGCTCTCAGCCCTCAGTTTGCTTTACGATAATGTCAAAGACAAATCGGTGGTGGGTTCCGCTTATGCCAGCGCCCTGTCTCACCGGCAAGAACCCGACAGCCTCCGCAAAGCCATCGGCATCCTCAACGGTCTGGAAGGCTACGAAGGCAAGAGCGTTGAACTGACCTTCGAGAAGATGCGCTGCTATGTGGCGCTCGGCGACACCGCCTCCGTGCTGGAGGAGGGCAACCGCCTGCTCGCCTCATCGCCTCGATCCATCGAATATCTCACCTTCATCGGCAATGTCAACCTGGAGCTGGGACGCGCCGATACGGCTCTGGTGTATTTCAACAAGGCCGTAGAAACGGATCCTACAAGCGGCCTGGCACTTTACCGCCGCGCACAATATTACAATGCTATGGGCGACAGCGCTACTTATGACCGCGAGGTGTTTCAGGCTATCAAGCACCCCGACCTCGATGTCGAACAGAAGCTGTCGATACTCCGCGATTATATGTCGCAGCCCGGCGATGATGATAATCAGCACGAGCGAATCCTTGAAATGTCCCAGTCGCTTGTCGATCAGTACCCTCACGACGAGACCGTCCGGCAGCTCTATGCAAGCTATCTCTATGTCATCAAGGATTTTGCAGGCGCGGCAGAGCAGTTCGACTATCTGTTGGCGCTGAATCCCGAGGATTTGCAGATGTGGCAGGCTCTTGTTCAGCTCTATTTTATGATGGACGATTATCCCAAGTCGGAGGCCACAGCCAAAGCCGCCATGAAATATTTTCCCTCGGATGCCGATCTCTGCATCCTCGCTTCTTCGGCAGCCATGCACGACGAGTCATTCGACCGCGCAAATCGCTATCTCGACAAGGCTATGGAGCTGACTGACAGCACCAATTTTCCACAGATAGCTTCGATCTACGGCGCCAAAGGCGATATCGCATTCAAAGCCGATGAGCCGGTCGATTCGGTGATGAAGTTCTATGACGTAGCTTTGACCTACGACAAGGAAAACAGCATGCTCCTTAATAATATAGCTTACTATCTGGCGTGCAAGGAGACCGATCTGGAAAAAGCCTGCGACTATGCGGAGCGCGCTCTCGGCATCGAGGAGGCAACCGACGGAACCCAGAGCGCCACCACTCTCGACACCTATGCCTGGGTGCTCTTCAAGCTCAAGGATTATGCCAAGGCAAGGGAGACTATCGACCAGGCGCTCGAAGCTGACGATGACGGCGGCAACGGCGAGATCCTCGAGCACGCCGGCGACATATATTTCATGACCGGCAACCCGGCCGATGCTCTCGAATTCTGGAAACAGGCCCTTGAGCTCGACCCCGACAATGAACTGCTTCAGCGGAAAGTGAAGCATAAGACTTTCTTCTTCGAATGAAACAATTGATTGACAAAATATTATCGTGCAGATTCTCAGCTGTGGCAGTCTTAATGGCCGCTGCTATGATGATGTTTTCTGCGTGTAAAACGACAAAACCCTCTGCCTCGTCCCCGACGCAGTCGGGCGAACTGTCGCGCTCCGATATGAGGATCGATCTCCGCACCCTCATCGCCACCTACACCGGATGGCAGCAGATACGTGTGCCGGTTACAGTGCGCGTGCGTAAGCCCAGGCAGATATCCATCAGCGGCACGGCAATCATGGACCGCGACCGCAGCCTGATGATTTCGTTGAAATATTTCGGCATGGAGATCGGATGGATGTATCTATCGTCCGACTCGGTGATGGTGGTCGACAAAATTCACAAAGCCTATGCCAAAGAAGCGGTAGGCCGTTTCCTGTCGGGTGTGGACATCAGTGTCGCCAACGTGCAGGACATGCTCACCGGACGTCTGTTTGTGCCGGGCGTCAACACTCCCGTTTTCGACGATTTCAAAGGCGCCGATCTTGACGCTGCCGGCGGCGACGAGTGGCTGCTCACCCCGAAACAGAAAATGGCGGGCGCCGACTACGGTTTTCGCCTCACCGGCGACAAGTGCGTCAATGCCATGATGGTAAAGAGTGCCGGTCATCAGCCCGTGAGCTGTGTCTACGGCGATCAGACGATTACCCCGGCAGGCGCTCTCGCCGAATCGGCCGGCGTGGAATATTCAACGGGTAAGACGTCGCTCGATGTCACCCTGGAATGGAACTGGAAGAAAGCTAAATTCAATGCCGACGTTGAGCTGCGTGTCCCCTCTGTCGGCGATAATTATAAGAGAATTTCATCGGCCGACATCGCAAAGATGCTTTCTCGTTTCTGATGCCGGAAGATAAAGAAAACCAATGATTGTCATGCGTTTGACTGATAAATGGATAGTGAGATTGCTCATCGCTTGCTTGCTTGCAGTGGGCGTAAGCGATGTATGCGAAGCCGCGAAAAAGAAAAAACGCACCGTCAAGAGCGCGCGCACCGAACAGCAGGCCGCACAGCGCCGCATCGACGAGACCAAACGCAAAATCAACAACAACGCCGCCAGCACTCAGCAAAAGCTGAAAGAGCTGAATGCTATCCGCGGGGAAATGTCGCTTAAGGAACATGAGATAAATCTCACACGCCAGTCGATCGATTCGCTCAACCGCGCCATCGCCACTACTCACGACTCCATAACGGTGCTCAACGCGAAACTCGACACGATGCGGGATATCTACGTGAAGGCGTTGCGGCGTCTGCAGGGAACGCAGTATGCCACCGACGAACTCGGCTACATATTCTCCTCCGAATCGTTTGCCAAAGCCTATGCGCGCATCCGCTACATTCAGGAGTTTTCAAAATGGCGCAAACGCAAGGCGGCCGAAATCCGTGCTGCAATGGCGGAGATCGAATTGCAGAAATCGCGCCTTGCAGAGTTGCAGGGTGTGCGCACGTCGACACTTAATTCGTTGAGCACCGACCAGGCGCTGCTGAAATCGCGGCAGGATGAGGCCGACCGTATGGTTGCCGATCTCCGCCGCGACGGCCGCAATCTGCAGATAGCGCTCGACAAGGAGAAGAAACGCCTGCAGGCTATCAACAACGACATCAACCGTATGATCGAGGAGGAACGTCGGGCACGCGATGCCGAGCGCCGCAAGCAGGACAAGACACCTCCGGCTAAAGGCGGCGGAAAGAACGGCGGAAAGAAAGGCGGCGGTGGCGGTTCGGCCTCAAAACCCGCTCCTTCGCAGCCCAAGCCGAAAAGCCGCATTGATAATTCCGATCCCGATGCTGCCATGACTCAGAAATTTGCTTCTGCCAAAGGCCGGATGCTCTTCCCCGTGGCCGGCAAATACCGTATCGTGTCGAAATATGGCTCATCGGACGGCTCGGTCAACAACACCGGCATCGAGATTGTGCTCGACGGATCGACAACCTGCCGGTCGGTGTTTGAGGGCACAGTGTCGCGCGTGTTTGAAAACAACAAGAGCAACGGAAACTATTCGGTGATGGTGCGCCACGGCGCCTACATCACGGTGTTCTACAATGTCTCGTCGCCTTCGGTGAAGGCCGGTCAGAAAGTGACTGCCGGACAGACCATTGGTCAGGTTGGCGTCGATGCCCGCTACGGCAAACCGATGCTGCACTTCGAGGTGCGCAAGGGCAGCCAGACATTCAATCCGTTGAGCTGGGTGCGCTGACGCTCTCGGCCATAGCGCCGGCTGTAAGCAACTGAAAATTAGGTGGATTAAGATCCTTGATTCAGAATCTCGGGTTATTTTGATTCAAGTGACTTATGTCTATTGTAGGCGGCGGCCATACGTGTGTGATAGCCGCGTGAGGCGTATGACGGGCCGTTATAGCGTCGGGCGAATGCGGCCCAGTTTTTGTTGGCAAGCGCTTTGTCGATGCCTATGCTCTTGATGAAATTGGCAAATAGCTCGAGCTGGTCGCGCTCGGAGCGGCTCATGCGCGTGACGAATTCTTCGAGGCTCGAGCAGCCGCACAGCTTCCAGTTGAAGCCGCCGATCTGAAACATGCCCCAGAATGTCCCCTGGACGGCCGTTTTCTCATCTATTGTGCGTGCCATGCGCAGACGCTCCTGCTGTGCTGCCTGTGTCGATCCGTAGCGGCGGGCATTGGGCGCTGCGAACACCACGGCATGGCTCCTGGAGTATCTCGACAGGTTGATGCCGGCGCGGCGTGCATGCTGACGAAACATCGTCAGATCGAAATTTATGATGGGGAGTCCCGGCGCATAAAATCCCTGATGCTCGCGGCCTGCCTCGATGTCGACAACAGCTTTGATGGCTGCCGTTTCCACACCGAGCATCTCGGCTACCTCGCGGTAGTCGTCGTCGGTCAGACGGATGATTTCGGTCGGTTCGGCAAGCGAATCGGCCACTTCGGCCCTGACGTCGGCTTCTTTATGTTTTTCCGGTGTGCCCGATGTTGCCGGCTTGGCTGTGGAACAGGCTGCGCACAATATGACGGCCTGAAGGAGAAGAGTGATTTTCATGGTTATGAGAAAAAAATTAGGCTTCCGGCATAGTGTTCAATTACACGGTCATGCCGGAAGCCATATTTTGTGAATGGTTTATTTCTTGAGGTCGGCCACTCGTGTGAGTGTGAGTTTCAGCTGTTCGTAGAAACGTTCAACGGCCGGGATGTGCATGCGTTCCGACGGTGAGTGAACGTCGCGGAGTGTCGGGCCGAACGACACCATGTCGAGGTGTGGATATTTCTCAAGGAAGAGACCGCATTCCAGACCGGCATGGATGGCCGTGATCTTAGGTGTGATGCCGTAGAGGTCGCGGTATGCGTCGCGGGCTATCTTCATGATGGGTGAGTCCATGTTGGGCTGCCATCCGGGATAGCCTTCGCCGTGTGTCACCTCGGCGCCGGCAAGGAGGAAGTGGGCTTCCACCTGGTTGGCGATATCCCATTTGCGGGAGTCGACCGATGAGCGCTGGCTCGTGGTGACTACGACCTTGTTGTCGGCTGCCATCTTCACGGATGCAAGATTGGTGGATGTCTCCACAAGTCCTTCGATTTGGCGGCTCATCGACACCACTCCGTGAGGTGCGCTGTACACGGCGCGGATGATGTTGTTGGATGTCGTTTCGTCGATGCTGTATTCAGGTGCGTCCACGCTTTCCATAGTGATTTCAAGCGTCGGCTCGAGATCGGAATATTCGTTTTCGATCACTGCGGCATATTCGTTGAGTGCAACGCGCACTGCTTCTTTGCTGGAGTTGTGCACGCCGAACACTGCATGGGCGGCGCGGGGAATGGCGTTGCGCAGATTGCCGCCGTCGATCTCCACGAGGGCTATCTCATGCTTCTTCGAGAGGTTGAAGAGGAAGCGGGTGAGAAGCTTGTTGGCGTTGGCGCGTCCGAGATGGATGTCGCCGCCGGAGTGTCCGCCCTGTCCTTTTTCGATGGCTACGCGGAAATAGCGGAAATCTTTCGGCGCAAACGAGCGGTTGTAGGTAAACGTGCAGACGGTGTCGACGCCTCCGGCGCAGCCTACGAAGATCTCGGCGTCGTCCTCGGAGTCGAGGTTGACGAGCATGTCGCCCTGAAGCATATCCTCGCCGATGTTGAAGGCGCCGGTCATGCCTGTCTCTTCATCCATGGTGAAGAGGGCGTCGAGCGGACCGTGTACCAAGTCGGGGTCGGTCATCACTGCAAGTGCGGTGGCTACGCCGATGCCGTTGTCAGCGCCAAGTGTGGTGCCCTGGGCGCGAACCCATTCGCCGTCTACTACTGTCGTGATCGGGGTGGTCTCGAAGTTGAACGATTTATCATTGGCTTCGCACACCATGTCCATGTGACCCTGAAGGATCACGCGCGGTGCGTTTTCATGTCCCGGTGTGGCCGGTTTGGAAATGAGCACGTTGCCTATCTTGTCGGTTTTGGCTGCAAGTCCGTGATTCTTTGCGAAATCGAGTAGGAAAGCACGGATGCGGTCTTCTTTCTTCGACGGACGCGGAATGCGGGTGATCTGGTCGAAGATCGTGAACACTTGTTGGGGTTGGAGTTCGGATACTTTCATTTGGTGTAGATGTGGTTGGATTGTTTGTTCGATTTTGATGAGCGAAGCTGAAAAGATGTTAAATTCTTCGCTTGGAGAGTGCCAAGTTACAAAATAAATTTGACTTTTGAGCAATATTTATGATTCGTTTCATATATTTGCACTGCGAAAGCATTTAGAATTATGAAAATTTTGTTTCTCACCGTCATTCTCCTTGCTATAGCTGTCGTGTTGCTTGGCGTCAAGGTGCTCTTTATTAAAGGAGCCCGCTTCCCGTCGGGACACGTGAAAGATTCGGCCGCCCTTCGGCGTAAAGGAATCGGATGCGCATCAGACGACGGATGGAAACATTGAAAATCATCAAAAGCCTATCAAGCACAAAACATGAAAAAAACTATTCTTTCCGTAGCTCTGTTGTTCGCGGCCTTGACTTCCGTTTCGCTCAGCTCTTGCGTTGACAAAGAAGCAGCAGGCGATAAAAACAAAACGACAAAGAAGGAAACCGTCACCAAAGGTGGCAATGAAAATGCATCTACAGGCTCGTTAAACGTGCGATACGTTGACGAAGAAAAACTTTTAGAGGAATACAATCTTGCCAAAGATGTTAAAGAAGCCATGACTCGCGCACAGTCGAAGCTCGTTTCCGCTCAGCAGTCACGCGTTAATGAAATTCAGCAGCTTGGCAATCAGATCGAGCAGAAAATGAAATCCAACGGCTTTTCTTCCGAAGCCGAATATAATGCCGCCGTGGCTCAGTTCCAGAAAAAGCAGCAGGACGCCGAGCTTTATGTGGGCAACCTTCAGCGCTCCACCGAGCTGGACATCAATCAGCTTCAGACTCAACTTCAGGATTCGATCAAGAGCTACGTGAAGGTGTTCAGCGAGAAAAACGGCTATGATGCCGTCCTCCTCCAGAGCGCCGGCCTATACTTCAATCCCAGTCTCGATGTGACGAAAGAAGTGGTTGAAGGCCTCAACGCCCGTTACGTCAAAGTGGCCAAAAAATAATCAAAACTGGTCAAAAACTGATCATCTGACGCGCGGCACCAGCCGCCGCCCTCAATACAACAGCAGTGCCGGAATCCAAAATTCCGGCACTGCTTGTCTTTATCCGATCTCTTTCACGCCCGTCCTCAAGTCGTTAATGACCTTAAAGACCTTAAGGACCTTAAGGACCTTATTGTCCATCCAAGTCACCGTCCGTGAAAGAGCCGGTTACCCTTCGGCTTCTTCGGCGGCGAACTCCATGAGGAATGCTTTGATGAATCCGTCGATATGGCCGTCCATCACGCCGTTGACATCCGATGTCTGGAAGCCCGTGCGGTGATCTTTCACGCGGCGGTCGTCAAACACATAGCTTCGTATCTGCGAGCCCCATTCGATTTTCATCTTGCCTGCCTCGATCTTGGCCTGCTCGGCCATGCGGTGCTCCAGCTCTTTCTCATAGAGTATGGAGCGGAGATGACGCAGTGCGTTCTCTTTGTTCTTGGGCTGATCGCGCGTCTCGGTGTTTTCGATCAGGATCTCTTCTTTTTCACCGGTGTAGGGGTCGGTGAACTGGTAGCGCAGACGCACACCCGACTCCACTTTGTTGACGTTCTGACCGCCGGCGCCGCCCGACCGGAAGGTGTCCCACGACAGAAGACCCTGATCCACTCGCACTTCAATAGTGTCGTCGACAAGCGGTGTGACGAACACCGATGCAAAGGAGGTCATGCGCTTGCCCTGGGCATTGTAAGGCGACACGCGCACCAGACGGTGAACACCGTTTTCACTCTTGAGATAGCCGTAGGCAAAGTCGCCTTCAATGTTGATGGTGCACGATTTGATGCCGGCTTCGTCGCCGTCGAGCAGGTTGGCGATCGACGCTTTGTAGCCGTGGTCCTCGCACCAGCGAAGATACATGCGCATGAGCATCTGTGCCCAGTCCTGGGCCTCGGTGCCGCCGGCGCCGGAGTTGATCTTGAGCACTACGCCCAGTTTGTCCTCCTCGCGGCGAAGCATGTTGCGCAGCTCGAGCGCCTCGATTTTTTCGATTGCCGACGCATAGAGCGCGTCGAGCTCCGATTCTTCGAGTTCGCCGTCCTTCACATAATCAAAGGCCAGCTCAAGTTCGTCGACGGCTTCTTCAACTTCTTTGTAGCCGTCGATCCATCCTTGCAGATCTTTGATCTTTTTCATCTGAGCCTGCGCCTCTTTCGGGTGTTCCCAGAAATCGGGCACATGGGTGCGCAGCTCTTCTTCTTCTACCTGGATTTTCTTGTTGTCGACGTCAAAGATACCTCCTCAACGCCAGCCTGCGTTCAAAGGTCGCTTTTAATTGTTCCTGTGTAATCATTTACGATTTTGTTGAAATCGCGGACATGCCGCAAATGGTTAGAAAAAAGCGGTCGCGCCGTGGCGTGACCGGGTTGGTTTGACTGATTGGTCGCTCAGACATACATCGCCTCTATCTCGCGCGCATAGTGGCGGTTGATGGCCGGACGGCGTATCTTGAGCGTATTGGTGAGCTCGCCGGCTTCCATGGTGAAAGCTTGTGGCAGTAGCGTGAATTTTTTAATGCGTTCGTAGCCGGCGAAACTCTCTTGCAGATGCTCGATGCGTTCGGTGAGCATCGAACGGATGTCGGCGTTGCGGATTAGTTCTTCGACAGACCGATAATGGATATGTTTCTTGCGGGCATATTCTTTGAGCGCTTCAAAAGCGGGAATAATTATGGCGGTGACATATTTGCGCTTGTCGCCGATCACGGCAACCTGCTCGATGAAACGATCCTCTCCGAGACGGCTTTCGAGAGCCTGCGGAGCGATGTATTTGCCGTTGGAGGTCTTGAACAGATCCTTGATGCGCTCGGTCAGCGTCAGTTCGCCGTTGGCATCAAACACGCCGGCGTCACCGGTGCGGAACCAGCCGTCGGACGTGAACGCTTCGGCTGTCGCTTTGGGCTTATTGTAGTAGCCGCGCATCACCGTGGGGCCTTTGACGAGTATCTCATTGTCGTCGCCTATCTTTACCTGTACTTCCGGCATAGGTGTCCCGACGGTGCCGAGCTCGTAACCTACTGTCGGATAGCAGGTGACGGTGGCAGTGGTTTCCGATAGTCCGTAGCCTATCAGGATGTTGATGCCGCAGGAGTGGAGAAACTCGACGATGGTTGCCGACAGCGGGGCACCGGCGGTGGGGAATATGTTTCCGTGGTCTATCCCGATGGCGTGGCGCACTGTCGACAGCACCAGACGGTCGGCCACCTTATAGGCTTTTTCGACAAGCCATGGCGCTTTGCGGCCGGTGCGCACATATGTGAGATTGCGTTTGTGTCCTATCTTGAGCGCGAGAGTAGCCATCCATTTGCGCGGCCCTTTCATCGCGGCGAGCTTGTCCTGCACGGCCGTGTAGACTTTCTCCCAGAAGCGGGGCACGGAGCACATGCATGTCGGACGCACTTCGCGTATGGCCTGCTGGATCTGATGCGGATCGTTGTTGATTGCCACACGCATGCCCGACCACAGGCAGAAGTAGGTCCACGCCTTTTCAAAGATATGGCTCAGCGGAAGGAAGCAGATCGATGTGTCGTTGTCGGAGAGCATCGTCAGGCGTTCGCGATGGATGCGCATGGCAGCGTTGAAGCAGGAGTGGGGGAGTACTGCCCCTTTGGGCTCGCCCGTGGTGCCGGAGGTGTAGATGATGGTGGCGATGTCGTCGGCCGTCGATGCTTCGGTGCGGCGGCGCACTTCTTCGTGGCACTTCTCCGATGCGCTTCGACCTAACGCTGAGAGCGCCTCGAAGGTCATCGTCATGTCGTCGCCTTTCTGTAGCTCCACGCTGTCGCAGGTGATGATGCGCTCAAGCGATGGGCATCGTTTCATGGCTTCGCGGGCTATATCATATTGCGACTGGTTGCCCACAATCAGCATACGGCACGACGCGTCGTTGATTATGTAGACAACCTGATCGGTCGAGCTGGTGGAATATATCGAAATCGGCACCATGCGGTTGGCATAGGCGGCAAAGTCGGATATCAGTATTTCGGGACGGTTGGCGGAAAAGATGGCGATGTTGTCACATTCTTTAAGCCCGAGGGTCTCAAAGGCACAGGATGCATCGACTGTCTGCTGCCGGAATTCTTTCCATGAGGTGGGACGCCACTGTTCGCCGTATTTATATTTGTAAGCTTCGCGGTCGCCGTAACGGTCGGCCTGGGAGCTGATAAGTGTTGTCAGTACATTAGGCATAGCGATTGCTTTAGGTCAATGACTGCCGCAAAGGTAGGCACATTAATATAAACTATAACATTTTTAGATGAAAAAACGGCTTACTGTTAACATGCGTTAAGCGTTTTGCCGTGACCCTCCAACGTTTATTAACGCTTTTCGGCTTTCTTCCCGAAGATGGCCAGGGCCACGGCCGAGCCGCCGCGCCCGGCCATGCGGGTGACGGTGTAGATGAGTCGCAGCTTCATGCGGTCGGTCCGCCGGTGGCCGTTGCGCGCTGTGGCCATCATTGCTTTTGCCCCTTGGCGGTTGCCTTCGCGCCGGAGTAGGGCGGCGGTGATGGCTCGCCGTGCGTCGAGGATATTCAGCAGGTCGGCGTCGGGTTCGGGGGCGTCGCGCAGTGTGCGCTCGATGGTGTCGAGGGCGCGGGTGATATTGTCGACGCGGGCGGTGTAGCTCTCGCCGGTTATCGATTCGGCGGTGAGGTGGATGTAGACGCGCGGCTCGCCGTTGAGCTTCCTGACGGTGATGCCGCTGAGCAGCAGACGATTGCCGAGCTCTATGTCGTCCCATGTCGAGAGATGTTCGTTCCATGCCCCGGCCGAGCGCAGCAGATCGGTGCGCACCGCATATCGCTGTGTGGAGAGGCTGTTGTGTATCAGGTTGAGCTGCTGCTCGTTGTGGAAGCGCGGAGATCTCACATGCAGCCAGCCGTCCGAATCGAGTACTCCCACATCCCAGCGCAACAGCTCGGTGTCGGGCCGGTTGCGCAGGGCGTCGGTGATGCGCTCCAGATGGTCGGGAAGCATTTCGTCGTCGGAATCGAAAAACATCACGTAGGGCGTCGTCGTGGCCGCCAGACCGCAGTTGCGCGCGGCCGATGCTCCGGGCCGGCTCTCGCTCAGAAGCTGCATCTCGATGCCGCTGTCGGCATGTTCGGCTATCCATCGGTTCACCACCTCGGCGGTCGTATCTGTCGAGGCGTTGTCCACCACTATCAGGCGGAACTCACGGCAACTCTGCTGCGCTATCGAGTCGAGGGTGCGGGTGACGATGCCGGCACGGTTGCGCACCGGCACCACTATGCTTATCAAAAGATCAGTGTCGCTCATACAGATGGCAGGTTCTATAAATTGACTCGCGATGATTTTGAGATTGAATTTGAGGGATTTTCAACGTTGAAGAGGGAGTTTAGCGAGCTAAACGACCGATGAAACGGAAGAAAATCCCTCAAATTTAAGCCAAAAGCATCCAAGAGCTGCATTTTTAATTCATTAATCGGACAGCGTTCAATTTATAGAACCTGTCAAATAATAAACGTGTCGGGCGTCCCGATTATTTTGTCTGAATGCCGGAATTAGCTATATTTGCACTAACTATGGCTAATGACAGAAAATATGACACGGTGGTGCTGATAACCGATTCGTTTCCTTTCGGTGTCTTCACGGAGCCGGCGTTTGTGATGCCGGAGATGGCCGATCTATGCCGAAGCTTCAGCCGCGTCATCATTATGCCCACCGCCGCCGTTGGCCCGCGCGGCGATTATGATATGCCGGATGCGGTGGAGGTCGACACTTCATGGCTCGAATATCCGCAGTGGAGTCATAAGTTCCTGCGGGCATGGCGTGTGGCACAGCCGTCGGTCATAGCCGGCATAAGTGGCGATTTCTCCTGTCATGGCCTGACGTTTTCGGTTGCCGCCCACACGTTTGCTTCGTTCATCCGCAAGTGGCTGCGGCGCCGGAATCTCGATGCCGACCGCACATTATTCTATACATTCTGGTTTGATCTGGCCACTTGCGGACTGGCATTGGCCTCACGCCGCAGGCAGCTACATTATGTGACGCGTGCGCATGGGCATGATGTCTACACCTGCCGCACGCCCCGGCTGCGCTCGCTTGCCGCCGCTCGTTCGCTCGGTGTCTTTGCTTGCGGGGAGGCTGCGGCCGACAGTCTGCGCGCCGATTTCCCCATGTCGGCCGATAAGATCGAGGTGATGCGCCTCGGAACCGTGTCATACGGGGATGGGGCTCCCCGCAGCCACGACCGTTCGTCGCTTACGGTGCTCTCCGTAGCCCGCGTGGCTCCCGAAAAGCGGGTGGCGCTCAATTACGCCTTGCTGCGCGCACTGGCCATTGCCCGCCCGTCGCTGCATATACGCTGGATCCATTTCGGCGACGGCCCGCTCATGACGGAGCTGCGTGATGCCGTCGCCCGCGACTGTCCCGCAAACCTGACCGTGGAGCTTCGCGGAGCATGCGACAACGGCGAGGTGCATCGTTTCTACCGGGAGGAGCCGATCGACTGGACTATGCTTCTGAGCACCGGCGAGGGATTGCCCGTGGCGGTATGCGAGTCGCTGAGCTACGGCGTGCCGGTAATTGCCACCGCAGTGCGCGGCAGCGAGGAGGCTCTCACCGACGATTGCGCGCTGCTGCTCGCGCCCGACCCGAAGCCTGAGGAGTTTGTGCGGGGCATCCTGCCTTATCTCGACAGCGAGGTGCGCTATGCCGCCATGCGCGAGGCTGCCGCTCTGAGGTGGCGCCGATTTTTTGATGCCGGTGCGCTGCGTCGTGAATTTGTCAATAAAATCAGCATGTTATGATGGCCGACGACACTTTGTGCAATGATCTTCTCCCCGAGGTGTCGGTGATAGTTCTGTCATATAATCAGGCCGATACGGTTGCTCGCGCTCTCGACAGCATTCTCGCGCAGCAGTGCGATTTCCCGTTCGAGATCGTGGTAAGCGACGATGCTTCGACCGATGGCACGCGCGCTGTCATCAACCGCTATGCCGCCAGGTTTCCGGGTGTGGTTCGCGTGATGCCTGAGGCGCCGCGCAGAGGCCTCGTCGACAACTATTTCTACACTCTCAGTCAGTGCCGCGGCCGGTTCATCGCCGACTGTGCTGCCGATGATTTCTGGGTCAACGAGCGTGGCCTGCAGCTGAAGCGCGACCGCCTTGTCGCCGATCCTGCTTTGTCGATGGTTTGTTCCGACTGGCTTTCGTTCAGTGATGACGATAGCGATGAAATAAGATCGTTAATCGCTAATAATGAGGATGAAAACCGTTTACACCGTTTTGACGGCAAAGGTTTGCTGGAAGATGAGCTTTCCAAAGCGGGGAGTGCTCTCGTCCATCTGTCCACAGCGCTCTATCGCCGCTCGTTTATCGATGACGCTCTCGCTACAACACCAGCTCTGGTCCACGATGCCGCGATGGGATGCGAGGATCTGCCCGTCAAGGCGGCGTTGATGTCGCGCGGCGACGTGGAGTGGATCTCCACCGTTACGCTGTGCTACAGAGTGGGTCATGCTTCGGTGTCGGCTCCTGAAAATCCTTCGAATCTCCTGCGCTTTCAGCTGCAGACAGCAGCTGCCGTAGCGCGATTGGCCGACCATTATGGAGTGCCGCGCTCAAAAGTGGCTGAAAATCTGAAAGACAAGATTGGCTATGCTATTGCCGTGGCTTTTGCAGCCCGCGATTATAAAGGCGTGAAAGAAGCCGACGCTCTCCGTCGCCAACTACACCTTATATTAGGCATCAAAAGCCGCGTGAGGATAATGCTCGCGCGACTCGCCGCGCGACGAGATAAATAGCCCTGTCAGAAGAATCGGCTGACGGCCGAACTCAGGGCTTTTGTGTCGTTGACGCGCTCTGTGATCTCACCGTTGTTGATGATAAACGAGGTGGGCACCGAGGTGACATTGTATTTCATCAGATATTCTTCGGCCGAGCCGTTGAACACGGTCTGCCACGGCAGATTGCCGGCGGCAATGCGCCAGTCGAATTCGTTGTCGCCAACGCCGACCTGGTAAATCTCAAGGCCGCTGTTGTGGTAGGCGTCGTAGATTTTGCGGAGCTCGTTGTTGAGCGCCTGCGAGAAGTCGGCTTTGTAGTTCGTGAAGTTCAGTATCACCACTTTGTTTTTTGCTGCCACCGATTCAAGCGACTCTTTCTTGCCTTTGTCGTTGAGCAGGCTGATATCGATAAGCGAGATCTCGGCGGCTCTGATGGTGTCGCGCGGAGCCCTCTGACGCGGACGGTTGCTGAGCCACATCGAGGCAAGATATTTTGTGCGCGGATCGTCGGGCTTCAGCTCGTTGTAGGCATTAGCCACAGCGCCGATTATCGCAAGCTCGTTGCGCACCGACGTGCGGAACACGCGGTGACCCTGCACCTGTTTGTTCACGATGTAATAGGCCACGATGCCCGACGGATCGCCCATAACCATGCCGCCAAGCTCGCGTTTGAGCATGCGTGCCGTGTCGAGATCGGCTATGGTGTGGCCGGCGAGGAAGTCGTTGATGCGTTTGTCAACGTGCATCATCATCTCGGCATTTGTCGAACCGCTCAGCGTGTATCCGTTGTCGAAGCTGGAGGCCTTGGCTGCCACGTTGATGTGCTCGAGCGAATCGATCGGGAAATAGATATAGCGGCCGTTGTAGTTCAGGCGGTAGATAGTGGGCGACGGCGTCGG
This sequence comes from uncultured Porphyromonadaceae bacterium, assembly GCA_902489785.1. Lineage (GTDB taxonomy): Bacteria > Bacteroidota > Bacteroidia > Bacteroidales > Muribaculaceae > Paramuribaculum. The sequence continues at coordinate 17,462 of CABUBG010000047.1, forward strand.
GGTGCCTTCTCCCTCAAATGCCCCGTCGGCATTGATCTTCAGCGTGTCGAGGGCATACCAGTAGCCGCCCTCGTTCATGGCTTCCAGGATCACGTTACCGTCTTTGGCACCTTCAATCGTGCCACCCACGCCCCACGTGGGCTCGCTTGTGCACGACGGGAAAGAGAATATCGCCGCCGCAGCGACAGCCGCAAAAAATATCTTGTTGAATCGTTTCATCGGTCTTATTAATTATCAGTTGTATCAATTACAGGTGTTTTTTCGCTTTTTCAGATGCAAATTTACAATAAAAATATGAGATGCGCGGTAAAAATGATTTGGTAGTTTCATTCTTTCGTCATATCTTTACGGGCGAATCAGTAACCGACCCGGTTGATATGAAGGTTTATCTCAACAATAACGCATGGTGGTGGCACCTCCCGATAATGAAATGTCGCGAGGCCGTAAGCCGTGTACCTAAACGATAATCGAAACAAACAAATTAGATACAGCAGAGCCCGCCGCGACAGCGACGGGCTCTGCTGCTGTTTTAATCCGCAAACACTTAACTCTAAAACAATATTGATATGGAAAAGAGATGTCAAGTTGACGAGAATGGATTTTATGGCGAATTCGGCGGTGCGTATGTGCCTGACCGGTTGCGCGCTGTGGTTGAAGAACTTCGGCATGAGTATCTCCGTGTGATCGAGAGCCGGGAGTTCCGCGACGAGTATATGCAGTTGCTGCGCGACTATGTGGGGCGTCCTTCGCCGCTCTACTATGCCCGCCGTATGAGCGAGAAATACGGGTGCCGCCTTTATCTGAAGCGCGAGGATCTCAACCATACGGGCGCTCACAAGATCAACAATGCCATCGGGCAGATACTGCTGGCCAAGAAGATGGGCAAGAAACGTGTGATCGCTGAGACCGGTGCCGGTCAGCACGGGGTGGCTGTGGCCACAGTGTGCGCTCTGATGGGAATGCCCTGCGTGATCTACCAGGGCGCCGTCGATGTGGAGCGGCAGCGTCTTAATGTGGAGCGCATGCGCATGCTTGGCGCCGAAGTACGGCATGTCACCTCGGGCAGCAAGACTCTGAACGACGCTGTCAACGAGGCTATTCATGACTGGTACACCCACCCCGACGACACTTTCTATATCATAGGCAGCACCGTGGGACCGCATCCTTATCCCGACATGGTGGCGCGGCTGCAGAGTGTGATCTCCGAGGAGATAAAGGCGCAGCTGAGCGAGAAGATAGGGCGCGACTATCCCGACTGTCTCGTGGCATGCGTGGGCGGCGGTAGCAATGCCGCCGGTACCATCTATCACTATCTCGACGACGATCGGGTGAAGATAGTGCTCGCCGAAGCCGGCGGCCGGGGCGTCGACACGGGTCATACCGCAGCCTCGATAAACGCCGGCAGTGTCGGAATCATTCACGGCAGCCGCACGCTCGTGCTGCAGACGCCCGACGGCGAGGTGATGGAGGCGGAGTCGATATCGGCCGGCCTCGACTATCCGGGCGTCGGACCGTTGCATGCCAATCTGGCACGGCAGCATCGCTCCACCGTGCTCTCCGTCAACGACGATGAAGCCATCCGTGCAGCCTACGAGCTGACACGCCTCGAAGGAATAATCCCGGCCATAGAGAGTGCCCATGCCATCGCAGCCTTAGGAAAAATGCAGCTCAAGAGCGACGATGTAGTCGTCCTCACCGTCTCCGGCCGCGGCGACAAAGACATGGAAACCTACCTATCCTACAAGCTCTAATGCCCCCGGCTTAAGCTATTCCATCGACAGTTAGGCTCGGCTGCGTATTAACCTATAAAATCCCAAAAAATGACGTAATATCTGAGCACCGAGACGAAATATTCGTC
>CABUBG010000048.1:0-18858 GCA_902489785.1 uncultured Porphyromonadaceae bacterium
CCCCGCATTTTATTTTGCCGCATCGTGAAATAATAGTTATTTTTGCGGTGATGAATAATTCGAAAAATAGTTTACGACGATGACTTACGAATATGATTATCTCGTGATAGGTTCGGGTATCGCCGGCATGAGCTTCGCGCTGAAGGTGGCCGGTCCCGACAAGAGAGTGGCTCTGGTGTGCAAAACCACACTCGATGAGGCCAATACGGCGCTGGCTCAGGGCGGCGTGGCTTCGGTGACCAATCTCGAAGTGGACGATTTCGACAAACATATACAGGACACGATGATCGCGGGCGACTGGCTCAGCGATCCGAAGGCCGTGGAGAAGGTGGTGAAAGGCGCTCCGGAGCAGATAAGGCAGCTGCTGGAATGGGGCGTGGATTTCGACCGCCGCGACGACGGCAAGTTCGACCTGCACCGCGAGGGCGGCCACTCGGAATTTCGCATCCTCCATCATGCCGACAACACGGGCTATGAGATCCAGCAGAGCCTCATCCGCAAGGTGCGCGAGAATCCGTATATCGACATCTACGAGAATCATTTCTCCATCGAGATAATCACGCAGCACCATCTGGGCAAGATAGTGACGCGCCGCACTCCCGACATCACCTGCTACGGAGCTTATGTGCTGAGCCCCACGGGGTCGGTGGACAAGTTCCTGGCGCGCGTCACGCTGATGGCCACCGGCGGCGTCGGCGCCGTGTACACCACCACGACGAACCCGCTCGTGGCTACCGGCGACGGCATAGCCATGGTCTACCGCGCCAAAGGCACCGTCAGCGACATGGAATTCATCCAGTTCCACCCCACGGCGCTGTATCATCCCGGCGACCGTCCGTCGTTTCTCATCACAGAGGCCATGCGCGGCTATGGCGCCGTGCTCCGCAACCTCCGCGGCGAGGAGTTTATGCAGAAGTACGACCCGCGTCTGTCGCTCGCCCCGCGCGACATCGTGGCACGTGCCATCGACTCGGAGATGAAGCTTCACGGCGACGACCACGTGTATCTCGACGTGACGCATAAGGATCCCGAGGAGACACGCCATCATTTCCCCAACATCTACAACAAATGCCTCTCGCTGGGCATCGACATCACCAAGGACTATATACCGGTAGCGCCGGCGGCGCACTATCTATGCGGCGGCATCAAGGTGGACCTCAACGGCGAATCGTCGATCAAGCGACTCTATGCCGTTGGCGAATGCTCGTGCACCGGTCTGCACGGCGGCAACCGTCTGGCCAGCAACTCGCTGATCGAGGCTGTGGTATATGCCGACGCGGCAGCGCGGCACGCCTCGCAGGTGGTGGGCAACTACGACCTGCGCCACGATGTGCCGGACTGGAACGACGAGGGCACCACGCATCCCGAAGAGATGGTGCTCATCACGCAGAGCATCAAGGAGGTGGGCCAGATCATGAGCGCCTACGTGGGCATCGTGCGCAGCAACCTGCGCCTCGACCGCGCATGGAACCGCCTCGACATCCTCTACGAGGAGACGGAGCGCCTTTTCAAATGCTCCAAAGCCTCACGGGAGATATGCGAGCTGCGCAACATCATCAACGTGGGCTATCTGATCATGCGTCAGGCCAAAGAGCGCAAGGAATCGCGCGGACTGCACTACACCGTCGACTATCCTCCGGTAAAAAAATAGCCCCATTGCCGGGAGCGCGGGCACTTTCCGTGCCTTTTAAACGTTAACATATTAGTCGATGACATTGCGCCGTCCCACTCTCTCCGTCTGTCTATGAAACACTTTCTCGGCATAGCTGTATTGTTGACCGGTTTGTGCGCCTCGGCGCAGGAGCCGGAAATGCTCGAGTTGCCCGAACCGGGCGACGGGCGCATACATAATGCCCGCGGCTACTACTACACCGAGATCGACGGCGAGGAGGTGAAGATGATAGTGCTCAACGATGTGTCGGTGTTTCCGCCGCTGAAATTCAAGAACAAAAAACAGGAGGAATTCTACTGGCGCACGGTGCGCGACGTGAAAAAAACACTCCCCTACGCCAAACTCATCTGCGAAACGCTGCTGGAGACCTACGAATACATCGAGACGTTCCCCACCAAGAAGGAGCGCGACGACTATCTGCACCGCATGGAGGGAGCAATCTTCAAGCAGTACAAACCGGTGCTGAAAACGTTCACCAAATCGCAGGCGCAGGTGCTGATAAAGCTGATAAAGCGCGAGACCAACCAATCGGGCTACAACATCATCAAGGCCTTCCTCGGCACGTTCCGCGCCGGGTTCTGGCAGACGTTCGGCCGCTTCTTCGGCGTGAACCTCAAGGGCGATTACCACCCCGAAAAAGATGAGAAAGACGCCATAATCGAACGCGTGGCCGTGGCCGTTGAGCTCGGCCAGCTCTGACGCATACCGCACAGCAACAAATCCGGCATCTTTTACCCGAACCATATCCGAAACCTGTTGCCCGATAAACGAAAAGCGGAGCCACCCCTTAGGGAGCGGCTCCGCCATTGTATTATAGCGCTGCGGCGATCACACTGTGAGGATCTCTTTTTCTTTGGCGGCGAAGAGCTCGTCGATGCGCTTCATGTATTTGTCGTGAAGCTTCTGTGCGCTGCCTTCGGCATCTTTCTCCACATCTTCGGGCAGCCCCTGCTTGATGGCTTTCTTGAGGCCTTCGATGGCGTCGCGGCGGGCGTTGCGCACCGACACTTTGGCGTTTTCGGCCTCGGCTTTCGACTGCTTTACAAGCACTTTGCGGCGCTCTTCAGTGAGCGGCGGGATGCAGAGGCGTATCACCTCACCGTTGTTTTCGGGCGTGATGCCCAGCTCGGAGTTGAGGATGGCTTTTTCGATCTCCTTGAACATGCCTTTCTCCCAGGGGGTGATGGCGATGGTGCGGGCGTCGGGCACCGACACGTTGGCCACGTTGCTGATGGGAACGACGCTTCCGTAGTATTCCACGCGGATGCCGTCGATGAGTTTTGCACTCGCTTTGCCGGCGCGGATGTGCGACAGCGACTCGTCGAGGTAAGCCACAGCCAGCTCCATTTTTTCTTCAGCCGGATTCAGATAGTCTTTTACGTCCATATTGATTGAGTTTTGATGATTTGATTCTGATGGGGTGGGGATCAGTAGACGAGCGTGCCTATCGGCTCGCCGGCGAGCACCTTGGCGAGGTTGCCGGGAGTGTCCATGTCGAACACGATGATCGGCAGGCCGTTTTCCTTGCAGAGCGCCGTGGCGGTGAGGTCCATCACGCGGAGTCCGCGGTTGAGCACCTCATCGTAGGTGATCTTGTCGAACTTCACGGCCGTGGGATCCTTTTCGGGGTCGGCGGTGTAGACGCCGTCGATGCGCGTGCCCTTAAGCATCACGTCGGCACCCACCTCGATGCCGCGGAGGGCGCTGCCGGTGTCGGTGGTGAAGAAAGGATTGCCAGTGCCGCCGGCCATTATCGAGACGCACCCCTGTTCCAGGGCTTCGATGGCGCGTCGGTTGCTGTAGTGTTCGCCGATGGGATACATGTTGATGGCGGTGAATACGCGCGCGGGCTGTCCGATGGCTTCGAGGGCCGAGCTGAGGGCCAGCGAGTTGATGGTGGTGGCAAGCATGCCCATCTGGTCGCCTTTCACACGGTCGAAGCCTTTGGCGGCACCCTGCAGTCCGCGGAAGATGTTGCCGCCGCCGATGACGATGGCCACTTGCACGCCGGCGTTGACAGCCGCCATGATCTGCGCGGCATATTCGCCAAGACGCACGGCGTCGATGCCGTAACCTTGCGCTCCCATGAGCGATTCGCCGCTGAGCTTCAGCAGCACTCGTTTATATTTCGGTTCCATTTCGAGATGATATTATTAAACAAGCTCTTATTAAATATCGCAAACTTACGCAATTTTTTGCGTATGCGCAACATCATGGCACCCGCCGTGGCACCGTCATTAATAAAAAAATCGTAACTTTGTGAGCCAAAAGCACCTCAGGAGCGTTGTTTAAGACAAACGTTCAATTAAAAAAACAGATAATCATTATGGAATCAACCCGTCAAGCAAAAATAGCGCGCCTGCTCCAGAAGGAGCTGAGCGAGATATTCCGTCAGCAGACAGCGAAGACGCGCGGCGTGATCGTGTCGGTCAGCGCCGTGAGAGTGTCGCCCGACCTGAGCATAGCCAAAGCTTACCTCTCGGTGTTCCCCAGCTCGAAGGCTCAGGAGATGATCGAGAGCATCAACAAGAGCGCCAAGACCATACGCTATGAGCTGGCGCAGAAGGTGCGCTTCCAGCTGCGTAAGACACCCGAGCTGGCATTCTATCTCGACGACTCGCTCGACTATATCGAAAAGATCGACACTCTGCTCGAAAACGACGCCCGCGAGCATCCGGCCACAGAGGAATAAGTCGGCCGGCTCCGTCACACATCCCGTTCATCACCCTTCAGCCCCGACCACGCCGAGAAAATGCTGACCTCGCTACGCATAGCCCTGCGCTATCTGTTTTCGAAAAAAACCCACAACGCTGTCAATATCATATCGATAGTGTCGATGGCCGGTGTGGCCGTAGCCACGGCCGCGATAGTGTGCGTGCTGTCGGTGTTCAACGGCTTCAGCGACATGGCGCTGGGACGGATGTCGAAGAGCGATCCGCAGTTTAAGATCACGCCCGTCGAGGGCAAGGTGATCGCGTCGGCCGACTCGCTCGCGGCGTCGCTCACCGGTCTCGGCGAAGTGGCGGCAGCCGTTGCGGTGATCGACGAAAACGCGCTGGCCATGCACGAAGGGAAGCAGATGGCGGTGACCGTTCACGGGGTGCCGGAAGGGTATCAGAACGTCACGCCGATCGACAGCTCGATAATCGACGGCGGCTATTACACAGCCAATTACGTGCTGCCGGTGGCAACGGTGAGCGTCGGCGTTGCCGTGCGCCTTCAGGCTTATCCGTCGGAGCAGACGTTGCTGTCGCTCTACGTGCCCAAGCGGCTGGGACGCATCAACACGGCCAACCCGATGGCTTCGTTCAGAAGCGACTCACTTTTCGTAGGCGGCGTTTACCGAATCGAGGACAATGAACGCGACGCGCAGACCGTAGTTATCCCGATCGACATGGCACGCGGCATCCTGCAATATGACGACGGCGAGGCCACGGCCATAGAGGTGGCGCTCCGGCCGGGTGTCAGCGAAGCCGAAGGCAAAGAGGCGCTTACACGCGCACTCGGTGCGGGATTCCGCGTGGCCGACCGCCTGGAGCAGGAGGCCGAATCGTTCAGGATGATATCCGTTGAAAAGTGGATAACGTTCGTGATGCTGGCGTTCATCCTGGTCATCGCCTCGTTTAACGTCATCTCCACGCTGTCGATGCTCATCATCGAAAAGAAAAGCAACCTGCGCACGCTGCGCGCTATGGGTGCCACAACAGGGATGCTGCGGCGCATCTTCATCTGGGAAGGATGGCTGATATCCGTTGTGGGCGGCTTAGCGGGCATCATCATCGGCGTGGGGCTGTGCATAGCCCAGCAGCTTGGCGGATTCGTGAAGCTCAACGGCGACCCGTCGCAGCTGGCCATCGCCGTCTATCCCGTCAGGGTAGAAGCGGTCGACATCGCCGTGGTGGCAGCACTGCTCATAACTGTGGGCCTCGCCATCGGCCTCATCACCTCGCGCTTCGTTCCTTCAGCGGCCACGCCCCGCTAACACATAATTATAATTTGCGGAGGATTGTGAGGCCGTCGCGGATGGGGATGATTGCGGTTTCGACGCGGGGATCGTGGGCCACGAGATCGTTGAAGCGCATGATGCCGCGGCTCTGCGGATCGGTGGGCGCCGGCGTCTCGATCACTTTTCCGCCCCAGAGGGTGTTGTCGGCGAGGATGTATCCGCCCGGCTTTACGAGGGGTAGCAGCATCTCGAAATATTCGCAGTAGTGGCGCTTGTTGGCGTCGATGAACACCATGTCCCAGTCGGCGCCGAGCGACGGCACCACGTGGAGTGCGTCGCCGATGTGCAGATGGATGCACGAGGCGGCTTCGGAGCGCGCGAAACGCTCGAGCAGCTCGTCCTCCATCTCGTCGTCGATCTCCACGGTGTGCAGCTCGCCGTCGGCGGGCATCCCTTCGGCAATGCACAGTGTAGAATAGCCGGTGAAGGCGCCAAGTTCAAGCACGCGGCGCGGACGCAGCATTGAGGTGAGCATCTTGAGCATGCGGCCCTGCACATGACCCGAGCACATGCGTGGATAGAGATGGTTGAGATAGGTGTAGCGGTAGGTGTCGGCCAGGAGCCGGGGTTCAGCAGATATATGAGCCGAGATATAATCGTCGAGAAGTTGATCCATTTGCTTTAGAGGATGTTGCGCAGGCCCGCGGCCTCGGTTGAAAGAATGGTGCGGCGCATCATGGCGACGCACTCGCAGGGATAGCGGCCCTGCGCCGTCTCGCCGCAGAGCAGGAGCATGTCGGCGCCCTCCATCACGGCGAGGGCCACGTCGCTCACTTCGGCGCGCGTGGGCACCGGCGAGTCGATCATCGACTGCATGATCTGCGTGGAGATGATGGCGGGCTTTCCGGCGGCGCGGCAGCGGCGCATCACTTCAAACTGCACGGAGGGTATGTCGCTGAGCGGCAGGGCGGTGCCGAGATCGCCGCGGGCCACGAGCAGGCCGTCGGCTTCGGCTATGATGGCGTCGAGGTTGGCAAGGGCATCGCGGCATTCGATTTTGGCATATAGGCTGATGGGGGCGTCGCCGATCAGCGAGCGCACGGCGCGGAGGTCGTCGGCCGATCGCACGAATGAGTGTGCTATGATGTCGATGCCTTCGGCTGCGGCGGCGCGGATAAACTCAGCGTCGCGGCGGCTCACGGCGGGCAGCGGCGGCACGATGCCGGAAGAAAGAGCCACCGTCTTGCGGCTGCCGAGCTCACCGCCGCGCACTATGCGCGCACGCAGCATGCCGTCGGGACGGACGTCGGTGATTTCGGCGGCTATCAGTCCGTCGTCGAACAGGATCTGCTCGCCCGTGGCTACGTAGCGGTGCAGATCGCTCACAGCCACGCCGATGCGGCCGGCAACGGTCGGCTCAGCGTCGGGCGATGGCGACGAAACAATATCCGTCATATCGCCGGGGGCGAGCAGCAGCGGCGCGGGGGTGACGGTGGTGCGCATCTCGGGGCCCTTCGTGTCCATCAGTATAAGGAGCGAAGGGTCGACGGCGCGGCATGCGGCGATGAATCCGGCCATCGATTTCACGGAGGCGTGGGCCGAATTGATGCGGAAACCGTCGGCGCCGGCGTCGCGCAACGCGGTGAGCGCAGCCCGCAGGTCGGGGCAGCGGTCGGCGGCCACTGTGGCCATAATGCGTGTGACAGCAGGTTTCATCGCGTCGGGGTCAAATCAACGATTCGATGGCAAGGCGATAGCTGTCCATGCCGAAGCCTGCTATCGATCCGTGACAAACAGGAGCGATGAGCGAACGGTGACGCACCTCCTCACGGGCGGCGATGTTGGAGATGTGGACCTCCACCACCCTCACCGCAATGGCGGCGATGGCGTCGGCGATGGCGAGCGACGTGTGGGTATAAGCGCCGGCGTTCAGCACTATGCCGCGATATTCCTCGCGGTTGTAGCCCACGGCCTGAAGGCGGTCAATGATGTCGCCTTCATGATTGCTCTGGAAATATTCGATATCCACGTCGTGATAGCAGTCGCGCAGAAATTCGAGATATTCCTCCATCGACTGATTGCCGTAGATCTCGGGCTGGCGCATGCCGAGCAGATTGAGGTTGGGGCCGTTGATGATCAGTATTTTCATAATCTATTGTTGTCAGAGATTTTCTATCGGGGTGGTTACAAGAATCCATATGGCCAGATGCGAGAGCACGAGCAGCGCAAGGAGCAGCCAGGCCAGTGCACGCCTCTGCGGATAGCACTGCCAGGCGAGATATCCGGCCGTGAGGGCGTAGAAGGGATAGATCCACAGCATGGTGCGCGCGCCGGAGTCGGAGCTGCACCGTTCGAGAAGCCACGGAAACTGGAAGAGCGGCAGGAGCACCACTATCACGATGGCGGCAAACCACCGCGGTGTCTTCGTAGGCGCGGGCATCATCGGGCATCGCCCTCCCCGGCTCCGTTTTTCTGAGCGAGATATTCCTTGACCGTCTCATGGATGCCGCGGCGCAGCGGAAACTGCGGATTGAAGCCGAAATCGGCGACGGCATCGGAGATGTCGCAGCACCAGTTGCGCTGCTTCATGATGCGGAATTTGTCGCGATTGAGCGTCGACGGCTTGCCCTTGAGGGTGCCCCAGCGCTCGGCCACTACCGACGCGGCATAGACGATCCACATGGGCAACCGCATCGGTATCACCCACTTGCCGCCGAGTTCCTCGACCACTATGCGCCGGAAGTCGCGCTGCGAATAGGCCTGCGGCTCGGAGATGATATATTTCTTTTTGAGTGTGGAGGGCTTGTCGATGGCGTCGAAAATAGCGTTGACAAGATCCTCCACGTAAATGAACGTGAGCATCTGCCGACGGAAACCTACGCCGAAATCGAAGTGCGAATCGATGCTCTTGATCATCATCAGATAATCTTTTTCGTGAGGACCGTAAACGCCCGTCGGCCGGAAGATGGTCCACGGCAGATCGGAACAGGTTTCGAGCACTGTCTCGGCCTTGATTTTCGACACACCATAGCGCGTGTTGGGCTGCGGAATCATGCGGTTTGTAAGCGGTTCGTAGCCCTTTTCATCGCCGGGACCCAGAGCGCTCAACGAGCTCATGTAGAGCAAGCGCTCCGGCATCTTTCCGCTCATGCGCAGAGCCTCGACAAAATTTGTGAGATATAGATAGTTGATGCGGTTGAAATCGGTGAAGTTGATGCACTTCGTGGCTCCGAGATTGTAGACTATATAATCCCAGCGCTCGCCCTCCGGCAGAGCCGCCGAAAGCGTGGCCGCCATAGCCTGCGTATCGTCATAGTCGAGCACTACGAAATGAAGTCGCTCATCGTTGAGCCACCGTCGCGACGTAGACTGCCGCACAGTGACCCATGTTTCATAACCTCGCTCCAGGGCCTCGCGGGCAATAAACCCGCCGATAAACCCGCCGGCTCCAACCACCAGCACACGCTTCTTTTGTTCCGTCATCATATCATATATGTTTGGACAATTTTAATTTATTGATTTTAAGCGCTTAGCACATAAAAACCGCGTTTTTACATCGTTTTTTTGGACAAATCTTGGACATTTTTTCAAATCTGTTCATGTAAGCAGACAAATATAGTTATTTTTTGAGTTTTGTCGGATATGCGAATTGGGAAAAAAGAATGCCGAGAGAAAATACGTGTAGCGGAAATCGTGATATATAAAAAGGCTGCCGGGCATTGGGCCGATTGCGCGAAAATCGGCGTTGGATGCCTGGCAGCCTTTGTGAAGGAGAGATGGGGATGGGCGGGGATGCGATCCGGCGGTTTTGCGGCATGCGCCCGGTGGTGACGATGGTGGGGTGGGGGATTGACGGCGGCGAGACGCCACCGCTCCTATCGATGCCGATGGGGGGCGGGGTGGAGGAGGCCGGATCAACCTGACGGGCTATTGCCTAATGCTCGTGACAAGGCGCCCGCGAGGGAGAGGGTGGATGGGAAGTATGTCAAGGGTCGATGGGGGTTGTGCTGCGGTTTGCCTGGTTCCGGAGGAGCGATATAGGAATTATTGTGGCTTAAAGGTTTTAAGGCCTTTATGGAGCAGTAAGAGCTTTAGGAATAATATCGGGGGTGTGGGAGATGTGTTGATTGTCCGGGGCGCGGGGGCAGCGGCCCGCTTATGGGAGTGAGATTGTGGTAGCGTTTGGGAGCGGTTTTACCGAGGGAGGCTGAAGGAGGTGTCGGAGGAATGGGGGCAGTGTGCGGTAGCCTCGTTTTCGGTAGTATCTTGAGATTATGAGCAGATACCATCGTCGGTAGACTCTGCCATAACAAGACATTGGGTATTGTCGCGCCGAGAGTTTGCCGTAGTAGTGACGGTAGCGGCGGTAGCTGTGGGCAATTTCGGGGCCTGCGTCATTTATGCGGTGTTGTCGGCGTTGGGAAAACATGGAGTGTGTTTGGTTTGATAACGCAAAGGTAAGGGGCGGGAGAGGGGGTGTGAGTGCGAATCTGTAGCATCACCCGGGATGGATCATAAAATTTCTGCAATGCGCAGCTGTAACTACCCGCCTATCCGCAATGACGTAAAGTGCCGTGCATCCATACAATTCACTTATAACCAATATGTTTACATAGGTGAGTAGTTACTCTAAGTCATATAGACTCGTTATATTTCGGCACATAGCGCCGAAAAAATTTGTTACGTTTCGGCACATAAAACTGTGTATTTTTGTTACGTTTCGGCACATAGCGCCGAAAAATAGAGCCAATTTCCGCCCAAAAATCCTGCTGCCGACCGATAGATTTTCTGCAATGCGCACCTTTGTAAGTGTTAAATTAACATAGAGTACGCACCTTTGGAATTATTAAAAAATGACATAGTGCGCACCTTTGGAAAGGGATTTAGTGAAGGGTTGAGCGACTATGAAGAAATTTCGTTAAATTTGCAGATATATATGACTGACTGAACATGGGCAAGAACAAGCTGAAGAAGTTTGACGAGATGGATCGCATGGATATTGTGTTTCAATATCCGTGGGCCGAACTGCAGCAGGCGGGCTTCCCGCTGCGAGGGCGCTGGCATGAGGCGTTTTTCAAAAATGAAAATCCGATAGTGCTGGAGCTCGGCTGCGGCAAAGGCGAATACACGGTCGGGTTGGCCGATGCCGACCCGCAACGCAACTATATAGGCATCGACATCAAGGGAGCGCGCATGTGGACAGGGGCGCGGCGCGCCACCGACACGGGCATGAGCAACGTGGCGTTTGTGCGCACGGACATCGAGCTGCTGCCCTATTTCTTCGCGCCGGGCGAGGTGGACGAGATATGGATCACCTTTCCCGACCCGCAGATGAAAAAGGTGCGCAAACGGCTAACCTCCACGCGATTCCTCGATCTCTACCGCAAGGTGCTCCGCGACGGCGGGCATATAAACCTCAAGACCGACAGTCCGTTTCTCTACACCTACACATCGATCCTCTGCCGCGAAAACGGAATAATACCGGATGCCGACACCGACAATCTCTATGCCTCGGAGCTTGTGGACGACATACTCAGCATCCGCACCTACTATGAACAGCAGTGGCTCGACCGGGGACTCACCATAAAATATCTGCGTTTTCCGCTCGACCACGGCACCGCCCTCCGCGAACCTGAGGTGGAAATAGAGCACGACACCTACAGAAGTTTCTCCCGCGGTGAACTTCAATGCCCCGAACTTTGTAAACCTAAAGTAACCCCTAAATAATCACACATATTTTTTTTACAGCATGCAACGCCTATATCCTCAACTCATAACCGACGCACTCCGCAGCGTGCGCTATCCCGGCACCGGCCGCGACATCGTGACCGACGGCATGCTCGCCGACGACATCCGCATCGACGGTGCTAAAGTGAGCTTCTCAATAATCTTCCCGAAGTCGCCCGATCCATTCGCGCGCTCGCTGATGAAATCGGCCGAAGCCGCCATCCATCAGGCAATATCGCCCGAAGTGGAAGTGACGGTCAAAGCGCAGTATGCCACAGCGGCACCCGAAAAACGCCCGACGCTTCCGGGCGTGAAAAACATCATCGGCGTGTCGTCGGGCAAAGGCGGCGTGGGCAAGAGCACCGTGGCGAGCAACCTCGCCGTTGCGCTCGCGCGCGAAGGCTACAAAGTGGGACTGCTCGATGCCGACATCTTCGGCCCTTCGGTGCCCAAGATGTTCGGTCTTGAGGACGAAACGCTCTATATGCACGAAGTTGACGGCCGTCAGCTGATCATCCCGGCCGAGCGCTACGGCGTGAAAGTGCTGTCGATCGGTTTTCTCGTCGACAAAAACTCGCCCGTGCTGTGGCGCGGCTCCATGGCCTCCAACGCCCTTCGGCAGCTCATCGAAGAGGCCGACTGGGGCGATCTGGACTATTTCCTCATCGACATGCCTCCCGGCACAAGCGACATCCATCTGACTCTTGTGCAGACACTTGCCATGACCGGCGTAGTGGTGGTGAGCACGCCGCAGGAGGTGGCGCTGGCCGACGCCCGCAAAGGCATAGCCATGTTCACCGGCGAGAAAGTCAACGTGCCGGTGCTCGGTCTGGTGGAAAACATGGCATGGTTCACGCCTGAAAAACATCCCGACGAACGCTATTATATCTTCGGCCGCGAAGGCGCCGTGCGTCTGGCCGAAGAGCTCCACGTGAAGCTGCTGGCACAGATACCTATCGTAGGGTCGATATGCGACGGAGGCGACGGAGGCGAGCCTATAGCGTTGGCCGATTCCGTCACGGGAATGGCTTTCATGCATCTGGCCCATGAGGTGATCGATGCTGTCGCCGAACGCAACGACACTCTTCCGCCTACAATGAAAGTGAACGTAACAAAGCGATAAATCATGCAGACCGTCCTGTTTCATGAAACCATATTCGGACCAATCCATTCGCGACGGCTCGGCTCGTCGCTCGGCGTGAACCTGTCGCCGCGCGACGGCAAGGTGTGCACCTTCGACTGCCTCTATTGCGAAGCCGGCTTCAACGCCCAGGGTCCGGGGACTGCCGGACTCCCCTCGCGCGGGGAGGTCAGCCGGCTGCTCGACGAGAAGCTCGCGGCCATGAAAGCGGCCGGAGAGTCGCTCGACGTGATCACATTCTCCGGCAACGGCGAGCCGACGATGCACCCGCAGTTTGAAGAAATAATCGACGACGTCATCGCGCTTCGCGACCGCTATTATCCCGAGGTGAAAATCAGCGTGCTGTGCAACTCGACATGCCTCGACCGCCCGGGCGTGTGCCGCGCCCTTCGCCGCGTGGACAACAACATACTCAAGCTCGACTCGGCCCTCGACGCCACCATCCGTCAGATCGACCGCCCCAACCGCCCCGGCTTCACCGCCGGAAAAGTGATAGAGCAGATAGCGGGTTTCGGGCGCGACTGCATCGTGCAGACCATGATGCTGCGCGGCGAATATGACGGCAAAACGATCGACAACACCACCGACGAAGAGATCGACGCGCTCATCGCCGCCTACAAACGCATAGCTCCCCGCCAGGTGATGCTCTATTCCATCGACCGCAAGACACCGGCCGAGCATCTGCAAAAAGTGAGCCACGAAGAGCTGACGGCAATTGCCGAAAAAATCCGCTCGAACGGAATCAACGTAACCACAACATGACCGCAATGAAAATAGTATCTTTCCTCAGCTGTCTGCTGCTGTCGGCCACGGCTGTGTACGCCGAAAACGATGCTCAGCTTGCCGACACCCTCGACGACAACCGGGTGACAATCATCATCTCCGACGAGCGCCCCGACCTGCCACCGGCCGACGCGGTCATTCCCGAGCCGCTGGCCAAAGGCGACCTCATAGCCATCGTAGCGCCCTCGGGCCATGCCGAACATTACAACTACGGCGCGATTGCGGCCGTGCTCGATTCACTGGGGTTCCGCACCACCCTCGGACAACACGTGGGCTGCCGCCAAGGCAGCTATGCGGGCACCGAAGAGGAGCGTCGTGAGGATTTGCAGGATGCGCTTCTCGACCCCGAAGTGAAAGCCGTGATATGCGCCCGCGGCGGCTACGGAGCGGTCCATCTCCTCGACAGCCTCAGCCGCCTGCCGCTGCGCGACAACGCCAAATGGCTCGTGGGGTTCAGCGACATCTCCGCTCTCCACGCCCTGCTGCTGTCGAAAGGCATAGCAAGCATCCACGGGCCTATGGGTTCCAGCCTCCACTACGGCAGGGACGGCGATCTGAGCCCGTCGTGCAAGGCCCTCTTCGGGCTGCTCGAAGGATCGCACGTCAGATATGAGATCGACGCCCACCGCTTCAACCGCAACGGCTCGGCGACGGCACAGCTCGTCGGCGGCAACCTGGCTGTGCTCGAAGGACTGGCGGCGACCCCGTTTGACGAATTCCGGCCGGGCACCATACTGTTTATCGAGGATGTGTCCGAGCCTGTCTACAAGATTCAGCGCCAGCTCTACCGCCTCAAGCTCAGCGGCATCCTGGGCTCCCTGTCGGGCCTCATCGTGGGCCGCTTCAGCGACATGAAGAACGACGAGGATTTCAGCGACACCGAAGTGATGATACGCGACATGGTAGCGGAATACGGCTATCCGGTGGCATTCGGAGTGCCGGCCGGACATGTGCGCGTCAACATTCCATTCATCATCGGAGCACCGATGCAGATGACCGTGACCGACGACGGCACCACTCTGACCCAATGAGAAAGCGCCGAACCGATATCATCATTCCGCCGGCGTTGGATCCCGGCGACCGAGTGGCCATAATCTGTCCGGCCGGCCGGGCACGCATTGCCGACAGCGAGGCCGCCGCTTCGGCTCTTGCCGCTCTCGGACTGTGCCCCGAGCTGTCACCGATGGTTTATGGCAACGACGGTTCGTTCAGCGGCAGCGTCGACGATCGTCTGGCCGATTTCATCCGGGTGTGGACCGATCCGGGCATACGTGCCGTAATATGCTCGCGCGGTGGCTACGGATCCGTGCATCTGCTCGAAAGTCTCGACCGCATGCCGCTGCGCGAAAACGCCAAATGGCTTGTGGGGTTCAGCGACATCTGCGCCCTGCATGCCCTCATGAATCATCATGGCATAGCAAGCATCCACGGTCCGATGGCCAAACATATATGCGCTGACAATGGGCATAATCCGCACATCAAAAGACTGATAAGCAATCTTTATGGAATGATACATAACTATCATTTCGCACCGCACCCCTTCAACCGCCACGGCGACGCCAAAGCCCCACTGGCCGGGGGCAATCTGTCGGTGCTCTCCTCACTTATCGGCACACGCTTCGACACGCTGCGCCCCGGCACCATTCTGCTCATCGAGGATATTGCCGAGCCGGTCTATAAGGTGCAGCGCATGCTGTGGCAGCTGCGGCTGTCGGGTGTGTTGCCCCGTCTGGCGGGACTGCTTGTGGGTGCTTTTACCGACTGGCGTCCCGACGTAAATCACGAATCCATGCAATCGATGATCCGTGACATGGTCGCCGACTACAGTTTTCCCACGGCTTTCGACGTTCCCATAGGTCACGGCGTCGATGCCACGCCACTGATACTCGGCATTCCCACAGCAATGAGCGTGACGGACTCGGGAGTCTACCTGTTGCAATATCCCTGACAGCTCAGAAGAGCGATAGCTGGCGGTCGATGAGGCGGAAACTCATGCGGTGACAGGGCGACGGCCCGTGAGCCACGATAGCCGCGCGGTGGGCGGCCGTTGGATACCCTTTGTTGACATCCCATCCATAGACTGGATACTGCTCGTGGAGACGCATCATCAGCTCGTCGCGGTGGGTCTTGGCGAGAATGGACGCGGCCGCTATGTTGCCGAAACGTCCGTCGCCTTTGACGAATGTCTGCCACGGAATGTCGCCGTAGGGCTTGAATCGGTTTCCGTCGACAATCACGGCCTGCGGGCGCACCGTCAGAGCGTCGAGCGCGCGGTGCATGGCCAGTATCGATGCATTGAGGATGTTTATCCGGTCGATCTCTTCGTGGTCGACCAACGCGACGGCCCATGCGACGGCCTCGGCTTCGATGATCGGACGCAGCTGTTCGCGGCGGCGCTGGGTGAGCTTTTTGGAATCATTGAGCCACGGGTGTGAGAATCCTTCGGGAAGGATGACGGCGGCGGCGCATACCGGACCAGCCAGACATCCGCGTCCGGCTTCATCGCATCCGGCTTCAAGGATGCCCGATGAAAAAGATGATGGCAACGGCTCAGTCAACGAACCCATAACCGAAGCCCTGACGGTTGACGATATTGCGGCCGTAATCGCCTAATTTTTTGCGCAGACGCGAGATGTTGGTGTCGACGGCGCGATCCGACACTCCGTTTTCATCTTCCCAGGCTTCATGTCGTATCTCCGAACGGTCGAAGAAGCTGTTGCGGTTGCGCATGAACATTGCCAGGATAAGATATTCAGTGCGCGTCAGCATCACTGGCTCACCGTCGATGGTCACACGACCGGCACTGAGGTCGAGCACGAGTCCGTCGACACGGACCGCATTAGCAGCACGGCGTAAGCTCATCATGCGGCGGCGTCGCACCACCGAGCGCACGCGCGCTATCAGTTCGCGCGATGAAAACGGTTTCGATATATAATCGTCGGCTCCGGCATCCAGGCCTTCCACAACATCGTCTTCCGACGATTTCTTGGAAAGCATGATCACCGGTATATTGAATGAATCAGGGCGGCATTTGATCATACGCGTAAACTTCACGCCGTTTAATTCCTGATCCATCAGGTCAACAATAATCAGGGAATATCCCGAAAGATCCGATTCCAAAGCCTTTTCTCCACTCGATATTATGACAGCCTGGAATCCTTCCGATTCGAAACGAAACTGAAGCAACTCGCTCGACATCGAATCGGTGTCGACTATAAGAATTTTGGCTTTGTCAACAGATAATTCTGACTTATTATCTAAAGGCATTGTGATATACTAACAAATCGGGCGCAACAAATTGCCGTTTTTTTCAATGCAAAGATAATATTGATTTTAATTCTATGCCTGAGCCAAACTCAATTGTTGCTTATTTGTTACACAATTTTAATATTTTCTCCAAAATGTGTCCGCCTAATTTTTGATCACGCTTTTATTTCGGGTTTATCTGCCGGATGTGATCTTTCTTCCGGTTTCGGCCGTCGGGCAGAAAAGCTCTTAGGCCGCTGCCTGACGCATCTGATCCTTGATGGCATCGACAACATTGATGATGTAGTCGCCGGTCTTTTCGAGATCCGACACGAGATCCATGTAGTAGATGCCGGCCTGATATTCGTAGCGGCGTGCGTTGATATTCTCGATATTGGACGTGCGCAGCTGGTTGCGGTAGTTGTTTATTTCGCGTTCTTTGTTGTAGGAGGCTATGATCTCGGGTTCGCGGGCATGCTCGATGTCGTGCAGCAGGTGGAGCATGTTGAGCATCGCGTCCTTCACGTAACCAAACATGGTGTCGATATTTTCGTAGATCTCTTCTGTGAATTCGGCGCGGCTCTGCGTTTTGCGCACCAGAATCTTTCCGGCGCCCATACAGCAGTCGGCTATGCTCTCTATCTCGCTGACTATGCGGAGCATGGAGGCTATCTTCAGCTTGCCTTCATTGGAGAGACGTCCCTCGGCGCATCGGTTGAGATAGTGGGCTATCTCTATCTCCATGCGGTCGGATATATCCTCATATTTTTCCAGTCGGGAATAGAGCTCCGTGAAATCCTGCGTTTCGGACTTGGTGTGCACGAGCCGTTTCGCCATGTCGATCATACGCTCGACGCGCTCGCCATACACGGCGATCTCTTTTTCAGCCTGGGCTATGTTGAGCTCGGAAGCGTTGAGCAGACCGCCGGAGATGAATTTGAGCTGGAATTCTTCGTCTTCTTTGTGCTTGGTGGGCACGAGGTATTCGACAATTCTCACATAGAGTTTGGTGAACCATATCATTATCGACAGGTTGATGAGGTTGAACACCGTGTGGAACATCGAAAGGCCGAACGACACGCTGAACTGCATGGATTCTATGGTGTGCTGGGCAGCGGTCACGCGGCCGTAGAGGGGATGATCGCTCGGGAGCGTATTGAACAGGTTGTCATAGACAGCGCTGTCGTGGGCCTGGAGATAATTGACATATTCTGCCAGGGCATCGGGGTTGCCCTGACCGAGCGATTCGGTAATCCAGGTGTTGAGCTCTATGAAAGGATTGAAGACACACAGCACCCAGGCACATCCCAGCAGGTTGAAGAGGAGGTGTCCCATTGCCGTACGCTTGGCGGCCACATTACCGCTCATTGATGCCAGGATAGGAGTGATGGTGGTGCCTATGTTGGAGCCGAGCACTATAGCGCACGCAAGGTTGAAATCAATCCATCCCTTGCTGCACATGATAAGCGTGATGGCAAATGTAGCGGCCGATGACTGGATGACCATAGTGAGAATGACACCCACCAGCAGGAATATGACAACGGAGCCGAAACCCATCTGAGTGTATTGCTGCAGGAAAGCAAACATTTCGGGATTCTGCTGCAGGTCCGGCACATACTGGCTGATAAGGTCGAGGCCCATGAAGAGGAATGAGAATCCCACCATGAACTCGCCTATGGATTTCGTGCGGCTTTTCTTTGAAAAAAGCAAAGGCACGGACAGACCTATGAGCGGCAGCACGAATGCCGATATGTTGACCTTGAAACCGAAAAGAGCTATCACCCATGCCGTGAACGTTGTGCCTACATTCGCACCCATAATCACGGCCATCGACTGAGCCAGCGTCATCAGGCCGGCATTCACGAAGCTTACAACCATTACGGTCGAAGCTGACGAACTCTGGATGAGGGCTGTGATTGAGAAACCTGTGAGAGTACCCGTAAACCGGTTTCGGGTCATTGCCGAGAGAATGTTGCGCAGACGGTCGCCCGCAGCTTTCTGCAATCCCTCACTCATCACTTTCATGCCGTAGAGAAACAAACCGACGGCACCTAACAAACACAGAAAGTCTAATAATGTATAGCTCATAGGTTGACTTTAATCGGATCAAATCCGGTTAGTATGGTAAACGCACACATTAATATATATATATTATAAGTATATTTTATTGTTCGTTTCGTCTACAAAGATAAAAACAAATTCATAGATAATTAACAAAATATTAATGAATAATCACCTACGGCCAAAATACCGGGTTCACCGCGTGGATCTGTCTCAACTTTCAATTGGCCGTCAAAATATATGACCGGATGTATAAAATCTAAAATAAAATGTAGTATTTAT
>CABUBG010000049.1:0-16890 GCA_902489785.1 uncultured Porphyromonadaceae bacterium
CAACATCAATTTTGCCCATGCGGCTTAGTATATAATAATTTTTACGACTTACTTATGTCAAATACATTATCTTTGTGGCGATAATGCATTTAGAACTCGGGCGACGTGCAGATCGAGATCACATGCGAAAAACCGGGCTACCTGCCGCAGCGACGCCGCTTCAACGTGCGTCAGGCCATCGACCAGAAAGAGATTTCCGCAAAATTCAATCTCGTACGCGAAGAATAACCTACCGACCTGACCGCTTAACAGAACGGAAGCGTGCATCTGTCACGTTTCCGTTCTTTTTTGTCGGTATATTGCGGATTATCAGCCAAAAACTCCGTCCCAAAGCAAAACAATGCTAAAAAAAACAAAAAAACATTCAAAGATTGTTTATATCTTTATTTTTTACTTAAATTGCGTTGTGTGTATCACATGGATCCGATCATCAATCAATGACTTTTCTCATTCTTGCCAACACAAATATCCAATAACAAAGGCTCGAAACCGCTTTCTTGTATCCGCACATTAAAAACAACTCATCAAAAAATAACCATAAAACGAAAACAGCCATGAAAGAGAGTGCGATTTTATTATTCTGCGCTACGGCACTGCTGAGCGGAGTGGGCGTTGCATGCGATTCAGAGAGCAACGCACTGAGAGAACCGGATCCCGAGCCGATAGCAAAAGTGGAACCACTTCCGGAAATGATACGGCCGATATTCACCGACGGCAAGAGATGGGTGAAGAGAACCACCACCTATAATTCTGATTTTACGCCGAAGGCTGAAGAAACATTCACGCAGGAAGTCGCGGGTGACACTGTGGTGCAAGGCATTGCGGCTAAAACGATACGGGTCTACAACGACGACGGCCCGTATCCCGACCCGTATGTGATGTATGAAGACGGCAGCAAAATTTACCAATTATGGAAAACCCGTCCCTATACGGTAAACAATCCCACATATGAATTCAAACTGCTCTACGACATATTTCCCGCTGAGGGCGCGACCAGCCTGACGCTGTATGACATCACGATCATAAGCCGTGGCATCATAACCCTCATGGGCAAAGAGCGACGGGCTGCAAAAGTGTGGTCGGGCTTTTATTTCTTTGAAAAAGCGCCCTATGATTACTGGGTGGAAGGCATAGGCCCGCTATTCAACATCACCCCCAACTATAACACCACCATTCCTTCGACTCCGATGCACGTATGGGGAGGACACTGCACGCTGCTTGAATGCTACGACGGCGAAGAAAAGATCTATGACTACCGCGAGTTCAGCGATGATCTCTACAGGCCGCTCGAAGTATTCTCAGACGCCGACATCAATGAGGCGTCGGCCGATTGACTCAGAAACCGATCCGCAGGCCGGCTTTGATGATGCCCTGGACGCCGTAGCCCGCTTCGGCGAAGAGGCCGAATTGAGGGACGATGTCGACCTGTAGCCCGATGGGCGACAGCTGGAATGCCATGTTGGTGCGATTGTAGGAGTCTTCCCACGACGGGGAATAGTACTGGACCAGCGCACCTATGCCGACATGAGTGTACATGGTCAGCGGACCGCGGTGAAGCCATTCGTAGCGGACGTTGACCATGAGCCCGTGCCATGTCACCTTGCCGTAGCGGCCGTCGAGAGCGTGATCTGAGTCGGCCGACGAATAAGTATAGCCCAGACCGATCCAGAGGCCGGGGGCGAATTTGTGGTCGATGGTGAAATTGGCCGAGCCCCAGCAGTCGAGATCGTGCCAATGGTTATGGTAGACGCCGAGCGATTTCATGGCGGGCATCGCGCCATAGGAAACGGACAGCTCGGTGTCGCGCGCAGTGACACCCATGGCTGAGAACAGAAGCAGGGTCGAAACAATGAATATCTTTTTCATAAAACGGAGTATTGTCTATCCATGAATCCAATAAATAGGTATAAAGCCGCGGGGACGGTGTCGATCGGCGATATGCCCGATGATATGATGCTTAATTAGCAAACACACACTTCGGCGACTATGTTCACCGAAAAGAAATGCGCACCGTATCTTACAGGATGAAAAGCGACTACGCGATTACGGGCGCTGAAGCCGCAGTGAAAGCGGCGAAATCCGACGGGGCTGCATATTCCGTCATGCATGTCCGGATGTTGCTAAAATCAACATCTTTTAACTAAATAGGGGGAGGTAAATTGATAAAAGATGTGTACTTCTGCAAACAACAGCAAAAGCTATAGCGCATAATTATGCCTTGTTTTTCGGCATATACCATGGAAAAGTATCTGTTATTTAATCAACTGCATACAGGAAACGAGCGCAGAACGAAATGCACGAACAACAACAATTTCATATTTATTTAGTTACCTTATGCTAAAACCAATCAAATCAGCAAGCAAACAAATTTTTGCGGCATCATTTGCCGCGGTTGTGGCCTTGACATCCCCGGATGCGACGGTAGCGGCTCCACAGAATCCGAGTGCGCAACAGGCATCCACCACGGCGACAGGTGTGGTAAAGGACGAATTGGGCGAACCCATGATAGGGGCCACCGTAAGAGTTGTCGGCAAGCCGACAAAAGTAGGCGCGACCAACATCGATGGGGAATTCTCCATATCGAACATGAAAACCGGCGAGGTGTTGGAGATAACTTCCATCGGGTATGATCCGGTAAAAGTGACATGGAACGGGACACCTCTCGATATCCAGATGAACCTTAACGCGCAGCAGCTTGGCGAAGTAGTGGTGACAGCCATGGGCATCCAGCGCAAAGAGTCGTCGCTCACCTACGCCACCCAAAGCATAAAAGGAGATGAACTGATGAGAGTGCAGGACGCCAACTTCGTCAACGCCCTGAGCGGCAAGGTGTCCGGCGTCACAATCACCCAAAGTGCCGGCGGTGCGGGCGGCAAGTCGAAAATCCTATTGCGCGGCAACAAGTCGATCATGGGCAACAACGAACCACTTGTGGTGATCGACGGAATTCCCATGAGCGGATCGGCCAGCGGCGGCGGTTTCGACGGCGGCTCAGGCTTAGGCTATACGGCCGAGTCGGAGAGCGGTGACGTGCTGTCGCTGATCAACCCCGACGACATCGAAAGCATCAACGTGCTCAAGGGCGCCAATGCGGCGGCACTTTACGGCTCGGCGGCAGCCAACGGCGTGCTCATGATCACCACCAAGAAAGGACGTCAGGGCACTATCGGTGTGACCGTCAACTCAAATGTCACCTTCGAGCGTCCTCTGGTCACCCCCGAAATCCAGCGCATCTATGGCTCGCAGGTAACAGTGATCAAAGACAGCAACGACGGCACCATCAGATACAACATGCCTTTGGGCGCATGGGGCACGAAAATCGGCGAATACACCGACGAACAGCTTGCCTACCCCGGAGCCAGATTGCGCAACTACGCGGCTGACGACGTGAGCGAATTCTTCCGCACGGGCACAACATGGAACAACTCCATAGCCATACAGGGCGGCACGGAAAAGGTGAAGACATATTTTTCGTATGCCAACTCAAACGCCAAAGGCATGATGCCCGGAAACAGCTATAACCGCAACACATTCTCGTTCCGCCAGAGCTACAACATGTTTGACAACAAACTGAAGGCGGACGTATCGATCAATTATGTGTATGCTCGTTCTGTAAACCGCCCGGGCGGCGGCACGGTGCTCAACCCGCTCTACGACCTTTACCGCATGCCTGGCAACATTGACTTCGGATATTACCGCGACAACTACTACACTCCCGACGGCACATGGGAGTCAAACAAAGAGCCGTACTGGGACAAAGACGGAAAGATCAAAGAAACCACCATACAGCTCAGCGGTCCGCAGCAGAACTGGGCATTCCCCACCGGCGGCAACAACAACCCCTACTGGCTCTCAAAGATGAACCGCAGCGAAAACGTTCAGCGCCGTGCCTACGGCTCGGGAGTCGTATCATACGAGATCATACCCGGCCTCATGGTGCAGGGACGTCTTAACATCGACTATGCGTCATCCAAATCCGACGGCCGCGTATATGCCACCACATGGTATCCGACATTCATGCACGACTATGGTCTGTACAGTCGCGGCAACTCAACCACGACAGACTGGTATGTAGATGCCATGGCGTCATACAACAAGACATTCAACGAAATCTATTCCGTTTCGGCTTCTTCAGGCTGGGTAGGACACACTTCCAGCAGCAACAGCGAAAGCCAGTATGTCAAATCGTCATACTATCCGCCGCTGACCTCCAACAGCCTGCCCACACTCGTCAACTATTTCCATCCCGATGCCTATTGGTGGACTATGGGACACGGCATAAGCTACGGCAAAAGCAAGGACTGGAATCAGGGATGGTTTATCACCGGACAGGTCGGCTACAATGACATGGTTTACCTTGAAGGCAGCTACCGTATCGACTGGTACCGTGCTTTCCGTCAGTTCTCCGACCGCGGCACACCCGACCACTACGGCTATTGGTCAATCGGAGCAAACACGCTCGTACACCGCTATGTGAAACTGCCCGATGTCATAACTCACCTGAAACTGCGCGCCTCCTATTCCGAAGTGGGCAACTCTATCCCCAATCAGGTATATGCCTCGGCCACCCGCAATCTCGTGAACGGCGCCCTGACGTCGTCGCCCTACGGATATTTCGACAACCCTCTGCCCGAAAAGCAGAAATCGTTTGAGATAGGTTATGATATCTCGCTCTTCAACAGCAATCTCAACTGGGATATGACCTACTACAACACCAATCTGACCAACAGCTATTTCCTTGCCGCCACCACCGGAGGTAAATCAAAGCCAGTCAACACCGGCTCCATACGCAACCAGGGCTTTGAAACGACTGTCAGCTACAACATCATGGCGTCCAAAGACTTCATGTGGCGCACCGGGATCAACCTCTCCTACAACGACAACAAGATTCTGAAGACCTTCAAAGACGAACAGGGCAATCCCTCGAAGATGGAGCAGCTGATAGCCGAAGGATCGATAGCTGTGCGCTATGAAGAAGGCGCGAGCTACGGTGACATGTACGGCCTTGATTTCCGCCGCAACGACGACGGCACCATATACATAGACCCCGCACTCGGCGTGCCCATCAAGGACACCACAAAGTTCATTTACCTCGGCAACATGAACTCGAAATGGAATCTCGGATGGAGCAACACACTCCGTTGGAAAGATCTGTCGCTCTATTTCCTCATCAGCGGCCGCATAGGAGGCAAGTTCATCTCACTTACCGAAGCATATCTCGACCATGCAGGCACATCGCAGCGCTCAGCCGACGCCCGGCTCCGTGCCGAACGCGAAGGCATCTACTGGACTTCGACAAGCGGTGTCCAGAAGCCGGGAATGTATGTTGACGGCGTTGTTGTCCCCGTAAAAGAATATTATGAGATGGTCGGCGGTCAGGTAATGCCCTCAGAATATATCTATGATGCCACCAACTTCCGTCTGAGCGAGCTTTCCATCAGCTACACGATGCGTAATCTCTTCAAGGGAGTGATAAAAGGCATCACACTCTCGGCAGTGGGGCGCAACCTGTTCTTCATCTACAAAAAAGCGCCGTCAGATCCCGACATCGCACTTTCCACCAAAAACGGCCTCGGAGCATTCGACATTTTCAATATGCCTTCGGCCCGCAGTTACGGCATCAATCTTAAAATCGAATTCTAATCGCACATATCTCCGATTATAACAACCTATCGACATGAAAATAACAAATCTGAAATATCTATTCGCCGCATTGCCGGTGATTGCCTTTACGGCATGTATGGATTTCGATTCTCCCGGCGACGAATTTGACGAAGCTCAGGAAAAAATCGACCCCGTGATTTACAGCGGCGATGCCGACCTGCTCGATTACACAGTCCAGCCTACGCAGGAACAGACACAGGCCGCTCTGGAGCTGCTGAACGACTACTACGACCAGTTCTATACCGCACAGCTGTATCTGCTCGGCGGCAAGGACGGCGGTATGCCCGAAGCCCACCAGTATCAGTATACCAACAGCCTTACAACCGACAATTTTGCCGGCTACACCACCTGCACCCAAAACTGGGGCGGCAAGATGTCGAGCACATATACCTACAATCGCGATTTCTGGGAAGGTCCCTACGGACGTTTCCTCTCAATAAAGGGACTTGTCGGCAATCTGCTCAACCGCGACGAGTCCAACACGATTGTTGAGCTGAAGGCACTCGCCCTGCTGATCTTCGACTATGCAGCGGCTGATATGGTCGATCTCTACGGTGCTATTCCCTATGTGGATCACAAAGCCAACAAAGAGTCAAATCCATTCACGTTCAACCGTGGCGTGGACATTTACTACTCCATCATCAAAAATCTCGACGACATTGTGGCCGTGCTCGACCATTATCCCGAACGTCCGCAGTGGTATAAGGATTTGGTGGAACCGGTAATGGCCTACAATGATGCCATCTCGATGAACAAGCAGTTTGAAACATGGCGCCGGTTTGCCAATTCGCTTAAGCTCCGTATGGCCATGCATATTTCCAAGTATGATCCGGCACAAGCCAAAACATGGGCCGAAGAGGCGGTTGCAAGCGGTGTGATCGAATCGAAAGACGACCAGATGGTGATCTGTAAGGTTACTGAGAACTGGAACTGGCATCCGCTTTATAATATTACAGTTTCCTGGCACGACATCTGCGCCAACGCCTCTTTCGTAAGCATCGTGACCCAGTTGCAGCATCCTTATATAAACTATCTGCTCACGCCCAACTCTGAGGATCTCGTGAACGAAACCACCGGAAAGGTTCTTCCGAAGGAAAGCGCCATCATCGGACTGCGTGCGGGTCTGCAGATGTACAACGGCCAGCAGTATGCCGTGAATCCGCGTGTAGCGTTCTCTGCTTTCGCCACAGAAGACTGCATGTATATGCCTGTCTACGCTATGAAATGGGCCGAGGTTGATTTCCACCGTGCCGAGGGCGCTCTCCGCGGCTGGGACATGGGCGGCACGGCTCAGTTCTTCTACGAGCGCGGCATACGCAACGGCGACTGCAGCGATGTGTTTGTGGAATACTCGGGCAACTACGAGCGTTATCTGGACGACTATATGAATGTGACCGAGGCAGTGCCCTACCACTATGAGGATCCCATTGACAACAACGACATCGACGGCACGCTTACAATTGGCGTGAAATGGGACGACGGCGATTCGCAGGAAACAAAACTTGAAAAGATCATGACCCAGAAGTGGTTAGCCATATTCCCCAACAGCTACGAAGCCTGGACTGACATTCGCCGCACCGGCTATCCCAAAATATTCCCTGTGCTCAATCCGCAGCTCGGCGACGGTTCGCTCTCATACGGCGACATCATACGCCGCATGCCGCTGCCTTGGGGCGACATACAGGCCGGTCTGGAAGACATCCAGAATTCCGGACTCGAAGCTCTCGGCGGCGAGAACCTGATGGCCACACGTGTGTTCTGGGATGTGCCCGGAAGCAACTTCTGACCGTGAACCATTTGCTCCGGAGCGGAATCCCTGCTTCCTGCGATTCCGCTCCGGACTCAAAACAACCAACCTTAATCAACAGCAAACCCTAATTATAATTCGTTTTTATGAGAAAGATTACTCTTCTTTTTCTCTGTGCGACCGCAGCCATAGGCGCAAACGCACAGTATCTGTATCAGGGTGATATTTCGTCCGGAACTTCAGCGGATTTTTACACTTATGTAAAAAACTGGAGTTCCAGCCAAAAAATCACCGATGACGACAATTTCTACATTGCCCGTCAGAAACCACGTGCACGCTTCACCAACACCGCGACACAGGTGAAGACCAATTACACCAACGGCGAACGCCGCATCATGATGTGGGTGCCCGTCAATGCAAAGGACTCAAACGGGTGGCCCAGAAGCGCGATGCCAAGCGGCAGATTTGAGTCGGAATGCTTCACCATGTGGAGCTATATCGACAACTATAGCGACTGGTCGTGCTCCATATCACAGCTCTACGGCGGTTTTGCCGATGTGGCCCACAAAAACGGTGTGGGTGTAGCCGGCATGCTGTGGGTGGACTTTGGCAGTCCCTCGGCAGCTCAGCAGGTCACGCTCAAAGGTTATTCGGAAATGGATCCCGCTATGGCTGCCAAAGTGCTGCGGTATTTCGGCAACGACGGTCTGACTTATAATTCCGAATTCAGCACCTATAGCCGCAACACATTCACACCCGCCATGCTGAAAACTCTCATGGGGACTGTGCATGAAAATATAATGTCAAACCTCACCACCCTCTACAACAACACGCCCAATGTGAGCAATTACACACTGCGCGAAAACATCTGGTACGACGGAACACAATACGCCACCGCCGCTTACAATTTTGACGGCGGCCTGACCCAGAGAAATGTCGACGGATGGTACAGCTCCGATGGCAAATACCGTTCTTCGCTCTTTTTCAACTACAACTGGAACAGTACCAATCTGAAACCGAGCTCGACATATGCATCCCGTGGTGATGTGACACGACTCTACGCCGGCATAAACATGCAGGGCGGCTCGGCCGGCCTTGCTCATTGGCAGAACTTCGATGCCAGTCCGGTCGGCCTCGGTCTGTGGGGCGCCCACGACTACAACTATTTCTGGAACGCACGCGGCGACAAGGGCGGCCGTCCCGAAGTGATACAGGAGTGCTATCAGCTCACTCTTGAGAACTATTTCACCGGATCGTCATTCAATCCCCTGAGTGCTCCTACGGCTCTTGCCTCTTACTCGCAGGCAAAATTCAACAACGTCGGCTTCCACGGTCTTGCCCGTTACCGCTCCGCAGCCTCGGCTATGAGCTGGGATCTCGGCTACGAGCCGTTCATCACCAATTTCAACGTTGGCAACGGCAAGTTCTTCAACTATGAAGGCAAACGCATGAACGATATCGAATGGTACAACATCGGCGTTCAGGACTATATGCCGACATGGCGCTGGTGGTGGGCAACATCTTTCATCGGCAAGACTGCGGCTACCGGAATGACCGCCGCATTCAGCTGGGATGACGCATATCTGGGCGGTTCTTGCCTCAGTATCACCGGCTCTACATCGTCGAAGCAATATCTCCACCTGCTCAAGACCAAATATGATCTTAAATCCGGCGATGAAATCGTGGTGCGCTACAAGCTCATCAAAGGCTCTGCCAATGCCTATCTCTCTTTGAGCGCCGAAGGCTCTGAGACCACCGAGATCGCAAAATCGTTAATCACAAACGAGACATGCCCCAACAGCGAGGAATGGCAGACTCTCAAACTTATTGTCGGCACAGATGTTGAACTTGACAACAAGACTCTGGCAATGGTTGCATTGCGTTTCGACAATGCGTCAAACGCGCAGATCTATCTCGGAGAATTCTCAATCGTACGTGGCTCATATCCCGCCCCCACGGCTCCTACTGTCACAAAAGCGGAGGTGAAACGCAACCATTATAAAGGCGTCGACGTGAAAATGATCTTCAACGTACCCAACACCATTGAAGACAAAGCCAATGGCCGTCCCTGCTACAACGACGAAGTGAACAACGTGTTCTATAAGATCTACACTCAGGAAGAGGGCGGAGAGCCGATGCTTTACGGAATCACCACTACCTGGGCTGCCATGCTTTATTCCGTTCCCTGCTCTTCGTCGAAAGTTCGCGTGGGCGTATCAGCCGTGAATTTCGACCACTCACAGGAATCGGAGATAGCATGGTCTGAAAATTGGCTTGACGTACCATCCACACGTGTCTACTCCGACGATATAACGATCAGCAAAGAGATTATCACACCGGACGAATCTTTCGTTCTCGCAACTGTGGATCCCATGCGCTCGTTTACATGGCAGATTATTGACAAATCAGGCAATGTGGTAGCGGAAAGCGACGGTGAATCGAAGGAGTGGACTTGCAACGGACTCTCCTCCACAGGCTACTATGACGTGAAGGTTATCGGACCCAACAACAACAGCTCCGATGCAAACGCATCGATCGTCTACAGCAATCGCATCAGCGTGACTCCGGCGGCCACCGGACGTCTGCCTGAAATCCTTTCCATCACCGCCAACAACCAGACCTCTGATGTGGATATTATGGAAGGCAACGATGTGACATTCGCCTACACCGGCCGTGAAGCAGACGGATTCTCGTCACGCGGTCTGCATCTGGGTGGTGTTGAATTCGGTGTTTACGCCGATGATCTGGGTCTGAACGGCACTCAGTCGTTCTCGGTTGCCGGCTGGATAAAAATGCTCGCTCTTCCCGAAGGAAGTTCCAAGTTCTTCGACATCCGCGCTTCTGAAGCCGGCTGGACCGGTGGCGAAAGTGGCTGGCAGTGGTCCGACATCAATGAAAACGGTTCATTTGCATTCATAAACAATGGCTTCGGAGTTAACTCGGCAGGCACAGGCGGTCCCCAGACGACAAAATCAGCCGAGAATCTGCCTACCGATGCATACTTTGCCGTAGGCAAGTGGACACACTTCGCTTTCGTATATACTTTGAGCACTTCATCGTTCAAGCGCGAAATCTATATCGACGGCAACCTTGTGCACACTGACACCTACACCACCAATTCAGTGTTTAACGCAGCTGAAGGCCGCACAGCGCAATGGTGGACTGATTACACCGTACGCAACCGCCTGTCACTTGGCGGTGGCCGCTCGGCTCAAGTATCGAATGAAATCGGCGGCAAACGCTTCGAAGGTGTTCTGGACGACTTCTCCGTATGGAACAAGGCCATGACAGCCGAAGAGGTGAAGGCTTCACTTGAAGGTCTTGACAAAAACAACCTCCCCGGCAGCGTACTCGCATTCTGGGATTTCGAAACTGTAGCTGATACCGAAGGTGTGATTCCTTGTGTCGGTGGATCCAAGAATATCAACGCATACTATTATGATATTACCGGAGCCGATACCGGCGCTCAGGGCTATCCTGTCAACACCAAGCATGACTACACCTCAGGATGTCCTTTCCTTGCCAGCACAGCATTCCCGGTTGTCACTGTCGCAAACTTCCAGGTCAACGGTGCAAAGGTTGGAAATGCCACAGGCAATGCCACTGAAGGCAGTGCTGTCGCCAATTATGCAAATAGCGGCGTCTACAGCGGAAAACTGACCCTCACCAACGAACTGGGTTCACACACCATGGCTCTCCCCGTGGTCAATGTGAAAGATCTCGCAGGAATTGACGGTATCGATGCCGATGGCGACAATATCAAGACATACGTGGTGAATGACATTCTCTTCGTAATGGCCGATGCCGATGGCGAATATGGAATCTCCGTATACAACATCAGCGGCATGCAGATGGCGTCGCGCTCAATGCATATTGCCGCAGGCGAAACTGCCGCCATTAATTTCGGCGTTCCTTCGGGCGTGTATATCGTACATATCACGAAAGACGGCGTAAATGCAGGCGCTTTCAAAGTGCTGAAGAAATAGCATAAGGTGACCGCATGCTCATGCGGTCTTTAAATTCCAACGAGAGGGTTCGGTGCAAAATACCGGATCCTCTCTTTTTATTTTTACAGAAATTGAACCCGAGAAACTGCATTCTCAAAAAATAGACTGATATGTGCGGTTATACTCGCATAATTGATTAAAAAATATTACATTTGCTGTTGAAAAAACGCATTTATGCGGAAATAGCTGTAAATCTATATTTCAACCCAATCATTGAATCACTTGAACAACATGAAAAATTACCCTAAAATCGGCATTCGTCCGACCATTGACGGACGTCAGGGCGGAGTGCGAGAAAGCCTTGAAGAGAAGACCATGAATCTGGCCAAAGCAGTGGCCGACCTCATCACCACGAATCTCCGCTATCCCGACGGCACACCGGTTGAGTGTGTGATCGCCGACACGACGATAGGGCGCGTGGCCGAAGCGGCCGCATGCGCCGACAAGTTTGAGCATGAAGGCGTGGGCGCCACCATCACCGTCACCTCCTGCTGGTGCTATGGCTCGGAGACGATGGACATGAACCCGTACTGGCCCAAAGCCGTGTGGGGCTTCAACGGCACCGAGCGTCCGGGCGCCGTGTATCTTGCCGCCGTACTTGCCGCTCATGCCCAGAAGGGTCTGCCTGCATTCGGCATCTACGGTCACGACGTGCAGGATCTCGATGACAACAGCATACCCGCCGACGTGGCCGAGAAGCTGCTGCGTTTCGCCCGCGGCGCCGTTGCCGTGGCCTGCATGCGCGGCAAGAGCTATCTGTCGATAGGCAGCATGTGCATGGGCATCGCCGGCTCGATTGTAAGTCCGGAATTTTTCCAGGAATATCTGGGCATGCGCAACGAATCGATCGATGAGACAGAGATACTTCGCCGCATGGACGAAGGGATCTACGACCATGACGAATATGCCAAAGCGATGGCCTGGACCGAGAAATATTGCAAGGTTAACGAGGGCGAGGACTTCAAGAACCGCCCCGAGAAACGCAAAAGCCGCGAGCAGAAGGACGCCGACTGGGAGTTTATCGTAAAGATGACACTGATAGTGCGCGACCTCATGAAGGGCAATCCGCGCCTGAAAGAGATGGGATTTAAAGAAGAATCGCTCGGGCACAACGCCATAGCCGGCGGCTTCCAGGGCCAGCGCCAGTGGACAGACTGGAAACCTAACGGCGACTACACCGAGGCGCTGATGAACACTTCGTTTGACTGGAACGGCATCCGCGAGGCATTCGTGCTTGCCACCGAGAACGACGCATGCAATGGTGTGGCGATGCTCTTCGGCCACCTGCTCACCGGCTGCGGTCAGATGTTCTCGGACGTGCGCACCTACTGGAGCCCCGAAGCCGTGAAACGCGTGACGGGCAAAGAGCTGACCGGACGTGCAGCGGGCGGCATCATCCACCTGATCAACTCGGGCGCCACGACACTCGACGCCACCGGCGCAAGCATAAACGAAAAAGGCGAGCCTTGCATGAAACCGTCGTGGGAGATGACCGAGAAAGATGTGGAAGCGTGCCTCAAAGCCACCACATGGTATCCGGCCGACCGCGACTACTTCCGCGGCGGCGGCTTCTCGTCGAACTTCCTGACGAAAGGCGGCATGCCCGTGACCATGATGCGCCTCAACCTTGTGAAAGGTCTTGGTCCGGTGCTTCAGCTCGCCGAAGGTTGGACGGTGGACATCGATCCGGAAATCAACAGGATACTCGACAAACGCACCGACCCGACCTGGCCCACCACATGGTTTGTGCCCCGACTTTGCGACAAGCCAGCCTTTAAGGATGTCTATTCCGTAATGAACAACTGGGGCGCCAACCACGGTGCCATCAGCTACGGCCACATAGGCAAAGACCTGATCACGCTGGCATCCATGCTCCGCATACCGGTGTGCATGCACAACATCGACGATGATGGGATTTTCCGTCCGTCGGCATGGAATGCATTCGGCATGGATAAGGAAGGCTCCGACTATCGCGCCTGCAAAAACTATGGTCCCATCTATAAATAATCAGCACGATGGCCAGAATATCACAGATAGAAGAATTCGTAAGCCAGGCCCGCCGTGTAGGCGCGGCCGGACTTACGATCTGTTCGAGCGGCAACATCTCGTGGCGTCTCGACAACGACGAAGTGCTACTTTCGGGCACCGGGTCGTGGGTACCGGAGCTGACGGCCGACCGCGTGTCGGTGTGCCGTCTGTCGACGGGCGAAGTGCTCAACGGGGTGCGACCGTCGATGGAAAGCGTGTTTCACATGGGCGTGATGCGCAAGCGTCCCGACGTGAACGTGGTACTTCATTTCCAGAGCCCCTATGCCACGGCCGTGGCATGCATGGACAAGCGTCCCGACAATTTCAATTTCACGGCCGAAATGGCGCTTCACGTCGGCGACGAGATACCGATGATACCCTATTTCCGCCCCGGCTCGCCGGCCCTTGCCGAGCATGTGATCGAGGCGCTTACCGACCACAACTCGGCCATGCTGCTCAAGCACGGGCAGGTGGTGTGCGGAGCATCGTTCGACCAGGCATTCGAGCGCGCGATGTTTTTTGAGATGGGATGCCGCATCGCTGTGCTCAACGGCCGCAACGTCGATCCGTTGACGCCGACGGAGATCGGCGACCTCGAATCGTATTTTCTCGGGAAAGAGGGCAAATGAAAGAAGCTTTCATAGCCGCCGACTTCGGCGGCGGGAGCGGCCGCGTGATGGCCGGAACGATCGACGGCGGCACGCTGACGCTGCATGAGATACACCGCTTCGAGAACCGTCAGGTGAGGCTCGGCGGGCATCTCTACTGGGACTTTCTGCGCCTCTTTGACGAGATGGTGCGCGGGCTTCGCAAAGCCGTCGACACGGGCTATCGGCTGCGGTCGGTAGGCATCGACACGTGGGGCGTGGACTTCGCCTTCACCGACCGCGCGGGCAACCTGTTGGGCAACCCGGTGTGCTACCGCGACGACGACGTGGCGGGCTCGGCAGCGGCTTTCTTCCGCGACCACGGGAGCGAGGCAGAGCATTACGGCCAGGCCGGCATACAGATAATGGACATCAACAGCGTGTTCCGCCTCGCGCGCCTCATCGCCACCGACCGCGCGATGACCGATGCCGCCGGCCGGCTGCTTTTCATGCCCGACCTGTTCAGCTATTTCCTTACCGGAAAGGCCAACAACGAATACACCATTGCATCGACCTCCGGGCTGCTCGACGCCCGCAGCCGCGAATGGAACCGCCGGCTCATTAAGAGCATCGGGCTGCCCGAGCGGCTGTTCGGCCCTATCGTGATGCCCGGCACGGTGCGCGGCCTCCTGACCGAAGCTGTCAGGGCGCAGGCAGGCATCGCAGGCTATGACGTCGACGTGGTTGCCGTGGGGTCGCACGACACGGCCAGCGCCGTATATTGCGCCGGAGGCGACTTCGAGAGCACCCGCACCGCCTATCTGAGCTCCGGCACATGGTCGCTGCTCGGCGTGACGCTCAGCGAGCCGATACTCAGCGAGGCGGCGCGCGAGGCCGGCTTCACCAACGAAGGCGCTGTCGGCGGCAAGATACGGTTCCTGCAGAACATCACCGGCCTATGGATACTCCAGCAGCTCATCGCGCAATGGAAAGAGGAAGGGCTGCCAACCGACTACCCCACCCTGCTGGGGGATGCAGAAAAGGCTGTCAGCGACGCCGTTATCGACGTCGACGACCCATCGTTTCACTCGCCTCGGAGCATGAGCGGATCCATCGACAGCTATTGCCGGAGCCACGGCATGAAAGAGCCGCGCACGCAGGGCGAATATGTGCGCTGCGTGCTGCAGTCGCTCGCGGCCCGCTACAAACACGGCATCGAAGGGCTCAACGCGCTGCTGCCTCATCCGGTGGAGCGCCTGCACATAATAGGTGGCGGCAGCCGCAACACGCTGCTCAACCGTCTCACGGCCGAAGCCACGGGGCTTCAGGTCACCGCCGGACCCGTCGAGGCTACGGCCATCGGCAATATAATGGTGCAGGCCCAGACGGCGGGCATCATCACATCGCCTGCCGACATCACCGAAATCATACAGAGATAATCAGACACAACCCTCTCCCCTACCCACCATGAAAACCCAGAAGACACCCACGCTGCCCGACATCGCCAATCCGCGGCTGGTCGACAGAAAATATATCATACCGTTCATCCTCGTCACGTCGCTCTTCGCGCTATGGGGCTTTGCCAACGACATCACCAACCCGATGGTGGCGGCCTTCCAGACCGTGATGGAGCTGTCGGCGGCCAAAGCCTCGATGGTGCAGTTTGCATTCTACGGCGGCTATGCCACCATGGCCATACCGGCGGCGCTTTTCATCCGGCGCTACAGCTACAAGAGCGGCATCCTGCTGGGGCTTGGGCTGTATGCCGTCGGCGCCTTCCTGTTCATCCCGGCGGCGTCGTTCCAGCAGTTTTCATTTTTCTGCGTTTCGCTCTATGTGCTGACCTTCGGTCTGGCATTCCTGGAGACGACGGCCAACCCCTACATCCTGTCGCTGGGCGACAAACGGAGCGCCACGCGGCGGCTAAACCTCGCCCAGGCGTTCAACCCCGTGGGCTCGCTGTCGGGCATGGCGGTGGCGTCGCTCATCATCCTGCCCAACCTGTGGTCGGACCGGCGTGACGCCGCCGGCCAGATGATTTTCGATTCGCTCGATGCGGCGCAA
Source organism: uncultured Porphyromonadaceae bacterium (assembly GCA_902489785.1). Lineage (GTDB taxonomy): Bacteria > Bacteroidota > Bacteroidia > Bacteroidales > Muribaculaceae > Paramuribaculum. The sequence goes on from CABUBG010000049.1 coordinate 16,098, forward strand.
AAAGCCGACATGCGCGTGCACGACCTTGCCGTGATCCGCGATCCCTACGTTGCGATAGGACTTATCGTGGTGGTGATGTTTGTGGCGATAGCGCTCGTGAAGATGCCGCGCACCGACAACCGAGGGGTGAAGGTGAGCTCCGCCGAAACACTTAAGCGGCTTTGGCACAACAACGAATACCGCAGCGGCGTGCTGGCGCAGATGTTTTATGTGGCCGCCCAGATCATGGTGTGGACCTTCATCATCCAGTATGCCGACAACCTGGGCATCAACAAAGCCACGGCGCAGACATATAATATATGTGCGATGGGGCTGGCGCTGTCGTTCCGCTTCATCGGCACCTATCTGATGAAATATTTCGCGCCGAGCCGCATGCTCATGGCATTCGGCATAGGGGCGAGCATCTGCACCGTGGGCACCATCTTCCTGCAGAATATGGCCGGACTCTACTGCCTTGTGGCCATCAGCGCCTTCATGTCGATCATGTTTCCGAGCATCTACGGCATAGCGCTTGACCGCGTCGACGAGCGCGACACTTCGCTCGGGGCCGCATTCCTTGTCATGGCCATCGTGGGCGGGGCGCTGATGCCCCCGCTGCAGGGCGCCATCATCGACATGAAAACCATAGCCGGCATGCCTGCCGTCAATGTTTCGTTCGCGCTGCCGCTGGTGTGCTTCATCGTAGTGACCATCTACGGCATATACACAGCGCGCCTCGCCCGAAGGTGAAGCGCGCCATTGCATTATCTTTCACACGGCGGCGGGATTCTGAGAATCCCGCCGCCGACGGCGA
>CABUBG010000050.1:0-16599 GCA_902489785.1 uncultured Porphyromonadaceae bacterium
TTTTGCCGCAAAGTTCGCCAGTAAAAAAACTTTGGCATAGGCGGCCTTTTTCGGACGGATACGTTTAGGAGCGGCGGCTTTCGGAAACCGGCTGAGGTTTAATGCGATTGCGGGACCGGAAGGGGTTTGGGAGTGGCGTAAAAGCAAGCGCTGCATCGGAATGCATTCCGATGCAGCGCTTTATACTTGCTGAAGCCGATGCCGACGGTGTGCGGCATGGCTGAAAGTGATGCGGCTGATTATTCGGCCACAACCTCGAAGGGCACTTCTACGGTCACTTCCTTGTGGAGGTGGAGGGTAGCGTTGTAGTTGCCTACTTCTTTGATTGTTTCTTTCACTTCGATGTTCTTGCGGTCAACATTGAAGCCAAGTTTTTCGAGGGCTTCGGCAATCTGGATGGCGTTGACCGATCCGAAGATAGTGCCTGTTGAGCTTGTCTTGGCGCCGATGGTGAGCTTGACGTCTTTGAGTGAAGCGGCAAGAGCTTCGGCGTCGGCTTTGATCTTGGCGAGCTTATGAGCACGCTGACGCTGGTTTTCGGCGAGCACCTTAAGGGCTGCGGGAGTAGCGATTACGGCTTTGCCGAAGGGGATGAGATAGTTGCGTCCGTAGCCCGACTTTACTTCGACCACGTCGTCTTTATATCCGAGGTTGGTGATATCTTCTTTAAGTATGATCTTCATGATTCCTGAACGTTTTAAATGGATTATTTCATCAAGTCAGTCACGTAGGGCAGGAGGGCGAGGTGGCGGGCGCGTTTAACGGCCTGAGCCACACGGCGCTGGAATTTCAGCGAGGTGCCGGTGATGCGGCGGGGGAGGATTTTGCCCTGCTCGTTGAGGAATTTCTTGAGGAATTCGGGATCTTTGTAGTCGATATACTTGATGCCGCTGCGTTTGAAACGGCAATATTTTTTCTTCTTCACGTCAACCGACATGGGAGTGAGGTAGCGGATTTCAGATTGTGTCTGTGCCATGGTTTAAGCCTCCTTTACTTCAGATTCAACTTCTTCTTTAGCGGTCACTTCTTTTGCGCCTTTGAGGCTGCGGCGTTTGGCGGCGTATTCAGCAGCGTATTTGTCCTGACGGAATACGAGGAAACGGATCACGCGTTCGTCGCGGCGGAATGCTGTTTCGAGCTTTTTGACAATGGTGGGTTCGCCTTCGAATTCAACGAGGGTGTAGAAGCCTGTTGATTTCTTCTGGATGGGATAAGCGAGCTTGCGCAGACCCCACAGTTCTTCGTTCACCACAGTTGCGTCGTTGTCGGCGAGCACACTGGTGAATTTTTCTACCGCTTCCTTCATCTGGGCGTCAGACAAAACGGGAGTTAAAATGAAAACGGTTTCGTACTTCATGTTTTGTGTAGTGGGTTAATTGTTAATGTTTTATGCTTTGTTTTTGCAAAAGCGTTGCAAAGTTAACGCTTTTTTTCGGTTCGGCCAAGCGTTTTGCCCTTTTCTTGCCGATTTTCTTTTCTATTTCTGCAAGATTAAAGCAAGATGGCGCTCTCTGCTCCTGCAATTTAGCGCATAGGGCCCGTTATTTCAGAATGATTTTTTCGGTCTGGCGCGCGTTTGAGTCGGTGAGGGTGAGGATATAGAGCCCGGAGGCGAGTGCTGAGGCGTCAAGATCGTAGTCGGGACCTTCGAAATCCACCGATTCTATCAGCGCTCCCGAGATGGAATAGAGGGATATGCTGCAGCTCGCCGAATTGCCTGAATGGAATATGTTGTAGCATCGGTTGCCGGTCTCGGTCACCACGAAGTGGCGGCTGCCGTCGACAGTCGTTTCGTCGAGTCCCGACGTGGCCATCTTCAGTGCCAGTTTTGTTCCGGCCAGCGCATCGAGCTTCCCTTCGCCCCACTGCATCGGTGTGGCCGATGAGCTTACGTGGCTGTCTTTGACCGATGTCTCACGGATTATCGTCATGACGTCGTCGTGGCTGAGCTGCGGATTTGCCTGAAGCCAGAGGGCCACGGTGCCGGCGACAAACGGCGTGGCGAGCGATGTGCCCTGCGAGGTCTGCCAGAAATATTCGCGGCCGTTTTCGGTCACGTAGCCGGTGACGTTGCTTCCCGTGCTGCTGAAATTACCGGCCGTGGCCGTGTAGTAGGAGCTCAGCGGACACGATATCTTCATGCCCGGAGCGCAGAGCGTCGGGACGGTGTGCGTCTCTGATGCCCGGCCGTAGGACGAATAGCTCAGTATCGAGCCGACGGGATTGCCGATGTAAGATTCGTTGTTGTTGAGGGTTACCCAGCTGTTTCTCGAAACGTAGGCGCCTACCGAGATGATGTTTTCGCCCGAAGCGAGATCGTTGTAGGCGCCTTCAGCCGTCCCTTCCGCGCATCCGTCAATGTCGTTGGTGACAAATTCGTAGCCTTCCGTTCCGATGTAGCCGTTGATGGTCTGGCCCGAAGCACCGCCCACTATCATCACCGGCACCAGATTGTCGGCATCCTTGGCGCGGATGCTTTTGAAGGTGAAATGGGCATAAGCGCGGTTGTTCGATTCATCGACGCCACGGCTCATCTGGATGGTGCCGGCGGTGAAGGCATCGTCAAAGCCGAACGTAACCTTCGACTGCAGCGTTGCGCTGGTCTTGTTGCCGAGCGGTTCGCTGAAGAGCATCTCGCCGGTCGATTTGTCGTAGACGCCGAACTCGGCCGAAAGCATCGTGTTGTCGTCGGCCCAGAACTGAACCGTCGTCGTGAGCACGCCGTTGTAGTAGCCCATCGACGTTTTCAGTGTGTTGTCGGTTGCCGTAAACTGCTTTTCAACAGCCATTTTCGAGTCGCCGACATTGCCCGAGCCGATGCAGATGATCGCTTTCTCGCCCAGCTTCGCCATCTCCTGACAGAAGAGGGTGCTTCCGTCGTGCGGACCGGCATATGTGGCCTGCGACAGGCTGAGCACTACGGGCTGGCCGTGGCGCTCGGCATAGTCCACAACGGTTTTGAAGCAGGTCAGGATGTCGGCCGAAGTGTCGCCGCCGCATGTCACATAGATGTCGGCGTTCGTGGCCACGCCATACGAAGGATTGTCGCCCTCCTCCACATAATATTCGCCGCCATATTTGCAGCCGTTGCTGTCGGTGCGTCGCACTTTTGCTCCGGCGAGGATGCCGAGGCACTGAGTGCCGTGGGTGCTGTATTGCCAGTCGGTGCCGAAGCGGCTGTCGGTCAGTGGATACCAGTTGTAGCCGTCGGGGATGTCAGCTTCGTTTTTGGGCTCTGGGGTGAATATGCGCTGATAGAGATAGTGCTGAAGATAGGCTTTCAGACGCGATTGTCCGTCGGCATTGTTGAGCATCGGGTGTCCGGGGTCGAAGCCTTCGTCGTAGATGCCCACGAGCACGCCTGTCCCGTCGAAGGCTTTCGGCAGGCCATCGCTGCCCGAATGAACGGCATCGACGCCCGACAGGGCACGCGCCGAGCGCAGGCACGGCTGCAGTTTCGGACCGTATTCGATGCGTTCCACCTTTTCCGACGCTGCCAGAAAGGTTATGGACGGCACATCGGCGGACAGCACATAGGTGCCGTCGCCAAGATCGCATCGCAGTTCCACGCCCGGCACGTCGAGATCGCCGAAACTGTAGCCCTCGGCGAGCCTGACAATCAGCATCGCCGGAGCGGTGGCCGACGAGCGGGAAGTGGCGTTGGCGTAGCTGTCGACAAGCTGCTGCGCAAAATAGTCAAGTTTGGATCCGGCAAATGCGCCGGCTGTCAGTGCGGTAAATGCAATGACGGAAAGCAGTCTTTTCATCTTGTGATCAGTAATGAGGTTCAGGCGTATCACAATGAGGGTGTGTCATAATGTGATCATACCCTCCGACGGTGCATTGGATTGGACGGGGCGCAAGTTGCTGCGGATTAGGCTGATGCCTTCTCGCTTTAGCAAATGGCCGAAGCCGAAAGCGATGCCGCAGATTGCCCGCTATGGCACACTGTCATAAATTTTGTGACGAACAGCCCGGTTCAGTTGATTATCAGTCCCTGGAGTGAAGGAGCGAGTGACGGCTCGTAGCTGTAGCAGCGGGCAAACTGGCGCAGGAATGCGAGGGTGGATTTTCGCGGAGAGTTTTCGCGCCGGATGCTGCCGGGTTTCTGACGGGATGATTTTTTAGGAGTAGAAGTTTCTTGCATAGGCAGATCGACTTTGGTTAGTGATAAATGGGCTTTAGCTATAAAAATACTTAGAATCCGAAGCAGGCGTCAATCCAAATCAACTCAGGTGAATAAAGCTTATCGGAGCGACTTATGACGGCTTGCCGGGTCCTGCATTTGTATGCATAACGTTGTCTTATAGCCGAATATTGTATAGGGAAACGGATTTATTTAAAAATGTTGAACGGCGTGGGAAAGAATGCTCAGACGCATTATATTTTTAGAGCTTGTTTAATAATAAATGTTACCGTCAGGGCGGTCAGTCGTCGAGCAGATTTTTGCTTGTGAAGAGGGAGTTATGCGGAGCATAACGACCGAAGAGCAGGCGGAAATATGTCGACGAATGGCCGTAGTGATGGTATTCTTTCTGATAATTGACATATGTTAATATTTAATTTGAAAAGCAACAGACTGATTTTAGCCCGATTTAATAATATCCGATTACAATTGTATCGCATATCTTGGCCGCTTTTCGCCCTGCTCCTCAGTCGTTTACATCAAGTACACTCCTTCGTCATATGTCGAAACCCGTCTCAAGCTATGCGACCCTGGCGGCAACATTTATTATTAAACAAGCTCTTAACATCAATGAGCTTCAATTATTGTGTGCGGTATGTTAAAAATGCATGATTTTCCCACTATAGTGTTGCCAATCCGGGGCAAATGACTTAAATTTGCATCCGCTTCATAATACTCCAATCATCAGTCATAGTGAAAGAAGCAACTAAATAATTAATGAACCTTCATAATCTTCGGCCTATCGATACACTGCTACTCTAATATAAAAAGTATAGCAATGAAAAAACTAAACAGTCTCCCCGACGATCAGTTGGTGGCTGCTTACGCCCACGGTGAAAACCGGGCATTCGACATATTATTGAACAGGCATCAGACCCGTGTATTCTCATATATCTTTTCAGTGGTGAAAAGCCGCGATGTCGCCAACGATTTGTTTCAGGAAACATTCGTTAAGGCCATCATGACCATCAAGCAGGGACGTTACGCCGAATCGGGCAAGTTCTCCGCATGGATATCGCGCATTGCCCACAATCTGATCATCGACTATTACCGTCAGGAAAAAAGCGAGGCCACAGTGTCGGCCGACGACGAAACGACACCCGACGTGCTCAACCGCAAAGATCTTGCCGAAGCCAACATCGAGGATTTCATGATCAGCGAACAGATCAGTCAGGATGTGCGCCGCATCATCGACGCGCTCCCCGAAAATCAGCGCGAGGTGCTCATGATGCGGTTCTACCGCAACATGTCGTTCAAAGAGATAGCCGAAGCCACCAAGGTGAGCATCAACACCGCCCTGGGACGCATGCGCTATGCTATCATCAACATGCGCCGCATAGCCGACGAAAACAACATCGTGCTCACTGTGTGATCACCCCGCCTCGGGGCGCGCGCCGTGTGAAAAGTTGCTCCACGACCATTTATCTTGCAGGTTTATAATGAATTAAACGTAACACCCCTATATCTATCATGCAAACGCTCAGTGACTATCTCGGCATTATAGAGCAGAAGCTGAAATCGCTCAGCTATCCGTCGGCCCCGGCCGGACTGTATGAACCGATAGCCTATACACTCGACGGCGGAGGCAAACGCCTGCGTCCCGTGCTCACGCTCGCCACATGCGAGGCCTTTGGTCAGCCCGCTTCGACAGCGCTCAATCAGGCTGCGGCTGTGGAGATGTTTCATAATTTCACTCTGCTTCATGATGATGTGATGGACGGCGCCGACATGCGTCGCGGACGTCCCACCGTGCATCTGAAATGGGACGACCGCACGGCCATCCTTTCGGGCGACGCCATGCTCACGCTTGCCGGCATCCTCGTGCGCCGCGCCTGTCGTCCGCAGCAGGCAGTGGCCGCTTCCGACCTCCTCGACCGCACGGCCATGGAAGTCTATGAAGGTCAGCAATACGATATGGATTTCGAGAGCCGCACCGATGTCACTGTCGATGAATATCTTGAGATGATACGCCTGAAGACGTCGGTGCTCCTCGGATGCGCCTGCCGCATGGGCGCCCTTATGGCCAACGCCCCGGAAGCCGACGCCAAAGCCATGTATGACTATGGCGTGCTGCTCGGCCTCGCCTTCCAGCTTCAGGACGACTGGCTCGACACCTATGGCGACCCTATCGTGTTCGGCAAAGAAATCGGCGGCGACATTATCAACGACAAAAAGACATGGCTCCTGATCACGGCTCTGCAGGAAGATACCGAAGGCGTGCTTCAGCGCGAGATGACGGCGCCGTCGGCACCCGACGAAAAGATAAGCCGCGTGAAAGAGGTGTATGACCGTCTCGGACTCAGCCGCCGCTGCCACGAGCTGGTCGACCTCTACGTCGGCCGCGCCATCGCCGCCCTCGACAAGGCCGGAATCACTCCCGCCGCCCGCGATTTCTTCACGGCGATAGCTGAGAAATCACGCACCCGCACTCACTGACGCATCATGCTCATCGACACCCACACCCATCTCTATCTCGCTGAATTTGCCGACGACGACCCCTTGCAGATTACCGGGACGCCGGCCGTGCGCCGCGCTCTTGATGCCGGTGTCGGTCATATGATATTTCCGAATGTCGATCTGCAGACCGTAGCGCCCATGAAGGCGCTCCATGCCGCGTTTCCCCGAGTCACATCCATGGCCATGGGCTTCCACCCCACGGAGGTCGACGACGGCTGGCGCGACTCGTTGGCCGGGATCCGGCGCGAGCTTGACAGCGGAGAAAAATTTGTGGCCGTGGGAGAGATAGGCATCGACCTTTACTGGGACAAACAGTTTGAGCAGCAGCAGATGCAGGTGCTCGAGGAGCAGATGCGCTGGGCCACGGCCCGCAATCTGCCCGTGATAATCCATTGCCGTGAGGGCCTTGACCAGACGCTCGAAGTGCTTCAGTCGTTTCCCGCCTCCCGGGGCGTGATGCACAGCTTCGGCGGCACACCGCAGGATGTGGAGCGCGTGCGCCGCACCGTCGACTACTATTTCGGCATCAACGGCATCGTCACATTCAAAAACTCGCGGCTGCGCGACACCCTTCCGGCCATCGGCCTTGACCGTATGCTTCTCGAAACCGACTCGCCCTATCTCGCTCCCGTCCCTCACCGCGGCCGCCGTAACGAGAGCGCCTACATCGTTGCCACAGCCGCCTACGTCGCTCAGCATCTGCAACAAAGCAATGAAGCGGTAGCCGCAGCCACCGCCTCAAATGCAAGGGAATTGTTTGGTATTGAATCTTAAATCGGGTCTTACTCTATGAGTTCGTAAATATAAAAATGTGAGGTGTCCTGTGTGGCCACTTCAAGTTCATTCTCGATGTCGGCCATGGTGAAATCGCGGTCGCTGAGTATCAGTATGTAGCCTGCGAAGGGTGTTTTCGGCACCATCAGCTGCACTTCTTTCAGGTCGGTGATGCCGTCGGCTTTTAGCGCCACATTGACCGGAAACAGAAACTGCAGGCTATCGGGGGTGCTGTCCTTGAGTATCAGGTTGGAATATAGGATGTTGTCCGATACGTTTTTGAACGAGAAATGAAACAGGCCGCCGTTGTCCTTGATTTTGCGCACCTTTACCGGGCGCTCACTGCTTCGTCGGACTATCTCGTCGGGCCCAAGCATGCTCCGCAGCATGGTGATGGTGCCGTTGGCGTTGGTGACCACGATGGTCACTCCCGACCGGTTGAAGCGGTCGACCGGCGTTTTGTCCGACGATATGCCGCTGAACACTCCGGCACTGATGTCGGAGAGGGATGCTATCACATGCTCGCGGGCTTCGGCCACAAGCTGTGCCACCTTGGCGCCGCTCTTTTTCGTCGGGTCGGATATCTTGTAGACGTTCTGCTTGTTTGGCGACAAAAGCCATATCTGATTGCCTCTGGAGAAGCGGAGCACGGTTTCGTCGGAAACCATGTCGTTCTTTTTCAATTTGGTAGTCGTGGCTTTGTTGATGGTATAAACCGTGCCTTTAATCTCATAGACGGTATAGAAGTTCTTGGCATATATCGTGCCGCATGTCATGACGGTGAGCGTTATCAGACAAATGATTTTTTTGAGTAGCGGTGTTTGAAGCATCTTTTTAGTTTTTTTTAGGATTGTCTTTGGTCCCGGGTTTATTGATCTTATCCACCACAAGGCGCGTGTAGTGGCGTAAGACTTTGAAGGCATTGCTGGCCATGACGCTGAGGCCGATCACCACGTCCATAATGACGAGCCCGAGAATCGACACGGTGATTGCCGGCATGAAGTCAAACGAATAATGACATCTGATATAGATGAGCGACCCTGCGTAGAGCACGCCGAACATCACCGCCACCTGAAGCAGCCTTACGAGAATGGCTCCCCACAGATGCTTGCGGGAGTATAGGCCGGCTACTATGATGAGGCAGCACACCAGCATGGCAAGGGCAACCGACATCCAGTGCGGCGGATAGTTGATGTATTCGCGGCCTATGACGGTGGCGATGGTGTGGGCGTGGATGTCGATGCCGGGCATCTTGTTGACGAGCGGGCTGCGGTGGGTGTCGGCGGGATCGTTGGCATACCCGATCAACACTATATGGTCGCGGATAAATCTGCTGTTTTCAATCATTTCTCCGGGCGTCAGGCGTATGAATTCGCGGTTGGAGAAGTTGATCATCTCCATATCGTTGCCGCGGTCTATCAGCTCTCCGGCCGAACCTGGCCGGTAGAGCTCGGCTATGGCTGTTGCCATCGACGGCACTATCTCGTCGTTGAGCCTGAATTCCGGCTTGAAATAGCGCGTGGTGGAGTTGTCCATATCGCCGTTGATGTTGGCCGAGGCAAGAGTGTAGTTGCCCGAGAGCGCGGGCATGAAATACGACGACCGCGACTCGGTGAAGCGGTTCTGGTCGCCGCCTTCGAGCACGGTGGGGAGCACGATGTTGCGTGCCGTGTCGATGGCTTCTATTATCGGGTCGCTGTCGGTGGTGGGCGGACTGAAGATGAGGTCAAGGCCGATGACGGCGGCTCCGCATGAATCGGCCACGGCGATGGCACGGCCCATTTCCGCGCGCGTGCATCCGTCGACGGCGACTATGGTGATGTCGGGGTCGGTGCGCACGTTGCCCGTATTGTTCGCCACCATGGTGTAGAAGTCGCTGAAGCTGAAGTCGCTGGCTTTCTCTTTGGGCGTGAACACTTCGAGCGACGTCAGCTCGCCGGGAATAAACCATGAGGCAATGAAGGCCACCAATGTGATGCCAACCGCCGTTAACACTGTAGCCACAAATGTCGGCTGCTGCTGTTCCGGCTTCTGCTCCGGTTGCTGCGGCGCTTCCGGCTGCTGCTCTTGCTGTGGCTGCTGCTCTTGCGGTTGCTTTTGAGATTCGCTCATCGTTTCTCTGTTATGGGAGTCATCGCCGGTAGACTTCCGGCTTCTTGTCTTTGTACTGAGGCATCGACATGCCGATGCGGGCGCCGAGAAATGTCGGGTCGCACATCACGTAGTGGTGACCGTCGATGTTCAGGAAATATCCTTTGATGGTCGGATCGCTGAAATCTACGGCGGTGCTCAGGTGCATGTCGTAGTGCAGAAACACCACGTCGAGGCCGTAAAGCTCGCTGACAAGCGTGGCAAAGAGTATGGAGCGGTCCTCGCAGTCGTTGGCCGGATAATAGAAGTTTTCTTCGGGGAAGTTGATTTTCTCGCGGTGATACTGTTCGGTATCAGTCATGTAATCGAAGCCGAATTGCACATATTCAAGCAGTTTTCTCACACCGTCGAACGTGTTCAGTCCTACCAGCCGGCCGCGCAGAGTCTCGATCACCTGGCTGCGGAAGTTTTCCGACAACGGTGCTTTGATGTAGTTTTCCCACGACATCATGGGATAGCCTTTGAAAAACTCCATCTCGGGCTCGCTCACGGTTACGGTAAACTCCGGCTCGCCCGTCCAGCGTTTTGAACTGTAGCTCACCGTCGATTTCCTCTCGGGGTCGAGCAGCGGCATGCGGTCGGGCACCATGCGCAGCGGTATCGCGTCGCCGGGTGCGTAGGCAGCGTCGTAGGTGACGATCTGTTCGAGCCCGAGCTCGTGTTCACGTATGTAGTAGCGTTTGTTGTCGATTGTCAGATAGTAGGAGCCATTGACGGGCAGATCGGTGTGCATCAGCAGCGTGAGTCCTTTGCCGGTGAGCCCGAGCTTCACATCGTAGCCGCTCTGGTTGAGCAGAAAGGAGGTGAGGAAGATCTGCGAGTCGCGGTCGGCGGGATGGATTTTGGCCGCAACTTGCTCGCATAGCCATAGATAGCCCACATCGCAAAGCGAGAGTGCCTCGCGCAGGCGCAGGCAGTCGGCAAGCAGAGAAGCTATGTCGCTGTTGTTCTCCAGCTTTTTCCATTCGTTGCCGAGACGCATCTCTTTTGCGTTGTAGCTCACGGCCGGCAAGTTGTAGCTGCCGATATCGCAGACAACGCCGAAAAAGTCGACCTTGACGGCATCGCGGCGGTCGGGCAGCGTCAGCGTCGGGTTCTCGGGCCGTGTCTGCGGCACCGGCGGAATGACGCTCGGCGGTGTCACGATTCTCTCGGGAATGATGCGCACCGGTGCCGTCGGCTTTTTGTCGGGCGCGGGGGCTACGGGCTGGCGGTCAGGCTCTTTACGGATCGGCGTTTCGGTCGGCTCTTTCACCACATAGATGCGCCAGACACCGTTAAGCGCTTCGGCATACTCGGCGTTGAAATCGCCGCGCATCTGCTCGAAATGACTTCTGGTGGTGCGCTCAAATTCGCTGGCATGCTGTCGTGCTGTCTGCCAGAATTCTTTCTCCCAGTCGCTGTCCTGCGCCTGAGCCGCGAACGGGATGACAAATGCCGCGGCCATCGCAAGCCGGGCGGCTGTCATGAAGGAGAGTGCCATTGCCGGTGTTATTGGTTGGAATTGATGATGTTGTCGTTGATGCTCTTTTCAAATTCGGCCTGCCGCTGGTCGATCGACTGGGTCTCGCCGGAGCTTTTCACTGTCTCGCGGATGGCGTTGACAACCTCTTCTTTCGGCAGTGCCACCGACACATAGGCGCGGTAACGGCCCGTGTCGGTGCGCACGATGCGTGAGCACACTTCGGTCGAGCCCGAGAGGGTCTGTATGGTTATCGTCTGCAGGCTGTCCTCAAATTTGGTGTCGGCAATGCCGTTGAGGTCGCTGCGGTATTGTTTGGCGAATCGCTCTACCGACACTTTCAGCGCTTCGGCAATCTGCGCGCGTGCGGCAGCTGTGGCTTTGTCTTTGGCCATCTGCATGTCGGTGCTTTCGCCCACGCCGTTGCCATAGTAGTTGGTCTGGTCGGTGACATATTCGCAAAGTTGCTGGATCTCGGTTTCACCTTTGTTGGGTTTCACCTTTTTTGCTGAGGCGCATGCCGATGTCAGTGTCAGAACGGCAATAAGGATAATTGCGGGGATTGATTTCATGATATGGTTGGTTTAAAAAAGATTATTTGTATTCGTCGTCGAAGAAGTCGCTTTGACCGGTTACCATGCCATCGTCGCCCTGCCGGCGGACGCGCGGGGTGAAGCTGCGGCTTCTGAACTGCGATTCAAGCTCTTTGCGCAGCTTTTTCATGGCGTTGTTACTTGCGGTTTTAAATGCCTTTGATTCAGACTGTCCGCTCCGCAGACCGGCATCGCCGGCGGCATTCACCGTGATCACTCCGGCCTGCTTGCGGAGGTCGGTAACGGTAACGGTCGCGTTGCATACATATCGGGTGATGTCGTTGAGGTCGGCCTTTACGGTTCCGCCTTTGGCGAAAGATGCGCTGACGGTTATCGCGATATCGGCTTCGTCAGGGCTGTCGACGAGGTCGAAATAGTTCTTGCTGATGAATGCGCCAACCATCCTGGCCAGCTCTTCCGAGGCAGCATCGGCCGGACGGCACACGGCTTTAAGCCCAGCGTCGGCAACATCCACCCTGATGCGGATCGGCCGTATCTTGCCTGCCAGCGAGGCATAGATTGCTTCAAGGGCAGGGGTGTCGAAGAGATGGCTTACATCGAGGGCAGGGGTGACGGTGATGGTCCAAGGGCCCCCCTTTTCGGTTATCCCCGAGATGCTGATGCGGGCATGGCCGCTTTGGTCGGTCGTGCTGCCTGCCGTCACCGCGGCCTTGCGGTTGTCTATGCTCGCTTCCAACGGCACGTTCGACAGGCCGTTGATGCCCGATTTGACAAGGATGAGCACGTCGGCAGGCGTGCCGGCAAACGGCTTGACAGTCAATGCCGAGGGCGTACTTTGCATCTCGAATTCACCGAACATGCGTGCCAGCGACATCTGTAGCTCCATGGCTATGTTCATCGTCTGGTCGGCTTCAACGATCAGGCGCATGTCGGAGAATGGCTCGATAGCTTTGATGCCCGCGGCATACATCGAGGCGGCGGCTGTGAAATCGCCGCCCTCAAGAGCTTTGTTGCCGTTGGTCCAGCAGTCGAGCGCCGTCAGCGAGGCTTCGCGGGCTTTGGCGCGCTTCAGCTCGGCATAGCGCTCTTTGCCGATGCGGTAATAGACCCGGCAGGTCTGCCCGTCGTTGTAGGTGCCCACAAGGTCATAGCCTTCGAGCCATGCCTTGGAACGGGTGCGTATGTCGTCGGTATAACGCTCATAATAGTTGCCGTTTTCGTCGATGCGCTGCAGCAGCGATTCGTTTTCAACCGTCACCTGTATTTGGGCTATGAGATCGGCCAGCGCTTTCTCGCGTGCCGTCTGCTCGCAGTCGGGTGCCGAGGCCGGCGCTGTTCCGATGCCTATGTAGCAGCTGTCGGCAACCGGCCGTTTCTTCACCCAGTCGGGCACTTTGGCCGCCGCGCATGCCGCGACCGCCCACAGACAAAGCAGTGTGATGACCGGTCGGAATCTCATATCATTCGTCACTTTCGGATATTGTGAAATAGAGTGCCGTTCCGTCGAGCCTGTATGAGGCTTTCAGCTTCACATCCTCGGCCGAGAGCGACGAGATATATTGGCGCAGACTTCTTGCAAAGGCTGACAGATCGTCCTTCTTTTTCAGTGTGATGTTGTCGAATATTATCGAGACATCGGAGAGCCCTTTCTTGTGCCATGACGAGGAGTTGCGTCTTACCCACACGTCGAGCACTTCCGACAGGATGAGATTCGTCGGGTTGCTCTTATTTTTGTTGAGCTGCGTGTCCATGCTGATTGTCGACCCCTCGGCAATGCCTATGTTGAGCGATATTTTGCCGTTGATGCGCGGCCACATGTCATAGGGTCTGAAGTCTTTCATCAGCTGATGCACGGCGCCGGTGATACACTGTCCCAAAGCGATGTTGTCGGAATAGCTCTTTGTGGCATTGGCCGATATTGTGCCGTCGCTGCAATAGACAGCCTTCAGGGTGACGCGGGCCGTGTTTTGATTATATTTGCTCTCGGTATAGAGGCTCACGATGATTTTGACGTCGGCGCCTGCGCTCGATATCATCTGATTGACAAAGGAGTCTTCGTTGCCATCGTTCAGTTCGCCGCGGCGTTTGGCTTCGTCGAAGGCCGCCACATAGTCGATGGTGCTATAGCCTTTCTTTTTCAGCTCTTCCTCCACCTTGTGGATGGCGAAGCGCATGAAGCGGTCGTTGTCGATGACATCGCTGTAGGTCTGGCTGGTGCGTTTAAAGGGCACCACCATGATCGTGGGCAGCGATTGCACGGACTCTCCGCGATCCAGTATGTTGGATTTCTGCAGATCCTTTTCGAGGGTCTCGCCGTGGAATGCCACACGATAGACGGCTGTGTACAGCTCGTCGGTTTTCTTCGGCTTGATGACGCGCTTGGGGTTGTTGGCGAAAACGGTGTAGCGCGTGCGGAACATCTCTTTGAAAAACTGCTCGTTGTCGTCGCGGTCTTCCTCGGTCATGACGGGCTTCCCGGTGCCCACGCCTTCGATGCCGTTGAAAAGATAGGCATTGACCACCGATTTGCACGCGAGGCTCTCAAGCACGTCTTTGTTGTCCGACGTTACGGTCACTTCGACAATGATGTTGTTGCCCTGGCCCGATATGTAGGTTATCCGGTCCGAAAAATTGTCCTGCGCGGATGCCGATAGGGCAACCGCAGCAAGACTGTATATAGTGATAAAGATTTTTCTGAAGGAGGATTGCATTTTCACCATCTGCGTTTGCTTTTTATGATTCGTTCGGCAAAAAGATCGTCGGGCGACTCATTGAAGTAGCTGTAAACATCTTCTTTGTTTTTTGTCACTTTGCATTTTGCCTGTTCGCGGGATACGAATTCGGTTACCTGCATCTCGCCTATCTTGCGGTACATCGCGCGTCCCTGAATGTAATGGCGCAGCTTCACTGTCAGCTTTGTTCCTACCTGCACCGGTGCCTTATGGTTGATGGCGATGATCACTTCGGTGGCTTTGTTGCCTTCCGATTTCGATATCCCGACAATGTGTGAAAATCCGGCTGCGGCGGCTTCCTTGTCTGGATCAGCCAAGGTCGCGGCGCCGGCCTCCGACGGGGATGCCATTGACAGCGTGGTCAGGCCGACAGTGGCGAGTATAAGCAGCGTAATCAGATGTTTCATGGGGTGTTAGAATGGTTATTTGATTGTCATTACTACTATATGCTCGGGATCGTCAAGATAGGCTTCGTAGATCTTCTCGCCGCCGTCGGTCACTTTGCAGCGCGACCCGAATTCGCCTTCCACCTCTTCAACCTTTACCGTGCCGAGCGACTTGAAATAGAGCCGTCCGGCCGTCGTGGCCGCCGCTTTCACAGCAAGTTTTTGCCCTTTTATGATGCCCACTTTCGAACCTATGGAAATGTAGAGCATCTGTGCCTTATTCCCTTTACTTTCGGTCAGTTCGAGAATCTTGCCGTAATAGGGAAGCTTGTCGAGGATGAATTTCCTTATATCCTTTTTAAACGATTCGATGCCATCTATCATGGATTCTTTGTGACTCTCTCCGAAACCATTCTTGGCGAGGGCGGAGCTTGCGGTGACAATCCCTTTTGACAAATCGACAATTTCTATGGTGATCAGCACACGGTGTGTGTATGACACATACGGTGGGTCGCTATCAGGATGATTTTCTTGACCGGTGAAGATTATGTCATTGATGCGCAAGTCGATCTCGTAATCATTTGTCTCAGAACCGTTGGCATCGGCTTCCACAAGATTGATGTAGCCGATTTCGCCGATGGCCTCCTTTACGGTATGGATAAGCGTGTCGTTGTTGAGCTTACTCTGATATCCGCCTACCGTCGGATTTATCAGCACGTTATACTGTGCGTGCGCCGAAAAAATGGCGCACGCTGTGAGCAACAGTATTATTTTGATCTTTTTGAGCATCTCAGAAGATACTTTTTACGTCGTTAACGACTTCTTTTCCAAATCCGATGGATTCGTTGACGATTTCAACAGTGCCTTTTAATATTTCGTTTAAGATGAACGCAAATTCCGCACCGGTCTGAGCCTTATATTTCAGGTCTTTAATGGTACCTTCCGAAGGAGCTTTCGATTTTACGGTAAGCTGGTTGGGGTCTTCGATGTACGCTGCGTAGATTTTGTCGCCGCCTTTTGTGACCTTGCACACCGACACTTCTTCGCCAACGTCTTCGATCTTAACCTTACCGATAGGTTTGTTCTCTTTCAGCTGTCCGTCTTTGTCTACAATCTTCGGGTCGGGAAGATACACGTCGAGCGATTGCTTGGGTTCGGCTCCGTTCAGAGTCCCGATAGCCGCCGATACCATTTGCGCTTTGTCATTTTTCACTTCGGTGACCTCAAGCAGCTTTCCGGTGACGGCAAACGGTTCCCAAAGTTCCTTCAGCACTTTCGACGGAACCCATTCCAGTGCTGATGTTGCGCTTTCTTTCGTCGTCTTATGCGTGGCTAATAACAAGCTGCTGAACACCTGAACGGGAATTGACCATGCACCTTCGGGATGTTCGGGGTCGTTGTAGACTGTAGCACGCATATTTATGCAGGTGATATAATGTGCGTCAGCGCCTTTGCCCTTTTTGTAAACGTTGATGGAGTCGATGTTGCACTGGAAATGTTCGTCGGCTTCGGTGCCATCGTTCGATTCGTCAAGCAGGTTCACTGTCGGTATGTTGGCCAGACCGGCAAGTATTTGCGCGTGTATGCGGTTGATGTCGCCTGAACTCAGACACTCGCTGGTAGTCGGGTGTACCTTTACGTTTAACTTAGCTGCTGAAGCCTGCAGCGAGCAAAACATTACGGCTGCAAACAGCAAAGCAAGTGATAATCTTGTCATCATGTTATCTGATTTTGTTAATGATGGTTTATCGGCAATAAAATTAGTTATTATCATCAAATGACCCTGTCATCATTTCTGATGACACTAAACATAAATTGTAAAAAGATAACAAAAATTAATACAATTATAATTGATTATAACTATTCAGCGAATCGGCAATAGAGGTGGCCTTGGTCG
>CABUBG010000051.1:0-15879 GCA_902489785.1 uncultured Porphyromonadaceae bacterium
CGGTTACCTACTTTCCCACTTTCGCAGTATCCGCCTCAGGCGATTGAGAGCACAGCGGATTCCCGGGCGTGATGGCGCCATGCGGGCGCGGACGCACCGGTGGCGCGTCCGTACATTGCGATTGGTGCTGGTGCGTCCGCCTCAGTCGATGGAAATTTCCTCCGGCCATCTAAAAATCCTTTCCTCTCCTCCGGATTCGCATTGCGAAACGCCCCCTTTATCGTATCTTTGTAAAAATAATTTCTCAACAACACATAGATTGTAAATTTATGATTATACGTGCCCTCTTTTTGCTTTTGGTTGTTTTTTCTTTGCCGTCGGTTGCATCGGCCAAGAGCATTTCGGCTCAGAAGGCTCTTGACAGAGCTGTTGGCTCCGACTCCGGAATCTTTTCAAAGAATGTGAAGAACGATGCTGACCGTGCAGTGTATACTCTTGCTTATTCTGCGCCGAGTGGATCGTGGTATGCTTTTAACCGGAGTACCGGCGGATATATCATTGTGTCGGGTGATGACAGGATTTATGCGGTTCTGGCCGATGTCGCTTCCGGTGAGTTTTCCGAGGCTGATATCGCTCCGGGAGCACAGTATATGCTTTCTGTGTATGACGGTGAGATATCTTCGCTTACCGGACAGGATACAGGCGAGCGCAATACGATAATGGATTATTACGCACAATGGGCTGCCATAGAACCCTTGATGACTACGATGTGGAATCAGTCGTATCCCTACAATCAATATTGTCCGGTGATCGGTTCCAGCACGTGCGTTACCGGCTGTGTGGCTACCGCCATGGCGCAGGTGGTGAAATGTATAGGTTTTTATGAAGGCAGCGGTTTCAGGTCATATTCAGGCGTTGACAGTCATGGTGATAAAGTGGAGTTTGATTTCGGTGCCTACAGCTTTGACTTCGACAATATGTTTGATTATTACCCTTCGTCGGTGACTGACCAGCAGCTTGAGCAGGTGGGCAAACTGATGGTGGCGTGCGGGCTGTCGGTGTCGATGGGATATGGCGTTTCGGCAAGCGCGGCCTATAGCGATAATGTGCCGAGAGCCTTGATAAATAATTTCGGCTATGACGGCACATACACCCGACTGTATGATCGGGAGGACTTTTCGCAGGCTCAGTGGGAGAATATGATTTATTCGCAACTGCGGTTAAATCGTCCGGTTTATTATAGCGGCAGTAGCGGCGCGAGCGGTCATGCCTTTGTGGTTGACGGATATCGTCCTATGGGTATGTATCATGTCAACTGGGGATGGGGCGGAATGTCCGACGGTTATTACCGTCTGAGCGCCCTCAATCCGGCCCAGCAGGGCATAGGCGGCGGTTCCGGTGGTTTTAGCGTGGGGCAGCATATGGTTGTGGCTGTGCCGCGGGGCGCGGATCCTGGTGTGGTCAATGATGATATGTCGGGTGGTATAAGCCGGGTGGATGATGGCGTATACTCGGTCTATTACAAATCAAACGGCGTGATGCTTCAGAATGTGGATATAGGAGCGGCGATTGTGGACTCTTCCGACCGTATCGTGGCAACGTCGACATTCTGGCCAAAGCAGCAGTTCACATCGTCAATGGCGCTGCGTCACGATTCTTACAGCTATGACTTTGCCACGATTCCGCTGGATGCGGGAATCTATCGGATTTTTCCCGCCTATTGTCCTGACGGGGGGATGTATACCATTGCGGCGAAGTATGCCGGGCGGCAGCATTATGTGAACCTCGAGGTAACGGCCGACGGGCAATATCTGTTCACGAACCTGCCGGCCGAGCAATACAGCCCCGATGTGCATATAGCCGGCATTGACGAAACCAATGATATACATAAAGGCGTTTCCGGAGCATTGAATTTCTATGTGGTCAACAATGGCTACGCCGATTATGACGGCAATGCATTCAGATTGACGATGATTGATGCAGACGGCAATGACATCGTTTCATTCGATTCCGATATCGCTACTGTGGCGGCTCAGGCAAGCGGATACGTGACTTCCCCTTTCCCTGTTTTCGACAGCTCTAACAGTCTGATCCCTGCCGGTGTGTATTCTTTACGGTTTGCCGACAGCAACGGCAATATACTCTCTGACCGTGAATTTAGTGTTGAAGTGAAAAACGGCTCTCCGCTGAGTGTGTGGACCAATGATGAGAACATTGAGGTGACCAATCCCCAGACCATGCCGTCGGCACTTGTTAAAGGCGACATTTGGCCTCATACTCCTTTGATCAAGACAAATCAGACAAATCGTTCGATGACATTGCGTGTGGCGTTTTATCCGCCATCGTCCGTGGCGGCAACTGCCAATATATTGTGCTATCAGGGAACCATAGGGCCGATGGAGGCGATGTTTCCTCTCGAGCCGACTGCGGTGGATGTGCCGTTCGGCACTTACGAAGCTTGCTATCGCAAAGGCTATAGCCAGATATCGCAACGGCACCCCATCCGTATAGGCGTGTCCATTGACGGAGTGGGCTTCCTTCCTGCTACCGGCGGAGGCGCTTCGGTTTCAATGATGGGGGTCGATTCCGGGCTGGAGGAGATTGTTGTTCCCGCTCAGATTTCGGCTGACGGCGTCGTACTTCCGGTTTCGGCCGTAGATGCCGAAGGTTTTATCATGCAAAATCAATTGAGATCGCTGGATATTCCGTCAAGTGTCAAGTCTGTCGGCATGAATGCTTTCGCCGCATGCCCGTCGCTGGAGCAGATCATACTCCGGTCCTCCGAGCCGCCGTTCGCTTACCGTAATTTCGTCGCGGGCGGTCTTGGCGGCGAGGCAAAATTCTATGTGCCCGCTGAATCTTTTGACAAATACAGCCGTTTGCTGAGCGAATATAATCCGGTTTATACAATAGTGGAATCAATAGAATCCGCTACGGTCACGATGGACGCTTCAAGCGCTGCGGCGAGTGTATCGTTTTCGCCCGCGCACGAAAATGTTGATCCCGACTTTGTGATTACTCCGGCCGATGGTGCCTCGGCCTCGGTGGCTGACGTAAGAGTGCTTTCCGTGGAGAACGGGCGCGTTAATCTGGCTATAACGGCTCTTAGCGAGGGTAAGGCCACATTCCATATTAAACCGGCACATAGATGCGACGATCATGCCGTTCTTACGGTCGTTGTGCCCGAAGCCACCGGCGCGGTCGATGAGATAGGGCAGGATGCTGTAAGTGAGTGGCCGGCTGATGTGTACACCCCTGCTGGCGTGCTCCTGATCCGCGAAGCCTCCGAATCGGATTTTATGTCACTTCCGCGCGGTATCTATATACTGCGTACTGAGCACGGAGTGTATAAACGTGCGCGTTGAAGTGGCGCACATATAAAACATTAAACGAGGGGTCGTTGTCGCAACGTCTCCTCGCTTAGATAATAAACCAATCATTATCACATTTCTTGCAATGGAAAAAGTAATTATGCTTTTATATTGATAACGGGCATTGCATGAAAAAAGTTTGTCGTCGTGCGATATTTAACTATCGTTAACCGCTAATGCATCTTTTTTATTTCTCCTCACCGCAATTTCTTTTATCCCTCGGTCGGTGATAATCAAAAACTATTCGTAAATTTGTAATTGAAGAATTGTGGCGTTTATGATAATTTAATGCGCAGGGCATGATTGTTGCCCGGCTCAATGCCTAAATTTGTATCGTGAACGAGATCCCCGGCCGGCCGGCTCACATCGGCAGCCATTCCGGCACAGATTGAAAATTTATAAATAACACATATATATATTATGGCAAAAAAAGAAACTGCAAAAAAGAAGGTGGAAGTTGATCCCCGCTCCTCGAAGCTCGCTGCTTTGGGCGAAGCGATGCAGCTCATCGAGAAAAATTTCGGCAAGGGCTCCATCATGAAGCTCGGTGACGAAGTGGTGGAGGATGTCGACGTGATCCCCACCGGTTCGATCGGTCTTAACTGGGCATTGGGCGTCGGGGGCTTCCCCCGCGGCCGCATCACCGAGATCTTCGGCCCCGAATCGTCGGGTAAGACAACGCTGGCCATCCATGCCATCGCTGAGGCTCAGAAAGCCGGCGGCATCGCTGCCATCATCGATGCCGAACACGCTTTCGACCGCTTCTACGCCGAGAAGCTCGGTGTCGACGTCAACAACCTCCTCATCGCGCAGCCCGACAACGGCGAGCAGGCCCTCGAGATAGCCGAACAGCTCATCCGCTCGGCTGCCATCGACATCCTCGTAGTCGACTCCGTGGCCGCCCTCACTCCGAAAAATGAAATCGAAGGCGATATGGGCGACCGCAACGTTGGCCTTCAGGCACGCCTCATGTCGCAGGCCATGCGCAAGCTCACCGGCGCCATCTCGCGCACCAACACCTGCTGCATCTTCATCAATCAGCTCCGTGAGAAAATCGGCGTGATGTTCGGACCATCCGAAACCACCACCGGCGGCAACGCCCTCAAATTCTATGCCTCGGTGCGCATCGACATCCGTCCGAGCTCGGCCATCAAGGAAGGCGACGACGTGTTTGGCCGCCATACAAAAGTGAAAGTGGTGAAGAACAAAGTGGCGCCTCCTTTCAAACGCGCCGAATTCGACATCATGTTCGGCGAAGGCATCTCCAGAAGCAGTGAAATCATCGACCTCGGCGTGGAATACGGCATCATCCAGAAAAGCGGATCATGGTTCAGCTACAACGGCACCAAGCTTGCCCAGGGCCGCGACGCCGCCAAGCGCGTGATCAACGACAATCCCGAGCTGGCCGACGAACTCGAAAAACTCATCATGGCCGCTCTTAAGGAAGGCAAAGTCGCCAAGGGCGCCAAAAAGAAAACCGCTTCCGCCGACACCGCCGCTCCCGCCACAGTGAGCGCCCCCGCCGCCGGCGATGACGATCTCGATGACATCGACTTCGACGACGACGAATTTTCGATCGAAGAGGATGTCTGATCACTGACATTCCGCACGCCGTAAGGCCGGCTTAAGCCCACCCATAATGGCACCGGACTGAATCCGAAAGGTTTCGGTCCGGCGCCTTTTTTGTATCGCTTCAGCCGTCACACCCAAAAACAACCCGAAAATGGCCTAAAAATCATCCTTTGTAAATAGTTGAAAATCAAGCTTGCAACACGATTGTAACAAGGATGTGACAAAATTAACACGTGTTAACCTTAAAATTCTTTCAACGATTTAATAGTGCGTAATTTTGTCACGTCAACCAATGACAATATGATCTAAAGAAAAAAATTCGTCACTGTTAAATATCGAAAATTATGTTAGGCTCAGTTAAATTCGGCAAGAAGATGATCACATCAGCAATGCTCCTTTCAACTCTCGCTTTCTGCAACACTTCAGTTAACGCGCGTCAGCTTTCACCCCGCGAAGCTTTGGAAAATGCTGTAGGGAAAACTGAAACATCACGTCTGCTGTCGAGAAGCGCAAAATCAGCGACGACCACATCCCTTGCCTACACCGTGGAAACAGAAGGTACCCCCACCGTATATGTGTTTACAAGGAAAAACGGCGGTTATTGGGTTGTTGCCGCAAACGACGCTGTGCCCAACGGTCTGCTCGGTTACACCGACACCGGTTAGTTTGTAAGCGAGGATATCCCTCAGAACATCGGCTGGGTGCTCGAGCAGTACGGCGACCAGATAGCATTCGCCGCCGCTCAGGAAGAGCAGACCGCCGACAGCGAGGCGGCCGCCACGAACCGTCACGCCGTGGCTCCGATTGTCACGACACAATGGGGCCAGACAGGTGTCTATAACAAATATTGCCCTGAGCTCGACGGCCATCACTGCCCCACCGGCTGCGTGGCAACGGCCATGGCGCAGGTGATGTTCACCCACCGTTATCCCGAAACGGGCGAAGGATCCGTCCGTTACCGCCTTACTAACTTTAAGGATTATATCGAATATGATTTCTCGACAACCACATTCGACTGGGACGCCATGTCGTCAGGATCTTACTCCAGCGAAGAGTCCGGCAACGCCATCGCCAATCTCATGGTGGCTTGCGGCATGGCTGCTAAGACCAACTACAAGCTCACCGGCAGCGGTTCGACCCTTCTGAAAGCAGCAAAAGCGCTCGCCGCCAATTTCGGCTACGACAAATACATGGCCGTGTATGAGCGCGACTATTTCACTACCGAGCGCTGGGACGAAATGCTCTACAACGAACTCGCAGCCGGCCGCGCCGTTATCTATTCCGGCCGCAGCGATGTGGATGGCGGACACGCTTTCGTCATCGACGGCTACAGCACCGACGGTTACTATCATGTCAACTGGGGCTGGGACGGCGTCTACGACGGCTACTTCGTGATCACGGCCCTCGATCCCCGCGGCAACAACGCCGGCTTCAACTACGACGAGCAGATGGTTGTAGGCATCCGCCCCGCCACCGCCACATCCGTGGTGCGTCCGGTGCTCGTGTTCCAGGGCGACATGACCATGGCATCGAAGGACGTGGCCCGCAACTCCTACGGCGACATCAAGATCTCCGCAAGCCGCGGCATCATCAGCAATTGCGTTGCCACTACCACAGTGACCTTCGGTGTCAAACTCACATCGACCGACGACGGTAGCGTCAGCTACGTGGCTGCCTCAAACTCAAAGTCACTGATCTCCGGACAGGGCGTCACCAACTACGTTATCCGTCAGAGCGCTTTCCCCAAAACCGGCCGTTACCTGATGGAACCCGCCGTAAAGGGCGAGGACGGACAGTGGTATGAAATGGAGATTTCATCCTCGGCTGAAAAAGCCATGTATGTCGATTGCTCTGCACAAGCATTCGCGTTCACACCCGAGAGCGAGGTGATTGCCGCCGAATCCGTCAAAGACATTCAGGTGACTTATCTGGCTGTGAAGTCGGGCGCCGTAAGCGGTGAAACATTCGATATCGAAGCACACTTCTGCAACAACTCAACACACAATTATACAAAATATCTTACCCCCACGCTGATGGAGAACGGCACGTCGGTAGCCGCCGGCACCAAGCTTACCCTCGAACTCGGAGCCATGGAGCTCAACTCCTCGGAATGGTCATGCACCCTTAACGAAGAGGTCGAGGAAGGAACCTACAAACTCGCTCTCGTCGACCGCAAGAACAACGTGATCGGCAATCCGATCGACGTGAAGGTGGTCAAAGACGACATGAACGGCCTGACCATCATCACAAGCGACGATGCAGCCTCCGGTGAAGAGGTGATGACCGAAGTCTACACTCTCGACGGACGTCTTGTGGCCGGCTATCAGCCCGGTGAAGCTGTCGACGTTGCCCCCGGCGTGTATGTGCTGAGTCACCGCATGAGCGACGGCTCTGTGAAAGTGGAGAAGAAAGCGATTCGCTGAAGCATCCCGTTTCATCCGCGAGCTGAACAAAACAGGTATTTGGCAGTGTTATAATCGTGGAGCGTCCGGCCGGCGTGGCCGTGGCGCTCCACTCCGTTTTCACTACTAAACAACCTTGGTCATGAACCTTCGATACTCCACACTGACATTTGCGGCTCTGATCACTGCCGCCGTAGCTTCAGCCCGTCAGCTCACTCCTGCCGAGGCGCTCAGCCGGGCATCGGCCGACCGGCCGGCTCTGGTCGCCGCGCACTCGAGAGCCTCCTCGCCGGTCCTCGGCTTTAAGGCCACCGCCGACAGCCTCACGACGCTCTACGCCTTCAACCGTCCCGACGACGGCGGCTTCATCCTTGTCAGTGCCGACGACGCCTTCCCCGTGGCCGTGCTCGGCTATGCCGACTCGGGTAGTTTCCCCTCGGCCGACGCGATGCCCGAAAACGTGCGCTGGTGGATGGAGCAGTACAGCCGACAGATTGCCATGTGGGCTTCGGGCGAAGCGTCGGCAGCCGACGACGGCGCCGACCCCGGAGTGGTGCTCGGCGCCCCCGCTGTCAACCCCATCGTGTCCACTCGCTGGAACCAGTTGTCGCCCTACAGCCTCATGTGCCCCGAACTGGGCGGCCATCACTGCCCCACCGGCTGCGTGGCAACGGCCATGGCGCAGGTGATGAAAGTCCACAAATGGCCCGCCAACGGACGCGACTCGCACAGCTATTATCCCTACAACATCGGCCACACCATATCGGTCGATTTCTCCCGGTCGGCCTATCAGTGGGACAAGATGGTCGATAACTACGACGGCGTCACCGATCAGGAAGCGATCGATGCCGTGGCTCTTCTGATGTATGACTGCGGTGTGTCGGTGAGCATGCAGTACAACGTCAACTCCTCCGGCGCCAGCTATCCGTCGGCCGCCAAATCGCTGGTCCGTTATTTCGATTACGACAAGGGCATCCGTATCCTCCACCGCGACTGTTACGAATATGAGGAATGGGTCGAAATGATCTACAACGAACTCGCGGCCGGCCGTCCGGTGTTGTATGCCGGCACCAACGATGAAGGCAGCCACGCCTTCGTGTGCGACGGCTACCGTTCCGACGACTATTTCCACATCAACTGGGGCTGGGGCGGACTGAGCGACGGTTATTTCCTGCTCACGGCCCTCGACCCGACGGAGCAGGGCACCGGCGGCAGCTCGGCCGGCTACAACCTCGGCCAGCAGGTGATAATGGGCATCCGGCCGCCGGTCGAAGGCTCCTATGTCATCCCCGTGATGCGATTCCAGAGCAACTTCTCGACCAGTGCCTCGAGCTATGCGCGCCCCTACGGCGAGGTGCGGTTCGTTGACCGCCGCGGCATCTTCAATGAAAGCATTGAGTCGGTCACCGCCACGCTGGGAGTGAAGCTCACCGACAGCGATGGCGCGGTGACCTACGTAGAATCGTCGCCCGTCAGATACTCGGCCGGCCAGGGCACGATCAGATATGGGATGCTGGCTGAGAAATTTCCCGACAGCGGCACCTACACCGTGCGTCCCGCTGTGAAAGATTCGACCGGCGTGTGGTGGGATTGCGAAGTGAACATGGCCAACACACGCGAGCTCACGCTTACCGTAACCCCCGATTCACTCCTCTTCAAACCGATCGGCGAGGCCGAGGTGCGCGCCACTGATTTGCAGCTGCTGTCGCCCGTCTATCCCGGTAAGGAATTCGGTTTGCGGGCTCAGGTGGCCAACGTATCGTCAGTCGAAGAGTTCTACGACGATGTAATGCCAGTGCTTGAGCTCGACAATGAGCTGAAAGGCACATCCGAAGGCATTTCCGTGGAGCTGCTCCCCGGCGAGAAAGGCAAGTTTGAGTGGGTCGGCAAATTCCCGTCGGGCATCACCCCCGGCACCTATATGCTCTACCTCGCCGACTCGCATGAGCGCAACATCAGCAAAGGGCTCAGCGTGACGGTCGACGCGGCTCCGACGGATGCTCTCCGGTACACCGTAGTGTCAACGTCGTCCGACGGCACCGAAGGTACCGAGACGGCGCCGGCACAGATGACGGCTTCCGACCTGCTGTTCCACGTCAACGTGTCGTGCTCGGCCGGTTATTTCGCCGGCATCGTGCAGGGCGGTGTGTTCCATTCCGACGGCGTGGGCATCTATGAAGTGCCGGGCGGCTTCGTCGGCGTGGGCGCCGGCAACTCGGGCTGCATCGACATTCATTCCGACCTCTCGCCATATCTCTCGAGCGGCAACCTCTATTATTTCAAGGCTTACAGCACCGGCTATGGTTATATGGGCAACAACATGTATTTCACCGTTGGCACGCAGGGCATCGATGCTATAGGCGAAGAAACGCCGTCGATGCGGGTGATTCATCAGCCCGGATCCGATCAGGTATTGCTGACGGCTCCGGCCGCCATCGTTGCCGTCGAGGTCTACTCCGCTTCGGGAAGCATCGTGGCGCGGCATCCGGCCGACGGCCTTGAGACTGAAACCACAGTCGACGTGAGCGCACTGCCCCGCGGCTTCTACCTGCTGCGTGTGGCGATGGCCGACGGCAGCGCGGAAGTGGTGAAATTCGTGCTCAACTAATGATCGGCTCTAAGAGCCTATTCCACAAAATTTGTTAACGTCAGGGCGGCGTATTTTCGAGTGAATTTCTTGAGTTGAAGAAGGAACGATGCGGGCATCGTGACTGATGAGACTCGAAGAAAGTCGCCGGAAAGACGCCGGTCAGTAAAAAATAATAATATTAATTGGAGCTAATTCCAAAAATCTGTTAATGTATTCACGACAAGAAAATATGTCAGAAATAACGAGGATCGCATCAGCACATCATCTTCGGCGCTGTGGCTCAATCGCATAGCCCGCTATGCTCAATCGCTCACAGCACCAAATCTGATGCACTGCTGCGACCCTGACGTTAACAAATTTTGTGGAATAGGCTCTAAGCTTATTCGCGGGGTGTACGCGCGGCAAGCATGCGGTGGCCTATGCGGCAGTAGAGGCATTTGCGGGCATTGCAGTATTCGCGCCGCAGCTGGATGACGCCCTGGGTGTTGAACGCATCGGTGAGCTTGAGGCCGGTGCTCCGGAACAGATCGACGATAGCATTGCGCTCGGGCGGCAGCGACTGCATAAGCGCAACGGCGGCATCGGTGAGATCCGAATTGTCGTGAGCCATCCCGTAGGCCATCTTGAGTGGAGCCACGGCGTTGATTGTCAGCCCGACGACCGACGACCGGCTCAGCGACGGCGGTGTCGCAGCCGACGGCATCCCGAAGGTGTAGTGATTGGTCCAGTAGCCTGTAAGGTTGATGCCGAAAAGCTCTGTTGCCTTTTCGATGCTATCGGTCTCGAGGATGCGCGACATCAGGCGCGGCGCCGTGTGGAGCACCGCGGCGAGAGTGGCTATGCGGCGGTGGGGGAAGTTGGCCGGACGCATGCGCGACATCTTCCATCCGAGCGACTGCGGCCGGCGCAGCCCGAATTTGTGGCACATGAAGTCATATTCTTTCTGAAGGCCTGCCGTGTAGTCGTCGGGCCGCGCCAGCTCGAGCAGTCCGCTTTGCCCGAAAAGGAGAGCCTCGATGGTGAACAGCGAGTCGCAGTGCTTGGCGATGAACATCAGCGGCACCGAGAGCGCAAGACGTTCGAAGGGGTCGCCGTTGAGCCCGAAGCCGAGGCTGCGGGCCAGCGTCACGTAGGCCGTGCTGTCCCAGTCGCCGCCGAAACGGTCCAAAATTCCCGCGATGCGGTCGGCTTTGGAATATAGGCGTTCAAACGACAGCGCGTCGAGCCAGTCGGCAGTGTAGACCGACGGCATCGTTGAGATGGTTGCGGCGCAAGGCAGATCGCGGTCGGCGCTCTCGACGAGCATGGCATAGCGCCGGCTGAAATCGGGCGAGCACGGCATCTGCATCTGCGGTATGAGCTCGCCGTTGCGGCGGTGGATGGCGGTGTCGTCGCGGTCCACCACATGCAGGATCACCGAATCGTAGGCCGGGTCGTCGTCATGGCCGTGGCGGTGCCAGTCGGAGGCGCGCACGTGGATCTCCACGTCGCCCGCCCAGGTGCGGCCGTCGATAGCTATTTTGGCGTTGAAAAAATCCGGACCGGCGTCGGTGTTGAGGCGCCCCGGATCGATGATCTGCACCGGCAGACCGTCGACCGTTCTGAGCCGTGAATGGGGCCAGAGCCTGTGTTGCCACACATATTGCATCAACCGTTCCATGCACAAACTTAGTGAAAATCCGTCGGTCGGCAAAACGGAAGCCGGAGAAAATCCGCAGTGCCGTCGGCAGTAATATGATTGTCGGTCAGTGATCAGGCGTCGATGGAGCGGCGGAAGGCCACCATCTGCAGCGCTGTCTGAGCCGCTTCGATGCCTTTGTGGCCGTGAGGACCGCCGAGACGTTCGTTGGCCTGCTGCTCGTTGTTGACGGTGAGAAGGCCGAAGATCACCGGCGTGTCGCAGTCGGCGTTGAGAGCCGTCACGCCCTGTGTGACGCTCTGGCACACATAGTCGAAATGCGGTGTGTCGCCGCGGATCACGCAGCCTAACACGATGATGGCGTCGTAGGCCGACGTCTCGATAAGCTGCGAGGCTGCGAAGGTCAGCTCCACGGCGCCCGGCACTTCGTAGACGTCGATATCGGTGTCGCTGCTCAGGCCTGCTTCATGCAACGCTGTGAGCGCTCCGTCGAGGAGCCGTGAGGTGATATGGTCGTTCCAGGTGGCACGCACGATGGCGATGTGCGGCAGGGGATCGAGATGGGGTGCTTTGAATTCGGGGACGTGGGTTGACATGGCGGTATATATGTTGGGAGAGGGGGGATTAACGGGGAAAAAGCTTGTGCCAGAAACTGAAGATGTCGAGCGACGGGTTTTTGGCGTTGAAGAGGATGTCGACGATGCGCCGGTGCAGGTCGTCGGCGTTGATCTTCGTCGCTTTATAGAGCATGGTGTTGAGCAGATGGATGCCTTTCTCGCGCGTGGTCTTGACGGCGAGAAGGGCTTCGCCGAGATCTATCGACAGCTCGAGATGCTGGCGTGAGAACTCGGGCGATATCTTGGTGAGATATTTCAGGGCGCGGGTGAAATACTGTATGGCCTCGCGCTGGCGGTTCATCTTGGCAAGCGTGCGGCCTTCGTCGGTGAGCGATTCCACCAGACGCAGCCCTGCGCCCTCGATGCCTTCGTCGATCTGACGCAGATAGGTGTTGGCGGCTGCCTGATACTGTGCCAGAGTGTTGGTCTGCTTGATGCGCGATTTGTAGATCGACGTCGAGGCGTTAAGCGCCAGCAGGTGGGCCGACCCGTAGCGGCGGGGATTGGTCTTGGCCAGACGCTCAAAAAGCTTCATCGATTTTTCAATGGCACGCTCGGCCTGTTTGTGCTCGTCGCGCGAGTCGTGGAGCAAGGCTATGTCAAACAGCAGCGATGCGAGAAGCGAGAGAAACGGTTCGTCTTTGCGCTTCGGATTCTGCACGAGGAGATTCAGCGCCGATGCTGCCGACTGTATGGCTTCCGAGGTCATGTCGGCCTGGAGATATATCGAGGTCAGTATCTGCATCAGCGCGGCGTGAATGTCGAGAAGCCGTGGATTTTCGTCGGCTATGCGTGAGGCTATGGCATCGAAGCTGACTATATAGTCGATGGCCTGATCAGTCTGACCATGGGCGAGAAACCGGTTTGCGGCGGCGCGGAAGAAATCGTAGGCGCTGTTGAACGGGAGTGACCCGACGGCGTGACGCAGATCCGACATGTTGATGTCGCCGCTGGTGAGCTCCATGTGCTCCGACAGATCGGCGTCGGAGGGAATGAATAGTGGATCAAGCGAAGTTTCTTTCATTGACTGATGATTTGCAGGTAATCAGACGGGATGAGCCGGCGGACAGATGTCAGGCAGTCCCGGCCGTGGGGTCAGTTTCTTGATTTCTGACCGAGATAGCCTCCGTGATGACGTTTGGCATAATCGGCTTTCGTGAATCCGGTCTGCCGCATGACGTTGACCACAAGGATGTCGCCGATCACGGTCATCATAGTGGTGGAAGTGGTGGGGGTGAGGCCGAGGGGGCACACTTCGGGAGCCGGTGCGGTGACCAGCGTCGCGGTGGCGCATTTGGCGAGCGGGCTGTCGGCATTGCCGGTGATGACGATGGTGGGGATGCCGGGATAAAGGTTTTCGGCCAGCTCCACGAGAGCCACGATTTCGCGGGTGCGGCCTGAGTTGCTGATGAGGAGCATGACATCGCCCGGCTGCAGGACGCCGAGGTCGCCGTGCTGCGCTTCGCTGGGATGGAGGTTGACGGCCGGTATGCCTGTCGAGCTGAACGTTGTGGCTATATTTAGCGCTATCTGTCCGGCTTTCCCCATGCCGGAAGTGACGAGCTTGCCGCCACGACGGTGTATGCGGTCAACGATGAGGCTGACTGCGCGGTCGTAGTCCTCGCTGTAGGGGATTTGGGCTATTGCTTTGCTTTCGGCGGCCAGGATGTCGCGCATGGATTCGGCTATATTCATGATTGCGTCAAATCAGTGGGGTGTGGACTGCAAAATTACAATTTGGTGTTGCATTTTGCAAGCATGCAGCGAAAAAACATCATAAAATCGCGGCGGAGAAATTCCAATAAGAAGTGCAGCGGCCATTCTCCTCACTCCTTCCCGTGGAAAGGCTGCGCCGTGAGTGGGGGTCGGGCTGGCGGAAGCGGCCGAGGGCGGGGTCGTAGGCGCGTGCCTCGAAGTCGTAGAGGTCGAGGCCGGATGTGCGGTCAAGCTCCTTGTCGCCGAAGAGCCACCGCTGATAGGCGGGGATATATCCGCAGTCCATCGGCATGCCGTAAGGATAGTAGTGCGTGATCTGGCACACGCCGCCGTTGACGTTGAGATCCATGCGGTTGTTGCCCAGATGGTCGCAGTGGTAGAAGTGATACTCCGGCTTGGCGAGCGTGTTTCCCGAATTGTCGGCAAGGCGCAGATAGCCGCCATCGAGATTGATGCGGGTGAGCACCGAGTCCTCATAGATGATGTCGCCGCAATAGTCTGTGACGGACTCCACAATCTCCGGATCAGTATCGGTCACGCCGGGCACCGAGACCGGCAGCGAAGCCACGCGGTGCACCGTGCGGCGCTTCAGCCCCGCGGCATCGTAGAGATAGAGCGTCTGCGAACCGTCGGCAAACCCGACGCGCCGCGGCCGGATGTTGACATCGTATTGCGCGGCCGTGATTCCGCGGTTGAGGTCGCTGACCGTGTTGCCTGCCGCATCGTAGGTGTATTCCACCATATGGTCAGTGCAAACCGCAAAATTTGTTTTATTAAGCCAATATAACTGCATGATAAAATAATAAAACATCTATTGCAATTGCGGAAATAACCGCCATACGCTTTTTGGCGTTGTTATATTTTGCGCCATTTCTCACAATTTGTTCCCCGAACAATGATGTTATAAGCCAAAGAACAAATACAGGAATAAAGAACAGTAATACTGAGATTATTCCTGATTTTATTGTCGAATTATTTAGAATTATCATTCCACAGAACACTCCAATAAATGATGACATGTTCATCCAGGGAGAAATGCACCCTCGAAATAAAAGCCATTGGCCATAAAACAAAAAGTCCATAACTTGCGAGATCATAACACACTTATCTTTAATATATAATTATCCCAGCATTATCATACTCTTGTAGCGTTTTCTCTATAGGTGTGAAGTCTTATACGAAAGTCTGGATTATTAAGAATCTTTTGCCCGATGGCTTCGATGAGATATCCTAAGCTGTATCCAAAAGAAGCAGCTGCACCTATCTCTTTACAAAATCCCAAGCCATTGAAAAATTGATCTCTGTTGTGTTTAGCCTTTAAATATGCTCTCATATTTGGCCCATATTTTTGTTTGGTCTCTTGCTCATATTCGTTATACGTAACATATATATTAAGTCCGGTCAATAGATTAGAAGCAATACCAATTTGATTTGCTTTGCTTTTTGCCAGAGCTCTTGATCCAGTATATTGATTCGGGCCTCTGCCAGTTATGTTATGCCTTAAGACACCATCTTTACCTCTCCATTGACACAGAAATTGGCTATATTGCGTAAATTGTCGATAAGACAAGAATCCACCTGCAAAACCAAAATACAAATTATTGTTATTTTGAATTGTTGGGCCATAATATTGGGTTACAGTCGAGCCGGTTGTATATCCATCTGTTTCTGCTTCATTCATCGGGACAAACCATTCTCCGGTATGCCTGTTTTGAAGCGGTGTAGATGGAGTGTTTAGCGTTCGCGCATAAGCCTCGGCGTCTTCTTTACTTTCAAATAATCCATGCAGGTCAATATATAATAAAGGATTGTTAAATGCATAGCGAAACGGAGTCTGGTTATGAGCAAATTCGGCGAGGGGGTCGGGCTGGCGGAAGCGGCCGAGGGCGGGGTTGTAGGCGCGTGCCTCGAAGTCGTATAAGTCGAGGCCGGATGTGCGGTCAAGCTCCTTGTCGCCGAAGAGCCACCGCTGATAGGCGGGGATATATCCGCAGTCCATCGGCATGCCGTAAGGATAGTAGTGCGTGATCTG
>CABUBG010000052.1:0-15734 GCA_902489785.1 uncultured Porphyromonadaceae bacterium
ACAGTCCAAGTACCCTTATGCTCCAAGTATTAGAAGTTATATAGAGAAAACAAATAATGTTGATGATGAAAAACTGGCTGTATATGAATGGCAACGTAAAGTTTGGTATCAAATGAACAAAGAAAAATCTCCACGAAATAAATATAAAAAGCGATATCGGAGCGTTACACCATAAAAACAGCTTGCCGAATATTATATTAAACGGCAACATCTGTAGTAAATGTTGGTGATACCCCAAATATGAAAATACGGAACTATAAATCAAAATAAAAGTACTAAAGTCATGAGAAACAAAAACTTATTTACTTTTTTTCTAATATTTCTATGCTTTTGCTTTACAAATTGCAGTGATGATGAAAAAACAGAAGATATACATCATCTATCTTTTGAAAAAGATTACTACGAGCGTCCTCTAATCGGAGCCAAAAGTATAATGATACGAAGTGGAAATAAAGATTACTCCGTTGAGATAAAAGATCCCTCTATATTAGATGTCAAAATAGATTTATCAAGCCCTATCGGTATGGGTAATTTAGATATATATCCTAAACAAAAAGGAGAAACAACTATTCAAGTAAAGGACAATATTGCACATGAAACAACTGATCTAAGAATAAAGATAGTAGATAGTTATTTACATTTGTCTATTAACAACCCTGTACGCCCACCATATAAGCAAGGTGATGAAATTTTCTTAATAAATAACGACGATAAAGATTTCTACTTGTACGATGATAAATTAAAGATAAAGAGTACAGGAAATTATGAATTTTCCATAAAGGGAAATATTCCGTTCTTAACATTAACTTATCATAAAGAATTGGAGAATAGAACCATATATAAATATAATCTAACAGGAACAGACCAAACTATGTTTGCTGTTGTAAAACTTTTTTTAGGCTGGGATTGGCACGATTTCATCGAAAGTCCAAAGACAAAAGAAATAGCACCTATTATAATGAGAGCAACAGATATAGAAACCAATACAGAATATTATCTAACAAGAAAAGCAACTGATATTCCCGAAAATGTATTAGATTAAAAACAGCCTCCGGCAGGGTTTTCGCTGGGGGCTTTCTTATGAAATCAAAAAGAAAGCGATATCGGAGTATTACACAAAAAACAGCTGGCTATTACATAATGAAACAACATACTTGACTGATTGGTACGCTTCTCCTACCATGCGGACAAATCCCGGTAACAAAATGACAAAGCGGACAATGTTCTTAACATGCCAACTTGTAAATGGGATGAATGATTTTCGTTTTTCGCAAGTTGATTTTATAAAATTGCTGCCAACAGTTCGTACTTTCGGAAAAAGATGTTATATTTGCAAATGAAAGAGTTATTTGACAGCATACAACGCAAAACGCTGAAATTCGCACAGTTGCCAAATCGTTACCTCTATTTCTCAAATAATTCGCTAATAGTTTATTTCTCAATCGGTTAAGTCAAACCGATAAAAATCTAAAATAAACCTTCAATACAACCATGAATGAACCGATCAAATGCGTGGCTGTCGACGATGAGCCATTGGCGTTGGATATAATAGAAAAATTCTGTCAGAGAATAGGAAATATTGAATTGCAGAAATTCAATGATCCCCGGAAGGGTCTTGACGCCATTCTCCGCTCTAATCCGGATATCGTTTTTCTTGACATTGAGATGGACGGGATAAACGGATTGGAAATTGCAGCGAAATTGCCTGGGAATACATGTTTTATATTCACGACCGCCTATTTGCGGTATGCGCTTGAAGGATTCGATCTCGATGCCGTGGATTATCTTCACAAGCCATTTTCGTTCAATCGTTTCCAGACTGCTTTCTCCAAAGCTTTACGCCGTATCGGCCGCAGTCATCTGCAAACGGCGTCGCAATGCATCATAGTCAAACAGGATTACAGCAATATAAGCATACCGATAGATGACATCCTGTATATTGAGGCCATAGAAGGATATTCAAAAATTTTCAGAGTGTCGGGCGATTGCATTATGTCGCGCATTCTGTTGAAGAATATATATGCATTATTGCCGCCGGATCATTTTTTACGCATACACCGCTCCTATATCGTATCGAAGTCAAAGATCAAGAGTTTCAGCAGATCGGAAGTTGTTCTTGGTGACGGCACCGTTTTGCCTGTGGGGAGACAATACGCTCTTGAAATTGCCGGTCTGATGTCATAGTAGCCCTGATTAAACTTAGTGGGCTAAGAGATGTCAAATATCCAAAGATCGATGATTATTCACCTTTCAAAAATGTTGAAATCATGAAAAAAGTGTTTGTTAGTCTGTTTGTGGCTCTGATGGGAGGTCTGCTGACTGTGCCCGTTGTCGAGGCTCAGAGCCGGCGAGGTGGAAGTCGCGGTGGATCTACCCGCGTTGAATCCGGTCAGCGTCCCGGACGTGGCAGTCACTCCGGACAAGGCAATTCGCGCCCGGGCAATGCAACGCGTCCCGGCAACGGCGGCAACCGTCCCGGCGGCAGCAACGAATATCGTCCCGGCAATGGTGGCGGCAACCGTCCCGGCAGCGGCAGTGACTATCGTCCCGGCAACGGTGGCAACCGTCCCGGTGGTGGCGGCGACTATCGCCCCGGCAACGGTGGCAACCGTCCCGGTGGTGGCGGCGACTATCGCCCCGGCAACGGTGGCAACCGTCCCGGCGGCGGACACAATTTCCGCCCCGGCAACGGACATCCTACGCCTCCTCCTCCGGCCGTAAGGCCTTCGCGTCCCGGAGCTATGGCTCCCCGTCCGCCCTATATGGCGCCTCCGACACGCCCCGGCCGTCCTTCTTTCGGCCCCTGGTCGCGTCCGGTGCCCCCGCGGGCATGGCGTCCTTCACGCCGCTATAATGTGGTGCCCGACATCCTCGGCATGGCTTTCGGCCTCACCATCAACTCGGCGCTCGACTATCTCTACAGCGGCGGCTACAGCATCGACGGCTACGGCTCACAGGAAGTGTATCTCCGCGGTGTCAACGAGATGGGCTATTACTGGGATGATGCCACCCTCTATTTCACCGGCGGCGGTCTGGTAAGGTCGCAGTTCTACAACTCGAGTGTCGGCTACAACACCTCCCGCTTCTATGGCGTCTACAACCGACTTTCCGCAAGTTTCGGAGTCCCCGTCAGCCAGTCCAACAACGGAAGCACCATCACCGCAACATGGTTTGGCTATCAGGGCGACTATATCACCCTCCAGTACACCCTGATGAACTCCTCATCCGGCTACCGCTACTTCACCATCCTCACCTGCGGCAACTGACGCCGGGCGGCCGTGCCTGTTTTGCCCCGTTTGTCATTGCAGGAACTGCGGCCAGCCGCGTCCGCCTGCTTTGTCAGGAGCGGCGGCATCTTGCCGCCGTGGAAATGGGCTTGCGTATCAAAGGATTATGCGGCTTGTTGAAATGCCGGCGGCGAGACGCCGCCGCTCCTATATTATCATGATGAACTTCAATACATTGCAGGGAGGGTGTCGTCAAGTGTTTCTTTCAAAAGCGATTTGAATTCGTTGGTGCGGAACCATGATGAGGGCATGGAGACTATGGCTTTTTCGATGCGCGGGAGGTAGTCGCCGAGCATCCCGGCGCGGTCGGCTTCGGTCAGCGTGTCGCTGAGCAGCCGGGCAAGCGCTTTCTGCGTAGTCTCTTTGATCCATTGGTCGGCCCCGACGGCGCATGCCTGCTCCACGGCGTAGGTCATGATTTCCAGCACATGTTCTTCGCCCGGATTGAGCGAGGCTATATCCTTGATATAGCGGCGGACGCGCGTGGAGCGGGCGCGGTTGCGGCCGCGGGAGGTGCGCCACATCTCTTTTTTGATGTTGGCGCGGGCTTTCTCGAGCTTCGAGTCGATGTCGGGGCGGATGAAGAAGTCGAGATATTCCTTGGCTTCCGGACGGGCATCGTAAAGTTCAAGAAGAAGCTCGCCAATCTGATCGGCGGTCATCTTGGCGAGCTCTTTTTTCAGTTGTGTTTTCGACATTTATTTCTTGTCTTTGAGCCAGCGGTCGAGCCAGCGGAAGAACACGCGCTGCCACATGATGGCGTTCTGCGGCTTGAGGATCCAGTGGTTTTCGTCGGGGAAGATGAGCATCTCGGCGGGAACACCGCGCAGACGGGCGGCGTTGAAGGCCATCATGCCCTGCGAGGCGAGGATGCGGAAGTCATATTCGCCGTGGGTGATCAGGATCGGGGTGTCCCATTTGTCGACGAAGCGGTGGGGCGAGGTGGCAAAAGTGCGCTGGGCGGCCTCGTTGTTTTTGTCCCAGTAGGCGCCGCCCATGTCCCAGTTGGCAAACCACATCTCTTCGGTTTCCAGATACTGTGTCTCCATGTTGAAGATGCCGGCGTGGGCTATGAAGGCGGCGAAGCGGCCTTCGTGATGTCCGGCGAGCCAGTAGACGGAGAATCCGCCGTAGCTTGCACCGACAGCGCCGATATGCTTCGGGTCGATGTAGGATTCACGCTTCATGTCGTCGACAGCGCTGAAGTAGTCACGCATGTTCTGGCCGCCGTAGTCCTTGGAGATCTGGGCGTTCCATTCGGTGCCGAAGCCGGGGAGGCCGCGGCGGTTGGGCGCGATGACAATGTAGCCCTGAGCGGCCATCAGGGCAAGATTCCAGCGATAGCTCCAGAACTGGCTGACGGCCTGCTGCGGGCCGCCTTGACAGTATAGTATCGAGGGATATTGCTTCGTGGCGTCGAATTCGGGAGGATAGACTACCCATGTGGTCATGAGTTTGCCGTCGGTGGTGGGCACCATGCGCTTCTCCACGGTGGGCATCTTGAGCTGTGAGAGCAGTTCGGTGTTCACGTTGGAGATCTGTGTCACTTTGCCTTTTTCAACCGACACTATCTCGTTGGGCATCAGCATGGAGTGGCGCATGGAGATGAGCAGCTTCTTGCCTGCGGGGGCGAGGGCCGCATAGTCGAAGGTGCCGTCGGCCACCACGCTCACTTTCTTGTCCTTAAGCGCGATGGAGAAGATGGGGGTGACGCCGTCCTTGGCGGCGATGAAATAGATCGATTTGCCGTCGGGGTTCCAGGCTATCTGGTCGGCAGTGTAGTCCCAGTCGGTTGTCAGGTCGGTCTTGGCGCCGGTGCCCATGTCCATGATGAAGATGCGGTTTTTGTCCGATTCATAGCCGTCGTGCTCCATCGAGAGCCATGCCACATATTTGCCGTCGGGCGAGTAGGCCGGATTGGTGTCGTAGCCCATCATGCCTTCGGTGAGGTTGCGGGTGGTAGCGGTGGCAAGGTCGTAGAGGTAGAGGTCGGAGTTGGTCGACACGGCATATTCCAGCCCGGTCTTCTTGCGCGAAACATAGATGAGCTGCTGCGAGTCGGGGCTCCATGCAAACGATTCGATGCCGCCGAACGGCTTCATGGGCGATTCGTAAGGCTCGTCCTGCATGATGTCGACGACGTCGGTCACTTCCGTGCCGTTGAACTCGCCGATGAGCGGGTGAGGTATCTCGGTGACCCATTCGTCCCAGTGTTTGTACATCAGATCGTCGATCACGCGGCCGGTGGCATCGGGCAGGTCAGGATAGATGTCCTTGGCTTCGCGGCTGTATTTCACGGTGCCGATCATGACAACGCGTTTTTCGTCGGGAGAGAAAAGAAATCCCTGAATGCCGTTCTCAACGGAGCTGACCGCCTTGCGGTCCGAGCCGTCGGCGTTCATGACCCACAGCTGCATTTTGCCGTCGACAGGATTCATGAAAGCTATCTTGCGGCCCCCGTCTATCCAGGCGTAGCCCGATTCGCTTTCCGGAGTGGCGGTGATGCGGGTTACTCCGCTACCGTCGATGTTCATCACATAGAGGTCGAGGTTGCTCTTGTTCTGCTCCACGCTTTCATAGCTCACTCCGTAGAGTATTTTCTTGCCGTCGGGCGAAACCGCCGGAGCGCTTACACGCCCGAGAGCCTCCAGCGCGTCGATGTCATATTGGCCGTTTGTCGGCGTAAAAGCGGGCTTGTCGATGAGCGCCGGTTCGGCGGCTGAAGCCGAAGCACCCATAATCAGAGCCGTTGCAGTCATAACGATTGTTTTGAGTGTTGTAGACATATTATTTAAATTTGTTTCGATTCTATAGAAAAGATATGTTATGCAAAAATACGAAAAAGCATAAGAATTTAAGCAAATTAAAGACAGGTTATAAAAAAACTTTAACTCTCATATTCTCCCGTAATCAGTAACACGTGTCCGGTTTCCGCCTATGTCAGGCCTCAGCGGGGACGCCCCGGATACAGTTTTTGGATCAGATCGGGCCGGTGGAGGCGGTGGAGGGAGCGGATTATGCCGGAGCGGTAGGTGCGGTCGTACCAGAAGAAATATTTGCGCTGGGCGAGTTTCTCTTCGGGGCTTGTGGCCGTGAAGACGCGTTCGCCGGTGTAGGGGTGTATGCCTGTGTAGTAGATCTCGGTGGCGAGGGTCATGGGCGTAGGCGTGAAATCCTGCACCTGTTCGAGGTGGAAGTTGAGCTGCTTGGTCTCGGCGGCGAGCTCGGCCATGTCGACCTCATGGCATCCGGGATGCGACGAGATAAAATAGGGGATGATCTGCTGACGCAGGCCGGCGCGACGGTTCACGCTGTCGAAGATGCGCTTGAAATCGTGAAACAGGCTGAAGTCGGGCTTGCGCATGATGTTGAGCACACGGGGACATGTGTGCTCCGGCGCCACCTTCAGACGGCCCGACACGTGGTGCTCGATAAGCTCCTCGTTGTAGCGGCGGTTGACGGCGTCGGTGTGCGGATCGCCTGTGGGGTGCATCGACAGGTCGTAGCGCACGCCGCTGCCTATGAACGACTTCTTCACCCCCGGCAGCGCGTCGACGGCATGATAGATGTCGAGCAGCTGCGAATGGTCGGTGTTGAGGTTGGGGCACGGCTTGGGATGGAGGCACGACGGGCGCAGGCATTTCTTGCAGATGTCGAGGTTGCGGCCGTGCATGCCATACATGTTGGCGCTCGGGCCGCCGAGGTCGCTGATGTAGCCTTTGAAGTCGTGCATCTGCGTGACCTTGCGGGCTTCGCGCAGGATCGACTCCTTGCTGCGCGAGGCTATGAATTTGCCCTGATGGGCCGAGATGGTGCAGAAGGCGCAGCCGCCGAAGCAGCCGCGGTGCATGTTGACCGAGTGTCGGATCATCTCATAGGCCGGGATGGTCTTGCCTTTGTAGCGCGGATGCGGCAGACGGGTGTAGGGGAGGTCGAAGGAGGCGTCGACTTCCTCCGTGGTCATGGGGGGCAGCATGGGGTTGACTTTCACGGTGCGGTCGCCGTGGCGCTGCCAGAGCGTGGCGCCATGAAAGCGGTTGCTCTGCTGCTCGATATGCTTGAAGTTTTCGGCCTGGAAGCGTTTACTGGCGAGACAGTCGTCGAAGGAGTGGAGTATGATGTTGCCGGCGTCGGCTTCGGCGGGCTGCGCCGAGGCGGGGAGCAT
This sequence comes from uncultured Porphyromonadaceae bacterium, assembly GCA_902489785.1. Classification (GTDB taxonomy): domain Bacteria; phylum Bacteroidota; class Bacteroidia; order Bacteroidales; family Muribaculaceae; genus Paramuribaculum. Next base: position 7,453 of record CABUBG010000052.1, read on the forward strand.
GACGGCCGTCTGCATGATGTCGGTCATCCGGCCGATGCTTTCACCGGCTTCGAGGCGGCGGGCCACCTCGACAACCGGTTTCTCGCCCATGCCGTAGATGAGGAGGTCGGCGGGACAGTCGGCGAGGATTGACGGGCGCAGGCGGTCCTGCCAGTAATCATAGTGCGACAGGCGGCGCAGCGATGCCTCGATGGCTCCGATCACGATGGGTGTGTCGGGGTAGAGGCGCCGGAGTATCTCGCTGTAGACGATAGTCGGGTAGTCGGGACGGGCGCCGTGGCGGCCGCCGGGGGTGTAGGCGTCGTCGGAGCGGCGCCGCCGCGCTGCCGTATAGTGGTTGACCATCGAGTCCATGGCGCCGGCGGAGATGCCGAAGAACAGGCGCGGGGCGCCGAACTTGCGGAAATCGCGCAGATCGTCCTGCCAGTTGGGCTGCGGCACGATGGCCACGCGGTAGCCGGCGGCCTGAAGCGTGCGGCCGATGACGGCGGCGCCAAACGAGGGATGGTCGACGTAGGCATCGCCGGAGAAGATCACCACGTCGACAGAGTCCCACCCGAGGAGCTTCATCTCTTTGACGGAGGTGGGCAGATAGAGCTTGAGGTCGGTGCGCGGATCAGTCATTGTTGCCATCGGATGATTTGGTTTTGAGGATTTCTTCGAGTTTCAGCACTTCGTCGCGCAGGCGTGCGGCCTCCATGAAGTCCATGCGCTTGGCGGCGTCGACCATCTCCATGCGGCGTCGCGTGATTGTGCGCTGGAGTTCGTCGGCGTTCATATATGGCACCACAGGATCGGCGGCGATGTCAACCGATGTGGAGAATTCCTGATCGTAGAGGGCGTGGCCGTTTTCGCGCGACGACTTGGCGGCGGGCTTGTCGCTGCGCTGCGGGCGCTTCGGTGCGGCTGCCGCTGCCTCCTCGGCTTCGGCCTTGTCGAGGCCGATGATGCGGTTGCGGGCCTTGACGATGGCCGTGGGAGTGATGCCGTGTTCTTCGTTGTAGGCAAGCTGGAGCGTGCGGCGGCGTTCGGTCTCGTCGATGGTGAGGCGCATGGAGTCGGTGATCTTGTCGGCATACATGATGACGGTGCCGTTGAGGTTTCGTGCGGCGCGGCCCACGGTCTGCGTCAGCGAGCGGTGTGACCGCAGGAAGCCTTCCTTGTCGGCGTCGAGAATGGCCACGAGCGACACTTCAGGCAGGTCGAGGCCCTCGCGGAGGAGGTTGACGCCGATAAGCACGTCGTAGACGCCTGCGCGCAGGTCGTCGAGGATGCGGATGCGGTCGAGCGTGTCGACGTCGCTGTGGATGTAGGCGGTTTTTATTTTCAGCCGCGTGAGATAATCGTTGAGCTCTTCGGCCATGCGTTTTGTCAGCGTGGTGACGAGCGTGCGTTCGCTCTTGTCGGTGCGGGTGGCTATTTCGTCGATGAGGTCGTCGATCTGGTTGACGGTGGGGCGCACTTCGATGACCGGATCGAGGAGCCCTGTAGGACGAATGATCTGCTCCACGACGACACCTTCGCTACGCTGCAGTTCATAGTCAGCGGGCGTGGCGCTGACGTAGAGCACCTGTGGAGTGAGCTTTTCGAATTCTTCGAATTTCAGCGGACGGTTGTCGAGCGCCGCCGGGAGGCGGAAGCCGTATTCCACAAGATTCATCTTTCGCGAGAGGTCACCGCCATACATGGCGCGAACCTGCGGGACGGTGACGTGGCTCTCGTCGATGATGGTGAGGAAGTCCTTCGGAAAATAGTCGAGCAGACAGAAAGGGCGCATGCCGGGACGGCGGCCGTCGAAGTAGCGGCTGTAGTTTTCGATGCCGGAACAGTGGCCCACCTCGCGCATCATCTCGATGTCGTAGCTCACGCGTTCCTGCAGGCGCCGTGCCTCGAGTTCGCGTGCCTCTTTGTAGAAGAAGTTGACCTGCTCGCCGAGGTCAAGCTCGATCTGAGCCAGACCGGAGGCCATCCGTTGCGGCGAGGTGACGAAGATGTTGGCGGGAAATATGTTGAAAGAATCGAGCTGGCCGAGAGTGACATAGTCGTCGGGGTAGAGTGTGGTTATGGATTCGATCTCGTCGCCCCAGAACACCACACGCACTATGATCTCCTCATAGGCGAGATGGATGTCGACGGTGTCGCCTTTCACACGGAAATTGCCGCGCGAGAAGTTGATCTCGTCGCGTGAATAGAGGGCGTTGACCAGCTCGCGCAGAAAGGCGTTGCGCGTGATCTTCTGACCGACGCTGATGGCTATGACGCTGCTGTTGAAGTCTTCGGGATTGCCCATGCCGTAGATGCACGACACGGAGCTGACCACGATGATGTCCTTGCGCCCGGAGAGTAGGGCCGATGTGGTGGCGAGACGCAGTTTGTCGATCTCGTCGTTGATCATCAGGTCTTTTTCGATGTATTTGTCGACCGACGGGATGTAGGCTTCGGGCTGATAGTAGTCGTAATAGGAAACGAAATACTGCACCGAGTTTTCGGGAAAGAACGATTTGAATTCGCTGTAGAGCTGTGCGGCAAGCGTTTTGTTGTGGCTCAGGATCAGGGTTGGTTTCTGCACCTTCTGGATCACGTTGGCCATGGTGAACGTCTTGCCCGATCCGGTGACGCCGAGCAGCGTCTGGGCGGGCGCACCGTCGAGGATGCCCTGCGACAGCTGTTCGATGGCCTGCGGCTGGTCGCCCGTGGGTTTATATTGCGATGAGAGCTTGAATTCCATAACTTACAAAATTACGAATTCTTCACCGAATAACCTCCGGCTCTATGACTCTCGGTTATTAAAAATTATTAATGGTAGGTAATGGTTGCTATATGTGGGAATTGCGGAATGCATTATAATATTAATGCGGCGCGATCCTTCGGAGGGTCGCGCCGCTAGTTGTGATGGGTAAATTGTGTGGTCTGTTATTTTACGAGGATTTTGGTCGCTTCGGTGCCCTGACGGCGGATGTAGATGCCGGGGGTGAGGTTGTCGGCGCCGATGCGGTTGCCTCTGAGGTCGTAGTATTCAACCGGGGCGTTGCTGTTGTCAACAGGAACGTCGGTGATACCTGCAATAGCATCGAACTGGCCGTTGAATTTAACAGGTATCGAAACGCCATCGTTACCTTCTGGATCGTTTTCGGGATTCATGATCCATATCACGTCAATATTCAGAACTGCTTTTCCTGTGGCATCAATAGTGCCGGAAACGGTTACTTTGGCTACTATTTCCGAACCGTTCATGGTGAGTTTGAGCGGATTGACTGTGCCTGAAATTCCGTATCCTCCGTCGGAGGTGTTGGTGACGTTCATATTTTCCACAACGATATCGCCGATATAACCTTCAGGGGTATCGTCAAGAGCAAAGTCAGGAAGTTTGAATGTGCATGTGCCGTCGTTTTTGCCATTGTCGATAATGTGGACATTGCCGTCGCGGTTGATGTCTTCATTGCCAAGACCGGCCTCAATGGCATTGATGGTTACAATTCCGGCATAAACACCGTAAAGGTCGTCGCCGATAACTACATCGCCGCCTGTCTGGGGTTTGTTGAACTGAATAGTGTAGACGTGGCTTGTCTGGCCGTCGACATCAGTACCGCCGGCATTGCTGTTGGTTACAGTGATGGTGGCTTTAGCGTTTTCTTTGTCAAGGCTCAGTGTCGCCTTGCCCGATCCGCTGTTGCCGAGACATGTGAAAGCGAATGCGCTTTCTTCGGGCATCTCGCTGTCGACGGTATAGTTGTAAATGTTGCTGCTGAATCCCGCAACCGATGTTCCGTTAACCGAAAGAGAAGCGAGACGGGAGTAATAAACAAGTTTTACATTGTCAACAGTTAAAGCATCACCACCTTTTAATGTGGAGCGGTCTGCAAGATAATTGCCTGATGCAAAAATGACATTGAACATAGTAGGCGTTGTTGTATTTAAATAGTCAATGTCTACTGTTTTTGATACCCAAGAAGATGTTGCAGATGTGATTTTATAAATTGTTTTTGAAATCAATTCAAAATCAGATGACTTTGTGACATCTCCACCAAGATTTCCAGAGTTTAGCTCATCAAGAATACAGCGGTCACGATTATACATAATTGGCTCAACAGCGGGATCTGCTGGTTTGAAAAATGAATATGTGTTTTCTGCCGGAACATTTGCCTGTTGAGTTTCCCCTTTCCAAGAATAAATGATTATTGTCGCAGGTTCTGAAGACCCATCACCATTTGTCCGTGTATAATCAAAATACAAGGCGTCAGGACGATATGAAAAGTTTGACATGCCGCCCCATGTGCCGCCATCAGCGGTCCCGGAAACTACTGTCCCAACTCCTGAAGCTTTTGCTGTAGACCAGGTGGTGCCTAATGTAAAATAACCGGGAATAATTTGGGATAGAATTTGCTTGTTTTCTACTTTTATTGCTTGATTGCTGTTAAAACCGGAAACGGAGGATCCAATTGTCTGACATGCAGCATTTGATGATGACGTGACGTTTGAAATACACCAACCGGATGGTTGTTTGCCTTCTGTTTTTGTCAGGTGTTTGTTGCTATTCCATGGGATGCAATCAACCCAGGCTTCTTCAAATCCATAGCTGGGGAGCTGCTGGGCGGTTGCGGAGAGGGCGCCGGCGGCAAGGAGAGTTATTAATGAGAAGTAGATTTTCTTCATATTGTGCATGATTGAATTATTAACGATATTGATAATGTATAGCGAAAATTCGGCTCAAAGTTACGAAAAATACTCGAAATTACGTGCATTCTTGTCGTATTAATTGCGTTTGAGTTGCAAATAATCCTTGCAAAGATCCCTGCATGCAGATGGTCTGAAGGCGTGTCAGCGCAGTGTGTTTAGGGCGTCGAGCATGCTCTGGACGCGGCTACGCATCTCTTTGAGGCGCGCCACGGTCTGGTGACGGCGCTCTATGCCCCGGGGATTGGTGCGTATCTGCTCCTGAGCGGCGTCGAGTTTCAGGCCACGCTCTTTGACGAGATAGTGAACCATGGCAATCTTGTCGATGTCGGCGGGGGTGTAGAAGCGCGTACCGTGTGAATTGCGTTTAGGCTTGATTACGGTGAAACTCTTTTCCCAGAATCGCAGTGTGGAAGCGGGAATGCCGAGGATTTCGGCCACTTCGGAAATCTTGTAGTATTTCTTCTCGATGGAGTCCATAGAATGAATAATATCGAAATGCAGTTGCAAAAATACGAAAATATGGGTAATTTTGCACCTTAATTAAAGAATAAACATAAACCATCATAAAGAAAAATGCTTACAGCTAAAGAAATCCGTGAGTCGTTCAAGTCGTTTTTCCGCGACAAGGGACACCACATTGTGCCATCGGCTCCGATGGTGATCAAAGATGATCCGACGCTGATGTTCACCAACGCCGGCATGAACCAGTTTAAAGATATAATCCTCGGCAACAAGGCCGCGAAATATCATCGCGTTGCCGACTCGCAGAAGTGTCTGCGCGTCAGCGGCAAGCACAACGACCTTGAAGAGGTCGGGATGGACACCTACCATCACACCATGTTTGAGATGCTCGGCAACTGGAGCTTCGGCGACTATTTCAAGCGCGAGGCCATCGACTGGGCGTGGGAATATCTGGTGGATGTGCTGAAACTCGACCCCGATCGGCTGTATGCCACCGTTTTCGAGGGCTCTCCTGAAGAGGGCCTTAGCCGCGACGATGAAGCTGCCGGGTACTGGGAGAAACACCTGCCGAAAGACCATATCATCAACGGCAACAAGCACGACAATTTCTGGGAAATGGGCGATACGGGTCCCTGCGGCCCCTGCTCGGAGATCCACATCGACCTGCGCAGCGACGCCGAGCGGGCCGCCGTGCCGGGCCGCGACCTCGTGAACCACGACCATCCGCAGGTGATCGAGATCTGGAACCTCGTGTTCATGCAGTATAACCGCAAAGCCGACGGCTCGCTGGAACCGCTGCCCGCCCGCGTGATCGACACCGGCATGGGCTTCGAACGTCTGTGCATGGCGCTTCAGGGCAAGACGTCGAACTACGACACCGACGTGTTCACCCCGCTGATCGACCGCATAGCCGAGCTCTCGGGCAAGAAATACGGCGAGAACGCCAAGGTTGACATAGCCATGCGCGTGATCGCCGACCATGTGCGCACCATCGCCTTCTCTATCGCCGACTCGCAGCTGCCCGGCAATGCCAAGGCCGGCTACGTGATCCGCCGCATCCTGCGCCGCGCCGTGCGCTACGCCTACACGTTCCTCGACCAGAAGCAGGCGTTCATGTACAAGCTTGTCGACACGCTCATCGAGAGCATGGGCGAGGCTTATCCCGAGCTGCCCGCACAGCGCGAGCTGATCATGAAGGTGATCAAAGAGGAGGAGGATTCGTTCCTTCGAACGCTTGAAAACGGCATACGCATGCTCGACAGCGCCATCGCGGCCGCCAGAAACGCGGGCAAGACGGAGATCTCGGGCAAGGAAGCTTTTGTGCTCTACGACACTTACGGATTCCCGCTCGACCTCACGGAGCTGATATTGAAAGAAAACGGCATGACGCTTGATCAGGCCGAATTCGACAGCGAGATGAAGGCTCAGAAGGACCGCGCCCGCAACGCCGCCGCCGTCGAGACCGACGACTGGACAGTTGTCAACGAGGGCGACCCCGAATTCGTGGGCTACGACAATACAGAGTTCACCACCAACATACTGCGTTACCGCAAGGTGAAACAGAAAAAAGGCGAGTTTTATCAGATTGTGCTCGCGCAGTCGCCCTTCTATGCCGAAATGGGCGGTCAGGTAGGCGACAGCGGCGTGCTCGTCGCTCCCGACGGCTCGGTGACCGAGATCTACGACACTAAGCGCGAAAACGGCATGGCCGTGCATCTGACAAAGGAACTTCCCGCCGATCCGACGGCCGTGTTCGAGGCCCGCATCGACAGGAAGGCGCGTCTGGCCACATCATGCAACCACACGGCCACCCACTTGCTGCATGCAGCGCTCCGCGAGGTGCTCGGCTCACATGTTGAGCAGCGCGGCTCGTTTGTATCGCCCAAATTCCTGCGTTTCGACTTCTCGCATTTCCAGAAGGTGTCCCCCGAGGAACTGCGCGAGGTGGAGCACCGCGCCAACGCCAAGGTGCGTGCGGCCATAGCGCGCGACGAACACCGCAATGTGCCGATAGCCGAGGCTCAGGCCATGGGCGCCATGGCGTTGTTCGGCGAGAAATACGGCGAGGAGGTGCGCGTGATCCGCTACGGCGACTCTGTTGAGCTTTGCGGCGGCACGCATGTCGACAACACCGGCAATATCGGCATGATACGCATCGTGTCGGAAAGCAGCATCGCCGCCGGCATCCGCCGTATAGAAGCTATCACCGGCGAGGCCGTGGAAGAGGCTCTCGACGAGATGACCGACCGCATGCGCGAGATGGCGGGCATGTTCAACAATGCTCCCGACGTTGTTGCCGCCATGCGTCGCGCCATCGCCGAGAATGCCGATCTGCACAAAGAGGTTGAAGGCTACATGAAGGAGCGCACCGACGCTATGGTTCAGCAGGCTATCGCCAAGGCAGAAAACGTGGGCGGCGTGAAGCTTGTGACGCTCGCCGGCGTTCGCGTGCCCGAGATAGTGAAGAATGTGGCGTTCGGCGTTCGCGCAGCTTTGCCTGAAGCTACGGCGTTTATCGCAGCCACTGTCGATATGACCGGCAAGCCGCTGCTGACGGTGATGCTTACCGACGACGTTGTGAAAAACGGCCACAATGCTTCGCAGATGGTTCGCGAGGCAGCCAAGATGATCCAGGGCGGTGGCGGCGGTCAGCCCGGCTTCGCTCAGGCCGGTGGCAAGAACAAAGACGGCATCAGCCAGGCCTTCGAGGCACTTGTCGCCATGATCAAAGAGTAAGCGATTACGAAGTAAACATAAACCGGCGCGTTCATCCGATAATGATGAGCGCGCCGGTTGATTTTTTATGTTTGTGTGTCAGTCGTTTGCTCATCGACGCATCAACCAACGATAGGAGCGGCGGCTGACTATAGGAGCAGCGGCTTCCAGCCGCCTGCAACGCTAATGTATCGATAATTAGATGGAGATAAGCGGATTGAGATGCCGGAGGCTGGAAGCCGCCGCTCCTAATCCCACCATCACATCAACCAACTATAGAAGCGGCAGCTGACTATAGGAGCGGCGGCTTCCAGCCGCCTGCAACGCTAACGTATTGATAATTAGATGGAGATAAGCGGATTGAGATGCCGGCGGCTGGAAGCCGCCGCTCCTAATCCCACCATCACATCAACCAACTATAGAAGCGG
>CABUBG010000053.1:0-15461 GCA_902489785.1 uncultured Porphyromonadaceae bacterium
GATAGCTCAACAGATCAGTGAAGTACAAACTACTGGGCGAGGCGGAAGCCGAGGTTGCTGCTGCAGTCGTCCGGCGCGTCGCCGTAGCGGAAAGACACGCGGCAGTACCACGCGTTGTGGAACCAGCTGCCGCCACGGCTCACGCGGTTAGAGCCGGTACGTGGACTCTTGTAGTCTGTGCACCATATATCGGATGTCCATTCCCAGACGTTGCCGCTCATATCGTAGATACCTAACTCGTTGGGGGCTTTTGTGCCGACCGGATGGGTTTTACGTCCACTATTATCGTAATACCACGCTACTGAACTGAGATTACTGCTTCCGGAATAGATGTAGCCCTGTGAGCGATTGCCGCCGCGGGCTGCAAACTCCCATTCGGCTTCGGTGGGGAGGCGGTAGTGCTTGCCGGTCATGGCGTTGAGTTTGCGGATAAATTCCTGAACCTGATTCCAGCTCACATTCTCCACAGGCAGATTGTCGCCTTTATTGTAGCTCGGGTTAGTTCCCATCACCGCTTTCCAGAGTCTCTGAGTAACTTCGTATTTGCCTATCGAGAATCCCGACACGGTTACCGAATGGACGGGCTTTTCACGGTCATACGCATCGGAATCATCCGCGCCCATGTTGAATGTGCCGCCGGCCACATAGATCATCTCTATTTCGGGAATTTTGGCAGGAGCCGGAGGCGGAGTGGGGTGACTGGAACCGCCGCCACGGCTACCGCTGCTACTGTTTCCGCCCGGCCTTTGCTGGCCGGAGTTACCGCCCTTACCGAAGTTGCCTGAAGGTTTTTCCTTTTTTGGCAGACCTCCATCGGGTGCGGGTGCCAATGACATTACGACAGCTGCGGCTGCAAAAACAGCTATCAGTGTAAAAATCAGTTTATGTTTCATTTGGTGTTTGGAATGGCATTTGCCATTGCTGATATTAGTATTTATATTATTATTTATCAATGAAATACTCGGCGGCGAGACGCCGTCGCTCCTAATTTGCGCCGACGCCGACGGATCAAACGGTTATTTGTCCATCACTGCTATTGCCGGAAATACATATCCGTATGGTGGTTCACCGATTCCTATTTCATTCTGACTGTGAGAGAATGCAAATATGCAGTTTTTATCGGCTGCCCAATATGGACCATAATCGTCTTTCAACAACAGTTCCTTACTGTCGGGATCGTATGCACCTGCGGCGGGGAGGAAGATGGAGTGGCCGTTGGGGGCGGTTACGCGGTAGCCGGCGGGCGATGACTGCCATGTCCATGTGCAGCGGTCAAGCAGTTCCTGCCATTCGGCTTTGGTGGGGAGGCGATGCGAGGCATCGAGTTTCTTGAGCAATGTGGCTTTGGAGGCAGGCGTGGCGTTGTCCACACATTTTTCGGCCCAGTAGACGCTCAGTCCCAGATCAACCATTCCTTCGGGAACTATCACTTCAGGTTCAGTTGGTTGCACAAGCTCCGCAGTGTCGGGTGGTGCAACTGCGGTCGGCTCCGAGGAGTCACTGCCGTTGCCGCGGAGGAGGAAGAAAAGCACGGCTCCGGTTATTATGGCGGTGGCTGCAATGGCTATGTAGATGGCGGTGCGCGATGTCGTGCGGGGTTTCGGCTTGGGGTCAGGCCTGGGCGTAGGACGTGGGTATGGTCTTGGGACCGGTTGCGGAGCCGGAATAGTGTCCTCGTAAGCCACGGGCTGTGTCAGGCCGGAGAGGGCAGCTTTGAGGGCGGAGGCATGAGGGATGCGGCGGCGGGCATTCAATTGCAGGCCGCCACGGAGGGCTGCGCGCAGATCGGCGGAAAGGGCCGCGGGGATTTCGGCTTCTATCTGTTCCTGGTCGACGGAGAGCGATTTGGGCAGACGGCGGCCGGTGAGACAGTAGAGTATGGTGGCGGAGAGGGAATACACGTCGGCGGCGGGCGAGAAGCTGTCTATGCCGCCGTATTGTTCGGGCGGAGCGTAGCCTTCGGAGAAGCCGCGGGTGTTGACGGTTGATGTGGGCTGGCCCTTTTCGTCGTAGTGTTTCGACAGGCCGAAGTCTATCAGCACGGGGCGGCGGGTGCCGGTGGAGCCGTCGACAGCCAGCATTATGTTGGCGGGCTTGATGTCGAGGTGCGTTATGCGCTCGCCGTGCAGAAAGGCCACGGCGTCGACCACCGGCATCATTATGGCGAGCGTTTCCGCCTCCGAGAGCCGTCCGCCGCGCGAGGCCACATAGTCGGCAAGGCTCTGACCCTCGAGGTATTCCATAACGTAGTAGGCGGTGTTGTTGGCTTCGAAAACCTCGTTGACGCGCACTATGTTAGGGTGCGCCGACGAGATGGCGTTGAGCCTCCGCGCTTCGCCGAGGAAGTCCTTGCGGGCCTGACTGACACGTTCCTGTGCCGGCTTGGAGCATATCATGGCGCTCGTGGAATCGTCGCGCATACAGTCGGCCGCCATGAAAAATTCCTTTATGGCCACCTCGACGTCGAATTCAAGATTTCCGGCCCGGAGTTTGGTGCCGGCGCAATAGGTTATGCCGAAGCCTCCGGCGCCTATAACGCGCTTAATGGTATAGAGATTGCGGCCTGAACGGAGAATGGTGCCCGCGGGCAGTGCGTTTTCCTCTGACATGGATGTTCTTTATATAATGTGAATACGATCGGTAACGCAAATTTACCTCTTTTATCCCTAACCGACAAAACGCCGGCAAAAAAATATTTTGTAAACCGCCGAATTCCGCTTAACTTTGCGATATGTTGAACGACAACGCTATGTTTAAGATAATAGAGAAAGAGCATTTTTCGGAAAATGTGGTGAAGCTGGTGGTGGAAGCGCCGATGATAGCGCGTTCGCGACGTGCGGGGCATTTCGTGATAGTGCGCGCCGACGAGAACGGCGAACGCATCCCCCTCACCATAGCCGATTCGGATGTAAAAAGCGGCACCATCACGCTTGTGGTTCAGGCCGTGGGCGTATCGACACGCAAGATATGTGCCCTTGAGTCGGGCGAATGCCTCACCGATGTTGTGGGTCCGCTCGGACAGGCCACCCATATAGCCAACGTAGGCACCGTGGTGTGCTGCGGCGGCGGTGTGGGCGTGGCTCCCCTCCTCCCCATCATCAAAGCCATGAAAGAGGCCGGCAACAGAGTGATCACCGTGCTTGCGGCGCGCACAAAGGACCTCATCATACTCGAAGATCAGGTGCGCCCCTACAGCGACGAGGTGATCATCATGACCGACGACGGCTCCTACGGCACTAAAGGCCTCGTGACCAACGGCGTGGAAAGCGTGATCAACCGCGAAAAAGTGGATCTGGTAGTCACCATCGGACCCGCCGTGATGATGAAATTCGTGGCCCTGCTCACAAAGAAATACGACGTCCCGACGATGTGCTCGCTCAACACCATCATGGTCGACGGCACCGGAATGTGCGGCACCTGCCGCGTGACCGTCGGCGGCAAGACGCGATTCGTATGCATTGACGGTCCGGAATTCGACGCCCATCAGGTAGACTTCGACGAGATGATGATGCGACTCCGTTCCTACAACCCTACACCAACCCAACCAAAGCCCGACAATGCCACAAAATAACGAAAGAGCGCCCCGCACCGCGGCCTGGCGCGAGGAACTGCGCAAAGCCATGACGGCCAAAGAACGTGCCGCACTGCAGCGCGTAGCGATGCCGGAACTCGATCCGGCCTACCGCATCACATGCAACGAGGAAGTGAACAGCGGCATCACACGTGCCCAGGCCATAGCCGAAGCCACGCGATGCATGGACTGCCCCGACCCGCAGTGTGTCAACGGCTGTCCGGTGAACATCGACATCCCCGGATTCATCAAAAACATACAGCGCGGCGACATCGACGAAGCCGCCCGCGTGCTCCGCGACACCAGCGCCCTCCCCGCCGTGTGCGGCCGCGTATGCCCGCAGGAGAAACAGTGCGAGAGCCGGTGCATCTACAACAAGATGAAGAAACAGCCGGTGGCCATAGGCTATCTCGAACGCTTCGCCGCCGACAATGCCCGCACCGAGACCGATGCCGCCGGCATCAAGCCCAACGGCATCAAGATTGCCGTGGCAGGCAGCGGCCCCGCAGGCCTTTCATTCGCAGGCGAGATGGCCCGTCAGGGCTTCGACGTGACAGTGTATGAAGCGCTCCACGAGATAGGCGGCGTGCTCAAATACGGCATTCCCGAATTCCGTCTGCCCAACACCATCGTCGACCGTGAGATCCACTCACTTGAAGCGCTCGGCGTGCACTTCGTGAAAGACTGCATCGTGGGCAAGACGCTCAGCAGCGACGACCTCACAGACATGGGTTTCAAAGGCCTTTTCGTGGCCTCCGGTGCCGGACTGCCCCGCTTCATGGGCATCCCCGGCGAGAACTTTATCGGCGTGATGTCGAGCAACGAATATCTCACCCGCGTCAACCTGATGGGCGCCGGGCGGAATGACCACGACACCCCGGTGCTCCACGGCAACAGCGTAGCCATCATCGGCGGCGGCAACACCGCCATGGACTCGGTGCGCACGGCACGCCGCATGGGCGCCTCACGCGTGATGCTCATCTACCGCCGCAGCGAGGAGGAGATGCCGGCACGCAAAGAAGAGATCAAGCACGCCAAAGAAGAAGGCGTGGAATTTCTCACGCTCCACAACCCCATTGAATATCTTGCCGACGCCTCAGGCCGCGTCCGCGCCATGCGCCTGCAACGCATGGAGCTCGGAGAGCCCGACGCCTCGGGGCGCCGCTCGCCCGTAGCCGTTGAAGGCGCCATCGAGGAGATCCCGACCGATCTCGTGATTGTCAGCGTCGGTGTGTCGCCCAACCCGCTCATTCCCTCCGCCATCGAAGGGCTCGACATAAGCAAGCGCGGCACCATCTGCGTCGACGACGAAACGATGCAGTCGTCGATCCCGACCATCTACGCCGGCGGCGACATAGTGCGTGGCGGTGCCACCGTGATCCTCGCCATGGGCGACGGACGACGTGCCGCCAAAGCGATGGCGCGCGCCCTCTGCCCTGCCGACTGACCGCGGAGCAATTCCACATCCGATCATTTTTCAATACCGTAAACGATGAAAATCCTTTCAGCCCTCACAATAGCAATCACAGCATTAACGACCGCCGCCTGCGGCTCATCCTCGTCGGACGGCAGCGACTCGGCCTCCCTGTCGGAACAGCAGACCGACCCCGTGGATCTCGAGCACGGCAACCGCCATCTCACGCCGGCCCAGCTCGACGAACTCGTGAACCATCCCGACGAACTCACGCCCGGCGAAGGCGTCGGCGCCCTGGAATATCTCTATCACCGCGTGCAGCAGTCATCAGGCCAGAAACGCGAAGAGGCCATGCGGCGCTACAACGATTTCTATAATATCATGATCGAGATCTACGGATCGCAGTTCCGCGCCGCCGTGGAGAAATTCAACAGAAAAGACACGCTGAATCTGGCATCGACCTACGACGATTTCCACACCGTGCTCGTGGTGGGCGACGATATGGGCGGAGCAGCCGGCGACGAGGAGCATGTCGATTCGATCAAAACCTATAGCGACAGCACCACCACTATCGAGACAGTGATCGCCGAATGATGCGATGTCAGGCCGCAGACGGCCTCACTCGCCGCAATCAGAAGTCTTCGGAGTGAGCCGGTATATGCGGTCGAGAATAAGCCCCGCAAGAGTCATGCCGAAAATGGCCGTGATGTGGCACATCGCGCCGTTGACCACGGCTTTGCCGTAGGCCATAGCGCCCGAGTTGTCCTCGCGGCATCCCCGGTTGGGCAGCAGTTCCTCGGAATAGACACACTGAAACTTGCGCGACGGCCACACGCCCGTCTGCCTGAACTTGCGCCGCAGAGCAGCCGCCAGGCGGCAGCCGCGCACATCGTCAAACGCGCCGACGCGTATCTTTGTCGGATCGAGTTTCAACGCCGCGCCCATCGACGACACCAGCCGCACTTTCATGCGCGTGGCCATGTTGATGAGCAATGCCTTGTCGGAGAGCGAATCTATGGCATCCACTATATAATCATATGTGTCGAGCCGGAAGCTGTCGGCCGTTTCGGCGCAGAAACGCCCGCACACGGCCTCGACCTCAGCCTCGGGATTGATTTCCAGAAGCCGGCTGCGGAGCACGTCGACTTTCGGCTCGCCGACGGTGAGCGTTGTGGCCATCAGCTGGCGGTTGATATTCGACTCGGCCACCACATCGGCATCGGCAATGGTTACATGCCCTATGCCGGAGCGCACCAAAGCCTCGGCAGTCCAGCTGCCCACGCCTCCGATGCCGAGCACGATCACTCGCGTATGCTTATACGCCTCCAGCACCTCATGCCCCACAAGGCGCTCCACACGGTTGAAAATATCATTCATCAGTCAAAAAATTCCGATAGTTCTTCAAGCGCCGAAGCCTCGCCGTCGGCCGGCTCAGCCTGGGCAGGTGCCGGCGCAGTGCGGACAGATGCCGGCGCAGTGCGGACAGATGCGGCTTGTTCAGGCACATCCGCCGCAGGAGCAGGTGCCGGAATCACCCTGACAGTGCGGGGAGGCGCCGGTGCGGTGCTCTTGCGCGTGTCGGTTTTCGCGGCGCCGGCCGACGCGATCATATTGCCGTTGGGTGCCGGAGCCGCAGCCGGTGTTTCCGGCCGGAGCCTGTCGTCGAGCAACGCGTGATACTGCTCGACACGGCCTGCGCTGAAATAATTGTCAATATAATAACGTCCGGTGAGCGAGGAGATGATCACCCCGCGCGACGACGACGAATGGATGAAGCAGTCGTTGCCCACGTAGATGCCCACATGACCCACCGTCGAGCCGCCGCGGACCGTGAAAAACACGAGGTCGCCCTCGCGGAGGTCGACGCGCTCAATAGGCGTGCAGTATTCCTGCTGCTCGCGCGATGTGCGGGGCAGCTTGATGTTCAGAGCGTTGTCAAACACACGCATCACCAGCGCCGAACAGTCGATGCCGCCGCGGTCGTTGCCGCCGTACTGATAATTGGTGCCTATCCACGAATCGGCCTCACGGAGCAGAGCCTCCATAGGTTTCGCCATCTTGCGCGACAAGTCGAGATGCGCCGGCGCTGACGGCTGACGTTGCGACGACGCTGACGGCCGGCCGCCCTGGCTGCGCGATACGCTGCGCGACGTGCCGCACGAGGTCAGACCCGACACTGCAGTCAGCAGCACCGAGGCCAGAATCATCAGACGGATTGTTCTTTTCATGACTCTTTGCAAGTTCATCGGCAAAAATAGCGATTTTTATGACAACATTTCCTATAATTGTCGGCTTTTCTGCACGTTTATTCACGCTTTTCGGTGAAAAAAAATAAATTTTTAACGCTTACATATTAAATCACATTAAATAATCTCCGACATAAACGAAAAATTTAAAGATTGCACTATTTTTGCAACGGATATAAACCGACAATTCATCTGACAATATTATACACACTCCCAACACATTCCACATTTTATGAAACTTCAAGTAATCATAGCCCTGTCAATGGGCATTCTGACTGCCGGATATGCCGACGCACAATCCGACGCACGGCTTTTCAACGTAGCCAGCCGTTCGGTTCAGAACGCCGACTTCACCTCGGCCGCCGAATCGACCATCAACGGTGTTGTCGCCATCAAGAACTACGCCACTGTGAGCTACAACTCCGGATTCCCCGGCTTCGACGATCCGTTTTTTGAATACTTCTTCGGCGACGGAAGCGGTTCGGGACAGATGCGCCGTCCGCGCCGCGGCGAGGACAAAGAGCAGGAACGCGGCTTCGGCTCGGGCGTCATCGTGACCAAGGACGGCTACATCATCACCAACAACCACGTGGTCGACGGAGCCGAACGTCTTGAGGTAGTGCTCAACGACAACCGCACCTTCAACGCCACGCTCATCGGCACCGACCCCATGACCGACCTCGCGCTGGTGAAAATCGATGCCGACGACCTGCCTGTCATCCCCATGGGCAACAGCGACGATCTTAAAATCGGCGAATGGGTGCTTGCCGTCGGCAACCCCTTCGGCCTCACCTCGACTGTCACCGCCGGCATTGTCAGCGCCAAAGCGCGCCGCATCTCCGGCGGCCAGAGCAACGGCCGTCTCGACATTGAGAGCTTCATCCAGACCGACGCCGCCGTCAACCCCGGCAACTCGGGCGGCGCGCTCGTCAACCTCAAAGGCGAACTCGTAGGCATCAACTCCGCCATCTACTCGCAGACCGGCTCCTACTCGGGCTACTCGTTCGCCATCCCGACATCGATCGTGCGCAAAGTCACCGACGACCTCATGAAATTCCGCGTGGTGCAGCGTGCCGTCCTCGGCATCACCTTCACCGAGCTTAACGCCAAACTCGCCTCCGAACGCGGCATTTCCACATCGGAAGGCCTCCTTGTCAACGCCGTCAACGACCGCAGCGCTGCCAAAGAAGCAGGCATCGAGCCCGGCGACGTCATCACCGCCATCAACGGCACACCCACCGTTCACACCCCGCAGCTCATGGAGCAGATAAGCCGCTTCAGCCCCGGTGAAAAGATCAAGATCACCTATCTGCGCGACAACAAGCAGCACACCGTCACCGTGACCCTCTACAACAGCGCCGGCAACACATCGATCGCCGCCGCCAAAAGCATGGCCGACCTCGGCTGCGCCTTCAAGGCCATCAAGGACGACGTGAAGAAACAGCTCGGCATCAGCAACGGCATCCAGGTGGCCGGTCTGAAAAACGGTCCCTTCAAGGATGCAGGTCTGAAGGACGGATTCATAGTGCTCGAAGTCAACGGCAAGCGCATCACATCGGTCGACGACATGGAGAAAGCCTACAACGCTGTGACAGCACCCGATGCCACCGAAAACGTGATGTTCATCACCGGCATCTACCCCACCGGCAAGAAAGCCTACTACGCTGTCGACCTCGCTCAGTAAGACACACCCGCATCACCCCCATAACGCAAGCCCGCGCCCGTCACCCCGGCGGCGCGGGCTTGCTGTCATCAGATAAGAGCCGGTTCGACAATAAATGTTAACGGCAGGGCGGTCAATCGTTGAGTGATTTTCTTCAGATCATGAGGGAGCGATGGGGTTCCATCGTGACCGAAAGAGCTGAAGAAAAGCGCCAACGAGTGGCCGAGGCGAATGTAGCTTTCGTCCCGTCAAATAAATATTTTATGGCATAATGTTGGTGAGGGTCAGAAGTATAGGGCATGAAAAGTATCGCGTCAAGATAAGTCAATGCCCGTGCCGGGGACAGACAGCACTCATAGTTACGGCACAATCGTCACAAGGCTGCGCAGAAAACCCACGAATTTTGTTGATTGACTCCACCTGCGGAAATGATAATATACCGTCCCCGGCGGTGGATAATATTGTGGCAGCATCTTCCGCTGACATCCGGTGTAAACCGGATATGCAATCGCCATGAATACTTTATAGAGGCCAGTACGCTCCTTCCCATGAAAGCACAAAAGAAACCTGCGAATGCGCTTTTGCTGTTTGCGGTTAAACTTTATTATTCTCCTGGATTCAGTAACCTGGGTTACAGATAATAACACAAGCCTTGGCATTTCCCCCTTTTGACTGAACCGAAATTACATCGAATCGCATATTGCGGGCGCTTTCCGCCCTGTTCGTCAGTCGTGTACATCCGGTACACTCCTGCCTCTCAGGCCAAAAATCACTCCGCACTATGCGACCCTGCCGTTAATATTTATTGTCGAACCGGCTCTAAGTTTCATGGATTTTGTCAGTATATAATAATTGTGTAATTTTGTGCCTGAAAATCCCCCTATTGGGGATCTCAGCAATAAAACGACATCATATCTGCAGAGAAATGAAAGTGTTACGCACAGTCAATGAGTTGCGTGAAGCCATGGAGCATCACCGCAGCCTGCGACATTCGATAGGCCTCGTGCCCACGATGGGCGCGCTCCATCAGGGGCACCTGTCGCTTGTGAAACGTGCCCGCAAGGACAACGACATAGTGGTGACAAGCGTATTTGTCAACCCCACACAATTCAACAACCCCGACGATCTTCGCACATATCCGCGCACCGAAGAAGCCGACTGCCGCCTGCTCGAAGAAGCCGGCGTAGACTACGCCTTCATCCCGTCGGTCTACGAAATCTATCCCGAGCCCGACACCCGCGTGTTTGATCTCGGCCCCGTGGCCGAAGTGATGGAAGGCGCCATGCGCCCCGGCCATTTCAACGGCGTGGCCCAGATCGTCAGCAAGCTCTTCGCCATGGTGCAGCCCACCCGCGCCTATTTTGGCGAGAAGGACTATCAGCAGATAGCCGTGATCCGCCGCATGGTTGAGCTCGAAGGCTTCGACCTCGAAATCGTGGCCTGCCCGATAATGCGTCACGACGACGGACTGGCCATGTCGAGCCGCAACGTGCGCCTCACGCCCGAGCAGCGCGCCATAGCCCCGGCCATCCACCGCACACTCGTTGAGAGTCTGGAACTCAAACCGTCGCGCACCGTCGAGGAAGTGAAACGCTTCGTCACCGAAACCATCGACGCCCTCCCGCAGATGCGCACCGAATACTACGAGATTGTCAACGCCGACACCATGCAGCCCATCACCGACTGGGATCAGGCCAAGACGGCAGTGGGCTGTGTCACCGTCTACTGCGGCGATGTCAGATTGATCGACAACATAACCTATCGCCCATGATACAAGTGCAGATGCTAAAGTCGAAGATCCACCGGGTCACCGTCACCGAAGCCAACCTCGACTATATCGGAAGCATAACCATCGACAGCCTGCTGCTCGAAGCTGCCGGTATCCTTCCCGGCGAGCGTGTCTACATCGTCGACAACAACAACGGCGAGCGCTTCGACACCTACACCATCCCCGGCGAGCCCGGCTCCGGCGTGATATGCCTCAACGGCGCCGCAGCCCGCAAAGTGCACCGCGGCGACATCGTGATAATCATGAGCTACGCCACCATGGACATCGAGGAAGCCCGCACTTTCCGCCCGAAAGTGGTGTTTCCCGACACCGCCACCAACCTGCTTCCGGCCGGCAAATAAAACCTCTCCACACCGTCCGGCTCATCAACAGATCTCACTACAACAGATAATTAACACACCCCACAGGATATCCAACCATGTTTGAAAATCTTAGCGAACGCCTCGAACGAAGCCTGAAACTGCTCAAGGGCCAGGGCAAAATCACCGAAATCAACGTTGCCGAAACGCTCAAAGACGTGCGACGCGCACTGCTCGACGCCGACGTCAACTATAAAGTTGCAAAGACCTTCACCGACACCGTAAAGCAGAAAGCTCTCGGACAGAATGTGCTCACAGCCGTAAAGCCCGGCGAAATGATGGTGAAGATTGTCCACGACGAACTCGCCGCACTCATGGGCGGCGAAACAGCGCAGGTCAACCTCTCGGGAAATCCCGCCATCATCCTCATGTCGGGCCTTCAGGGCTCCGGCAAGACCACCTTCTCGGGCAAGCTCGCAAAGAAATTCAAAAGCGAAAAAGCCAAACGCCCGCTGCTCGTGGCCTGCGACGTGTACCGTCCCGCCGCCATCGAACAGCTCAAGGTGCTCGGCCAGCAGATTGAAGTCCCCGTCTACACCGAGGAAGGCAACAAAAATCCTGTCGAGATTGCCGAAAACGCCATCCGCTACGCCAAGCAGAACCATCTCGATCTGGTGATCGTCGATACAGCCGGCCGTCTGGCCGTTGACGAAGCCATGATGCAGGAGATAGCCGCAATCAAAAAGGCCATCAAACCGCAGGAGACGCTCTTCGTAGTCGACTCCATGACCGGTCAGGACGCCGTCAACACAGCCAAGGAATTCAACGACCGCCTCGACTTCGACGGCGTAGTCCTCACCAAGCTCGACGGCGACACCCGCGGCGGCGCCGCCCTTTCGATACGCACCGTCGTCACCAAGCCCATCAAATTCGTCGGCACAGGCGAAAAGATGGAGGCCCTCGACCTCTTCCATCCCGCACGTATGGCCGACCGCATCCTCGGCATGGGCGATATCGTTTCTCTCGTCGAGAAAGCCCAGAACGCCTACGACGAGGAGGAAGCCCGCAAGCTCCAGCGCAAAATCGCCAAAAACCAGTTTGACTTCAACGACTATCTTTCGCAGATCAACCAGATCAAGAAGATGGGCAACCTCAAGGATCTTGCCGCTATGATTCCCGGCGTGGGCAAAGCCATCAAGGATGTCGACATCGACGACAACGCATTCAAAGGCATCGAAGCCATCATCCTCTCGATGACCGCCGCCGAACGCTCCAACCCGCAGCTGCTCAACACCTCGCGCCGTCAGCGCATAGCCCGCGGCTCGGGCACTACGATTGTCGAAGTCAACCGTATGATCAAACAGTTTGACCAGATGCGCAAAGTGATGAAAATGGCCACATCCATGAAAAACCCCATGAAGATGATGCGCCAGATGCGTCAGCAGCGTCCCCACTGATCCCACACCCGACAGACTAATACATCACCTCCGATAACATCACGACAGGCATGACACTCATTGACGGAAAGAAAATAGCCGACGATATCAAGGCTGAGATTGCAAAAACCGTTGAATCCATGATTCAGCGCGGCGAAAAACGTCCCCATCTGGCCGCTATCCTCGTAGGCCACGACGGCGGCAGCGAAACCTATGTGGCTCACAAAGTGAAAGCATGCGAGCAGTGCGGATTCCGCTCCACCCTCATCCGTTTCGAGGACGAAGTCACCGAAGCCGATCTGCTCAAAGCCATCGAAACGCTCAACGCCGACAGCGACGTCGACGGATTCATCGTTCAGCTTCCCCTCCCCGCCCACATCAACGAACAGCGGATCATCGAAGCCATCGACTACCGCAAGGATGTCGACGGATTCCACCCCATCAACGTAGGGCGCATGTCGATCGGCCTGCCCACATTCCTCTCCGCCACCCCCGCCGGCATCCTCGAGCTTCTCGACCGCTACGGCATCGCCACCCGCGGCGCCCGCTGCGTGGTGCTCGGCCGCAGCAACATCGTAGGCAAGCCCGTGGCCATGCTCATGATGCAGAAACATCAGCCCGGCGACGCCACCGTCACCGTGTGCCACAGCCACACCGTAGGGCTTAAGGAAATATGCCGTGAAGCCGACATCATCATCGCCGCCCTCGGCAGCCCCGGCTTCGTCACCGCCGACATGGTCAAACCCGGTGCCGTGATCATCGACGTCGGCACCACACGCGTCCCCGACGCCACACGCAAAAGCGGCTTCCGCCTGCGCGGCGACGTCGACTTCGACAACGTGGCTCCGCTCTGCTCCTATATCACGCCCGTGCCCGGCGGCGTCGGCCCCATGACCATAGTGTCGCTGATGCGAAACACCCTTCTCGCAGCACAGGGCGACATCTATCCCAAAGCCTGACCATAAGGATAAGGATCCATGCTTAGCCGCCGGCTCAGATCTCTGTCACTGCTCATTATGTGGCTGCTGGCCGCAACCGCCGCAGCACAGTCGCGTCCCGCCGTAGAGATTGTGTTTGCCGGCGACGCCATGATGCACAAGCGGCAGCTCAACGCCGCCCGCCGCAGCGACGGCACTTACGACTTCTCGCCCTATTATCAGGCTCTGCGCCCCTACATCGAATCGGCCGACTATGCCGTGGTCAACCTCGAGCTGCCACTAGGCGGAGCCCCCTACTCAGGCTACCCGATGTTCTGCGCGCCCGACTCCTACATCACGCCCCTCAAAGAAGCAGGATTCGATCTCTTCCTCAACGCCAACAACCACATCCTCGACCGCCGCGACAAAGGGCTCCGGCGCACCGTCAGCACCCTTGACAACAACGGCATAGCCCACATCGGCGCTTATCCCGACAAAGCCTACCGCGACTCGGTGATGCCATTCATAGCCGACATCGGCGGCTTTAAAGTGGCCTTCCTCAACTACACCTACGGCACCAACGGTATTCCGGTGCAGGGCAATGTGGTTGTCGACCTCATCAACCGCGACCAAATAGCCCGCGACATTGCCGCCGCCCGCGCCAAAGGCGCCGAGATCATCGCCGCATGCATGCACTGGGGCGAAGAATATCTCCTGCTTCCGCCGAAATCCGAAAAAACGCTCGCCGAATTCCTCCGGCAGCAGGGCGTCGACCTCATCATCGGCGGCCATCCCCACGTGATCCAGCCTATGAGCCTCACCTACAGCGACGCCCACAAGAAAAAGATACTCACCTGCTATTCGCTCGGCAACTTCATCTCGGCCATGCGCACCACCGACACCCGCGGCGGCGCCATGCTGCGCGTGCGGCTCGCCCGCGACCGGCAGGGCAAAGCCTGCGTCGACAGCGCCTCCTACCGCATGGTGTTTGTGCTTCCGCCCGACAAAGAGGTCAACAACTATCGCCTGATCCCGGCCGAACAACCCGCTCCGGCGGCAATGGAAAGAGCCCGCAAAGCCTTTCTGAAAAACGCACGCGCCATTTTCGACAAGCACAACCGCGGCGTACCTCACGACCGCCTGTCGGTCGACGGCTACCGCATGCGCTCCAATCACTCCCGCATCTTCATTGACATTTTCGGGCGCTGCACCTTTTAAATCCCGTTAAGTTCCGTTAAGCCTTATTTAACCAAATTTAACCGAAATACGATTGGTTTTACATAAAGTGTGAGTAAATTTGCAGTGCACACAATCCTTTACTTATTTTAACCAAAAACACATGAAAAAAATCATCACTCTGGTGCTTTTAGCTTTCATAGGCTTCAGCACAGCGGCTTTCGCAGAAAGCAACGAAGCAAAAATTGCTAAAGAACACACAAAAATGGCAGAAAAAATCGCCAAGCAACGTGCCAAAGAACTCAAAAAAGAAAAATGGATCTTCAACGGCGCCTCATCGCTTGAAGCTGCCTTGTGCGACTACCTCCTCCAGACCGACAAATCATGCGGCGGCGATAAACGCGGCCAGGTCTACGACATCAACAATGCCGCTTCACTTTCGCTCGGCGACAAACGCCTGCTCATGGACGCCCAGACCCACTACATTCAGGAAGTGCAGGCTGAGTTCAGTGCCAATATAGCGGTTCACGCCGGTCAGACCAACGACACCCCGCTCGAAGCCTACATCGCCGATGTCGAAGCACGCATCGCTGGCGAAGTGAGAGGCGAAGTGCACAACGCTTTCACCATCTATCGCAAGAACAGCGACGGCACATTCTCGGTTCGCGGATTCTTCATCATCGACGTCAACGAAGCCGCAATCCGGCTCAACCACTATGCCGATCAGATCGAGAACAACGAGAAGATAGCCGACGCCATACGCCGTGCAGCACACTGCGGCGAATGACCCCGGCTCCGCGCCGGCCGCGGATCAGCAACATTTCAAGAACTCACTTAGATTGTCGCCCTGTCATACAACAAGGGCAGGGCGACATTCTTAGAGCCTATTCCACATAATTTGTTAACGTCAGGGCGGCGTATTTTCGAGTGAATTTCTTGAGTTGAAGAAG
>CABUBG010000054.1:0-15201 GCA_902489785.1 uncultured Porphyromonadaceae bacterium
GCATATCTCATCATAATCGCCGGGCAAACGGACCCGCCGCATGTGCGGCTCGTCGCAGCGGCTTGCCGCTCTTACGGCAAGCGGGTGGGTGCAGCGTCCTGTGGAGCGACTTGCAACCGAGCTCCGGACCATTGCCGCGATGGAGCACTGCCGCGAGCGTATGTCGGACTGGGACGTTGTCATCGTCGGGAAGCGCGACATGATCATACCGGCTGCCAGCCAGTTGCGTGCCTGGGACGGGCATCCCGATGTGCGGTGTGTCGACGAGCCGCATCTGCCGGATTTTGGAGTGCTTATCGATCGGTTGATAGTCGATAAATCACTTGTGGCACAGCGCTTTGTGCGCTCGGTTAGCAGCTACGACGGCGAAGCCGAAGTGCAGCGTCGCGTGGCGCGCCGTCTGGCATGCATTGCACGTGAGCGTTTTGCAGGCAAAGAGCCCGGCAATCTTCTCGAAGTGGGCTGCGGCACCGGGCTGCTGACCGGCGAACTTACCTCGCTCCTGGCTCCGCGGCGGCTCACGCTCTGGGATCTTGCTCCGATATCGGAGGCTCTGCCCGGTGATCATCGCAGGTGCGATGCCGAGATGCAGATACGCAAAGAGCCTGACGGATCGTACGATCTCATAGCCAGTGCCTCGACAGTGCAGTGGTTCAACAGTCCAGCCGCCTTCGTGCGCCACTGTCACCGCGTGCTCAGCTCAGGCGGAGTGATAGCCCTGTCGACGTTCGGGACTGACAACTTCCGTGAGCTGACGCCGTATCTCCCCGCTACGCCCAACTACTATTCACCCGAGCGATGGCGGCAGCTGCTGTCGGAAACCGGATTCCGCGACATCCGCGTCGAGACGGAATCCGTGACTAAAGAGTTCGCCGACACCGTGTCGCTTCTCCGCCATCTCAGCGACACCGGTGTCAATGCCGTTTCCGGCCATGTCGGCCCGTCGGTGACCCGAAGCATCCTCCGGTCCGGCATCCGCCGGCTCACCTATCAGCCGATGATCGTGACGGGTCTCCGCTGACAGCGCCTCCGCGGGCTGCGCCTCATTTGGAAGGGGAAAATGCAGGCTATGTCATCGGCCCAAAACTTATTTGTGTTGAAAAAAAGTTGAAAAATAGGCGGATATAAAAAATATTTGCTACTTTTGTAAAAATTTAGCATAAAATGGCCGGTAATCTGCAGCAACGCCTTGACAGTCTGAAGAGCAAAACGCAGCTACTCGTAGAGCGCTATGCCCGGATGGAGAACGCACGGCGTGAAGCGGAGTCCCGGATCAACGAACTCGAGCAGGAGATTGCGCGTAAAGACCGCGAGACCAAAGTGCTGAGGCAGCAGCTGGAACAGCTGCAAGTGGTGACAACCCTGTCGCCCGCCCGCGAGGACGTTGAACGGAGCCGGAAATTTTTTGCCGAATTATTGCGGGACATAGACAAATGCATCAACGAGCTAAGTGAATGATGCGATGAAAGATAAACTTGATATAACGCTCCGCATCGGCAATGTCCGCCTCAGTCTGACCATCAGGCCTGAGGAAGAGGTGTTGCTCCGCGAGGCGGCCAAAGAAATCAATCATGCTTATGAATCGTATGTCAGACGGTTTGCAGGCAGCGAAACTGATGAAATAATGGCAAAGGTGACATTGCTGTTCGCGAAAGGGTATCTCAGCCTTTCGTCGCAGGCAAGGCAGACAGAAGCGTTGCTCGACAGCTTTGAATCCGATATCGACAGACTGCTCGACGGCGAGACGCACTCGCCGGTCAACAGACAGGAGAATGTCGGCTGAAATATATCACAGACAATCTGTTGTCGCCCTGAATGGCTGACGGACAGAGCGCAAGAGAGCGCCACCCCGAAATTCCTGACGGCTTTACGGCCGGCATGGAGGGCATTGATCTTTTTCCCGCACGATAACCGGCGGTTGACCGCGGATGCTGAGCACGGACGCAGCTATTGGCTGCATGTGGCGGCAGGCGCAGACAGCACGCGGATATTGAAGCGGAAATTTTTTATATAATAACTCATAATAACCTAATATAATTACCAATGGACGCAGGAATACTGATCTATATCGTGGTTGCGGTGATTGCGTTGGCAGTCGGCATCGCCGGCACTGTTATAGCCCAGCGCAACATGGCGCGCAGCCGTGCAAAAACCATAATAGCAGAAGCTGAAAACGAGGCTGAAGTGCTCAAGAAAAACAAGTTGCTCGAGGCCCGCGAAGAAGAGCTGAAAATTGTTTCCGAAGCTGAGAAAACGGCTTCACAGCGCCTGTCGAAAGTGCAGTCGATGGAAGGCAAGCTCAAACAGCGCGAGATGCAGCTCAATCAGCAGCAGAGTGAAAACCAGCGCACACGCAACGAAAACGAGCAGATGCGCACCCGTCTCACCGAGCAGATGGCAGCCGCCGACGCCCGCCAGAGCGAGCTCGACAGCATGATACGCCACGCTCAGGACGAACTCGAACGCATGTCGGGCCTTTCGACCGAAGAAGCTAAGGAAAAACTCATCGAATCGCTCAAGGACGAAGCTAAGACAGCCGCTCAGAGCTATATCAACGACATTATGGACGAGGCCAAGCTGACGGCTAACAAAGAGGCAAAACGCATTGTCGTACAGTCGATTCAGCGTGTGGCTACCGAAACGGCCATCGAAAATTCCGTGACCGTGTTCCAGATCGACTCCGATGAAATCAAAGGTCGCATCATCGGCCGCGAAGGCCGCAATATCCGCGCCCTCGAGGCTGCGACAGGCATCGAGATCATCGTCGACGACACCCCCGAAGCCATCGTGCTCTCGGGCTTCGACCCCGTGCGCCGCGAGATAGCCCGACTGGCTCTGCATCAGCTTGTCAACGACGGCCGCATCCATCCGGCCCGCATCGAGGAAGTGGTTGCTAAAGTGCGCCGTCAGGTTGAGGAAGAAATCATCGAAACCGGCAAACGCACCACCATCGACCTCGGCATCCATGGGCTGCACCCCGAACTCGTCCGCCTTGTGGGCAAGATGAAATACCGCTCCAGCTACGGTCAGAACCTGCTCCAGCACTCACGCGAGACGGCCAACCTCTGCGCCGTCATGGCATCGGAGCTTGGCCTCAACCCCAAGAAAGCCCGTCGCGCCGGCCTGCTCCACGATATAGGCAAAGTGCCCGACGAAGAGCCCGAACTGCCGCACGCACTGCTGGGCATGAAACTCGCCGAGAAATACAAAGAGAAACCCGAAATATGCAACGCCATCGGCGCGCACCACGATGAAATCGAGATGACATCGCTCCTCGCCCCGATCGTGCAGGTGTGCGACGCCATCTCCGGCGCCCGCCCCGGTGCACGCCGCGAAATGGTTGAAGCCTATATCAAACGTCTCAACGACCTCGAGCAGCTTGCCCTTTCATATCCCGGCGTCATCAAGACCTACGCCATCCAGGCCGGCCGCGAACTCCGTGTGATTGTGGGTGCCGACAAGATCGACGACGTCGAAACCGAAAAGCTCTCGGCCGAGATAGCCAAACGCATCCAGGACGAGATGACCTATCCGGGACAGGTAAAGATCACCGTTATCCGCGAGACACGTTCAGTGAGCTTCGCAAAATAAATCCACTGATTTTGCGCAACTATGACTAACGATAACGAAACGCCCGGCGAAGAAAAACGCAAAGCCGACTCCGAGGCCTCCGGTTCCGCATCATCATGCGGCGCAGGCACCCGGCGTGAGGCCCGCAGCTATGCTCCGCCGCGCGGCAAACTGTTCTGCTACGACTGGCTGGCCGACATTCCCGGCGCCAAGACAGCCTGCGGCATCGTCGAAGTGCAGTTTAAAAACACCCGCAAGGGATTCTTCCGCAATTCGTTGCACCTTCCGCTCGCAATCGGCGACCTCGTGGCCGTCGAAGCCGCGCCCGGTCACGACATCGGACAGGTGACGCTCACCGGTCCGCTTGTGGTGCGCCAGATGAAACGGTCGAATCTCAAGCACGACGCCGAAATCAAACGCGTGCTCCGCAAAGCCAAACCCTCCGACCTCGAGCGCTTTGAAGAGGCCAAAGCCAAAGAAAACGACACCATGATCCGCGCCCGTAAGATAGCCGAAGATCTCAAACTCAACATGAAGATCGGCGATGTAGAATATCAAGGCGACGGCAACAAGGCGATATTCTATTACATAGCCGACGAGCGCGTCGACTTCCGCCAGCTCATCAAAGTGCTTGCCGATGCTTTCAAGGTGCGCATAGAGATGAAACAGATCGGCGCCCGCCAGGAAGCGGGACGCATCGGCGGCATCGGCCCCTGCGGCCGCGCCCTATGCTGCGCCAGCTGGATGACCAACTTCGTGTCGGTAGGCACCGCCTCGGCGCGTTTCCAGGACATCTCGCTCAATCCGCAAAAGCTCGCCGGCCAGTGTGCCAAGCTCAAATGCTGCCTCAACTTCGAGGTCGACGCCTATGTGGAGGCCCTCAAGCGGCTTCCGGGCAAAGAAATACGCCTCGAAACGGCCGACAGCACATGGTATCATTTCAAATACGACGTGTTCAACCGGCTCGTCACCTACAGCACCGACAAGAACATACCCGCCAACCTCACCACCATACCCGCCGACCGCGCTTTTGAAGTGATAGCCCTCAACAAAGAAGGCGAAAAGCCCCTCTCGCTGCTGGCCGAAAGCGATCAGGCACAGGATAAGAAAACCTATGCCGACCTCCTCGATCAGGACAACATATCGCGCTTCGACAGCAAAAAAAAGAAAAAGCGCAAAAAGCCGAAATCATCGGCCTCTCAGGCACCCGCCGCGACAGAAGGCGACGCCCCGGCCGCCGCGCAGGCTCAGACGGCACCGGCAGAGCAGGGCGCCCCGCAGGAAAAGCGCCGTGCAGCCGAAGGCGACCGTCAGCGCCGCGACAACCGCCGCGACAACCGCCGTCGTCAGCCCCGCGGTAAAGAGCGCGGCGACAGCGCAAACGGCGGTAACAATGGTGGTAACAATGGTGGTAATAGCGGCGGCAACAACGGCGGCAACAATGCCCCGACAGCGGATGAATAAAGATGAGTAAGACGCTGAGATTCATATTGCTTATATGCGTCGTGACACTCGCCGTTCTTGCGGGCGCATGCACCAATCCGGCCGACAGCTTCGGCCGCTTCGAGCAGCTCCCCGCCGGCGGCTGGGCCTACGGCGACACTATAGCCATCACCACCGACAGCCTATCGTCGACAGGCAAGCGGCTTTCAGTCGCTGTGCGCCACAACGACGACTTCCCTTACCGTAACCTGTGGATTGAGGTGAGCGGCAGCGATGCTTCGGGCAAAATGATCCGTGACACCGTCGACATCATGATGTCCGACAGCTACGGCCGCTGGCTTGGCAAAGGCATAGGCGATTCCTATCAGTGCTCCGCGCCGATCGACGGCATCGTGAACATTGCCGGGGCGGCAACCGTTAAACTAAGACATGTGATGCGTGTCGACACTGTGCCTGGTCTTGAGCAGATCGGTATCATAATCGAAAGCGAAAAGCCCTGAGCCCCGGCTGACAGACCGGCGCTGCGGCGGCAAGCATCCTGATCGCCGGACACCCCGGCCTCATGACCAAACAACATCGAGATATGCAGACGCGACAATTCGACAGCCTTATATTCGACATGGACGGCACCCTGTGGGATGCCGTCGACACCTATTGCGACATCTGGAACGAAACCTACCGCCGCATGGGTGTCGACGCTACGGTCACCCGTCGGGAGCTTCTCGAATGTATGGGCCTGCCCATCGAAGCCATCATGGAGCGGATAACTCCAGCCGGGATCGACCGCCGCCGGTTTGCCACCGTGCTCAGCCGGGTCGACGCCGAGATGATGCCCGTAAGAGGCGGACGCCTCTACAAAGGAGTCGCCGAACTGATCCCGCAGCTCGCACGCAGCTACAGCCTTATGATGGTGAGCAACTGCGGCGAACACGGACTCGACTATTTTCTAGGTTACACCGGCCTGCGCCCGTATTTCACCGACACGCTCACTCACGGCCAGACAGGGCTCGACAAAGAAGGCAACATCGCCCGGCTCATCGCCCGCCACGGCCTGAAGGCTCCCGTGTATATCGGCGACACCGATGGCGACTGCCGCAGCGCCCATGCCGCGGGAGTGCCCATGATGCATGTCACATATGGCTTCGGCCGATGTGACGATGCCGAATTCTCCGCCGACTCGTTTGCCGATGTGGCGCGCTTTTTTCTCTCTGACAAAACTTTACAAAAATGAAACGTTTAGTCCTGCTCGAACAATCCGAATTTGAAACACGCCTTAAGAAAGTGCGTGAGCAAATGCATGATGCCGACGCGTTGCTGATCACCGACAACGCCAATATCTATTACCTCACCGGACGTGTGTTTGCCGGATATATCTATTTGCCACTCAGTGGCATGCCGCTGATGTTTGTGCGCAGGCCCGCTGGCCTTGAAGGCGAAGGCGTAGTTTATGTGCGAAAACCCGAACAGATCGTCGAAACGCCCGGCTTCAGCATGCCGGCCTCAATAGGAATGGAACTCGATGTCACCTCCTACAGCGACATCCAGCGCCTCAGCCGCATATTCGCCGGCGCCCGCATTGTCAATGCCTCGCCGATGCTCATGGCCTCCCGTGCCGTCAAAACGCCGTGCGAGATCGATAAGATAACCGCTTCCGGCGTGAAGCAGGAGCGCGTCTACCGGCGCATGCCACACCTCTATCAGGAGGGCATGACCGATCTCGAGCTGCAGGTGGAGATTGAGCGCGTGTCGCGCCTCGAGGGCTGTCTCGGGCAATTCCGCATCAGCGGCAACACCATGGAACTTTTCATGGGCAACATTCTCGTGGGCGAAAATGCCGACACCCCGACGCCCTACGATTTCGCCATGGGTGGCGAAGGTCTTGATCCGTCGCTGCCTGTCGGCGCCAACGGCTCCATCATCAAGTCCTCCGACAGCGTGATGGTCGACGCCAACGGCAACTACACCGGATATATGACCGACATGACGCGCACTTTCGCCGTAGAAAAGCTGGCTCCACTCGCGCTCAAAGCCCATCGGTGCTCCATCGACATCTGCCATGCCGTAGCAGCCGCCGGAGTCCCCGGCACCGAGGCCCGCACGCTTTATGAACTTGCCGAACGCATGGCCCGCGAAGCCGGACTGCACGATTATTTCATGGGCCACCGCCAGAAAGCCGGATTCGTAGGGCATGGCGTGGGCATCGAAATCAACGAGCGTCCGGTGCTGGCGCCCCGCAGCCGCGACATCCTTGCCGAAGGCAATGTGGTGGCCGTCGAACCTAAATTTGTCATTCCCGGCACCGGTGCCGTCGGAATTGAGAACACCTATGTTGTTGAGGCTGGCGGAATGCGCTGCCTAACCAACGCCCCTGAAGAAATCACATTTTTTGAATGAACGACAATCTGATTCAACATCTCGACCGTGCAACCTTTGAGGCCGTGGGCGCTGCCGCCGACAGCCTCGGCGTGCCCTGCTATGCCGTGGGCGGATATGTACGCGACCTGTTTCTGCACCGCCCGTCGAAAGATATCGACTTCGTGTGCGTGGGGCAGGGGAGCGGCATCGCCGTGGCAAAAGCTCTGGCAGCCACGTCGCGCAAGTCGAAAGTCAACATATTCCGCACCTACGGCACGGCGCAGCTCCGCTATCACGGACTTGAGCTGGAGTTTGTGGGCGCCCGCCGCGAGTCGTATCACCGCGATTCGCGCAACCCCATTGTCGAAGAAGGCACTCTCGACGACGATATCTCGCGCCGCGACTTCACCATCAACGCTATGGCCCTGTGTGTCAACGCCGACGGCTTCGGCAGACTTATCGACCGTTATGATGGCGTAGGCGATCTGCAGCGGCGCATCATACGCACGCCGCTCGACCCCGATATCACCTTCAGCGACGATCCGCTGCGCATGATGCGAGCCATACGCTTCGCCACGCAGCTGGATTTCGACATCGATCCCGCTACGCTCGAAGCCATCACCCGAAATGCCTCGCGCATCGACATCATCACCCGCGAACGCATCTCCACCGAGCTGATGAAGATCATGCAGTCGCCGCGCCCCTCCCTCGGGTGGAGGCTGCTTTCGGTTACCGGGCTGCTGTCCCACATACTGCCGCAGCTCGAAGCTATGAAGGGCGTGGAAACCGTGCATGGCCGCGGACATAAAGACAATTTCGAGCACACTATGCTCGTGCTCGACCGCGTGGCCGAAAAATCCGACAACGTGTGGCTCCGCTGGGGCGCTTTGCTCCACGACATCGCGAAACCGGTGACCAAGCGCTGGGACGATGAAAACGGATGGACGTTCCGCAACCACAACTTCATAGGCGGAAAAATGGTGCCGCGGATTTTCCGCGACCTCAAGATGCCGCTGGGCGAGCCGATGAAATATGTGAAAAAGATTGTCGAGCTCCACATGCGCCCGATCGCCCTGGTCGAGGACTCCGTGACCGATTCGGCCGTTCGGCGCCTGATCGTGGACGCCGGCGAGGATCTCGACGATCTCATGATCCTCTGTCAGGCCGACATCACCTCGCGCAACCCCGAGAAAGTGAGGATGCATCTGCGCAACTTCGACAATGTCCTGGCCAAGATGGAGGATGTCAACGCCCGCGACCATCTGCGCCTGTTCCAGCCCCCCGTGACCGGCGAGGAGATCATGGCCACGTTCGGTCTGCCCCCCTCGCAGCCTGTGGGCGTCATCAAATCGGCGGTGAAAGATGCCGTGATCGAAGGCATCATCCCCAACGAACACGATGCGGCGCGCGAATATATGCTCAAAATCGGGCGTGAGATGGGACTTACGCCTGTGAACCAGTGATTACAAATTTTGCTATGTATTACGTAACTAAACGTTTTGAAATATCCGGAGCTCATTCGCTCCGGCTCGACTATGAGAGCAAATGTGCGACGCTCCACGGCCACAACTGGATCATTACCGTCAGCTGCCGGGCGCGCGAGGTCGACGCTTCCGGCATGGTGACCGATTTTACGGCCATCAAGCAGGAAATCACCGAAATGCTCGACCATAAAAATCTCAACGAAGTGCTCGACTTCAATCCGACTGCCGAGAATATCGCCCGCTGGATATGTGACCGCGTCCCCAACTGCTATCGCGTTGAGGTGCGCGAAAGCGAGGGCAATACGGCCGCCTACGAACGTGACTGAACTGCCAGGCATCTGATAATACGATAAGAATGACAAGGCATGTATCGTGTCAATGAAATCTTTTATTCGCTTCAGGGTGAGGGCTTTTTCACCGGAAGTGCGGCTGTGTTCGTGCGCCTGAGCGGCTGTAACCGCGCATGCGCTTTCTGCGACACTGATCATCGTGCGTTCACCCTCATGACCGCCGATGAGATTGTGGCTATAGCTTCGAAATATGAGTCGCGTTTCGTGGTGGTGACCGGTGGCGAACCGCTGCTTCAGCTCGACGACGCTCTCGTTGGTGCGCTCAAAGCTGCCGGCTTTTTCGTGGCCGTAGAGACAAACGGCACGCTTCCTGTGCCCCAAGGCGTCGACTGGGTCACTTGCTCGCCCAAAGAAAAACCGTGGAACATTGACAGAATCGACGAGCTTAAGATCGTCTGGCAGGGACAGGATGTCGAAGCCATAGCCCGTGAGCTCCCCGAGGCCACTCACCGTTTCCTCCAGCCGCTGTCGTGCTCCAACACCGATGAGGTCGTCGGCTATATCCTCCGCAATCCCCGCTGGCGTCTGTCGCTGCAAACCCATAAATTGATCGGCATACAGTGACCGCCATGCGTTTTGCCCAGCGATTCCCCGCGTCGCCGCCTGCTGCCGTGTTTTTGTTTGTGAGATAGAGAAATAATGCGTAACTTTGCTTTACACTTTCCTCTGACTGACTTATGCAATTGAAACGACACATACTGACGCTGGTGGCTGCTCTGGCTATTTTCGCTCTCGCTTTGCCTGCACAGGGCGCTTCCCGGCGTACGGCCAAAAAGAAAAAAGCAAAAACTGAAGCCGTTGCCCCCGACGGGCTGCTCGACAAAGCCCGGAACGCATTTGAAGCCTATGATTTCGAAGGAGCTACGGAATTTCTTGACGATTACGAAACGGCTCTTTCCAAGAGCGATAAGGAGCCGCCGCAGCGTTACACCGATCTGCGGCGCGTGGTGGATCTCGGAACGACGATGCTCGACCGCGTGGAGAAAATAGCCATCATCGACAGCCTGACCGTTGACAGCGCGGCATTTTTTGAGGCTTACCGGCTCTCGCAGCCGGCGGGCGTGATCACCGATTCCGAAGCGCTGCCTGCCTCATTCCCGGCAAAGGGCAATCCCGCTGTTTTCGTGACCGAATCAGGCGAAACGATGCTGTGGAGCGCACCAAAAGCCGATGGCCGCGAGCTCGTGGAGTCGCATCTGCTTGCCGACGGCTCATGGGAAGACCCGCAGCCGCTCGGCGACGCTTTCCGCGATCTCCTCGATCCAGCCTATCCCTTCCTGATGCCCGACGGCACTACGCTCTATTTTGCCGCACGCGGTCAGGAATCGCTTGGCGGATACGACATTTTCGTGGCGCGCAACAATGGCGACGAATATCTTCAGCCACAGAATATGGGCATGCCCTATAATTCGCCGTTCGACGATTATATGCTGGCCATCGATGAGGTGACAGGCGCCGGCTGGTGGGCCACCGACCGCAACCGCATCGACGGCAAGGTGACCATCTATGTGTTTGTGCCTCAGGAGATGCGTGTCAATTATCCCGCCGACACCCCTGATCTGACCGACCGTGCACGTATTACCAATATCAAGGCCACCGGCTCGCGTGATGATTATGCCGGAGTGCTGAAAGCCATAGCTGCTGCCGGCGGCGAGACGGCCGGCGAAAGTATCGAGTTTGAGATGGCCATGCCGGGCGGCAAAATCTACCAGTCGCTCGCCGACTTCCGCAATCCTCTCGCCCGCGAGGCCATGGAGCGGTATCTCGACGCCCGCGATGCGCTGCGCGACGATGAGGCCTCGCTCAGCGACCTGCGCGCGGCGTTCAAAGCCGGGTCGGCATCCCGCAGCGAGGTTCTCGAGCTCGAAAACCGCGTGAACCGCCAGCGCATCGAGTTGCGGCGCCTGGCCAACGAAGTTGTAAAGGCCGAAACACGCTGACGCCGTCGTTTCCCCTGTTGATGAATCATTATCGCATTATCATATCATGACTGCTTTTCTGATAGCTCTTGCCGTGTTGGTGGGCGGATATTTCGTCTACGGCGCTTTTGTCGACCGCCTGATGGCCACCGACCGCAACCGTCCGATGCCGGCCTACACCAGGCGCGACGACGTGGATTACCGTCCCATGAAACCGTGGCGCGTGTTCCTCATACAGTTCCTCAACATCGCCGGCCTCGGCCCGATCTTCGGCGCCATCATGGGCATCATGTTCGGTCCCGCCGCTTTCCTGTGGATTTCGCTCGGAACGATATTTGGCGGTGCCGTGCACGACTTCTGCTCGGGCGTGATATCCATCAGACGCGACGGCGCTTCGCTGCCCGAGATCGTTGGCGAACAGCTCGGCTCGGGCATCCGTAATGTGATGCGCGGCTTTTCGGTGTTGCTGCTCATCCTCGTTGCCGCCGTATTCGTGGTGACGCCTGCCGGTCTGCTCGCTTCCATGACACCTGATTCGCTCAATGCCATGGTGTGGACGGTGGTTATTTTCGCCTATTATATTCTGGCTACACTGCTGCCCATCGACAAGCTTATCGGCAATTTCTATCCCGTCTTCGGCTTTGCATTGCTTTTCATGGCGGCCGGTCTGCTCTTCGTGATGCTCTTCACCGGCATCGACATTCCTGTCAGCTTCAACGACAGCTTCGCCAGCCGCAGCGTTTCGGGTGCACCGGTGTTCCCGATGATGTTCGTCAGCATAGCCTGCGGCGCTATTTCCGGTTTTCATGCCACGCAGTCGCCTATGATGGCTCGGTGCCTGACCAACGAAAAGCTGGCCCGTCCGATATTCTATGGCGCAATGGTGGCAGAAGGCATCGTGGCCCTTATCTGGGCGGCCGCAGCCGTGGCTTTCACCGGAGGATATGAGCAGCTGACGGCTTATATGGCTGTGCCGGGTCATTCGGCCGGTTCGCTCGTTCACGACATTTCATTCGGATGGCTTGGCGCTTTCGGCGGCATACTCGCTGTGCTCGGTGTGGTGGCGGCTCCGATCACCACCGGCGACACCGCTTTGCGCAGTGCACGCCTCACCATGGCCGATTGTCTGCATTTCAGTCAGAGGTCGATATGGCGCCGTCTGCTGGTGGCTCTCCCTATTTTCGCTTTGACTGCGATGGTGATGATGATCGATTTCAGCGTGCTTTGGCGCTATTTCGCCTGGTGCAACCAGACGCTCGCCGTGTTCACCCTCTGGGCTGTGACGGTCTATCTCGCCCGCCGCGGAAGCATATATCTGGTGACTTTGCTGCCCGCCATGTTCATGACTGTGGTGTGCACGAGCTACCTGCTTTGCGCGCCCCGTCCCGAAGGTCTCGGGTTGGCGCAGTCGCTGGCTGTGGGTTTGGGACTGATGGTGGCGGTGTGCCTGACAGCCATGTTCTTTGTTTATGTAAAACGTAAGCAGCCCGTACTGAAAAATGTTTGATTTCAATTGTCTTTTAGACGGCTCTCTCAAATATAATTTCCATTCCCACACGCAGTTCTGCGACGGCCGGGCGCCTATGGAGCAGTTTGCGGCCGAGGCTGTGCGCCGCGGATTCACCCATTACGGCTTCTCGCCCCATTCGCCCATTGCCATACCCTCGCCCTGCAACATGAAGACTTCGGATGTGCCGCTCTATCTCGATGAGGTGGCACGGCTGCGCCACGTTCACCGGGCAAGCGGCACGCGATTTCTCGCCTCGATGGAGATCGATTTCCTCAGCCGCAGCCATGGCCCGGCATGCGCATATTTTCAGGATCTGCCGCTCGACTACCGCATCGGCTCGGTGCACTTCATTCCGTCGCAGTCGGGCGAATATATCGACGTCGACGGCCATTTCGACCGTTTTCGCGATAATATGTCCCGGCATTTCCGCAACGATATCCGTTATGTGGTCAACACTTTCTTCGACCAGAATCTGGAAATGCTTTCGGCCGGCGGATTCGACATGATAGGCCATTACGATAAGATAGGGCAGAACGCATCCTATTTTCAGCCCGGTATCGAGAATGAGGGATGGTATGTCGATCGTCTTGAGGAACTTACGCGTGCGGTCATCGCCTCGGGTGTGACCGTCGAGATCAACACCAAGGCTTTTGTGGAGCATCACCGGTTTTTCCCTTCGCCGTCGCAGCTTCCGGCATTGCTTGATGCCGGCGTGCCCATAGTGGTCAACAGCGATGCCCACCGTCCGGAGCTTATCGATGCCTCGCGCGATGAGGCGTTTGCTATTCTTGATCGTCAGCGTCGCGCTTCTTCTTCGAAACAGTAGAAGCTATCATGATGGCCGGCTGCGAGGCCGACGCCGTGTTCATGCGGTCCATCACCGCCATCGCCCGGCGCCGCTTGTCGGTTGCCGTTTCATCCTCAAACAGATTTCTCGTGGCTTTCTCTTTTGCAATGAAATGGTGCAGCGTGATGCCTGCGCGCTTGAATCCGATGTCTTTGCGGTAGATGCTACGGAGCGCCTCAACGGCCGCGCTGCATATGTCGGGCGTGTAGTCGGTGTGGTCGGGCAGCTTCACGGTGATGTTGGGATTGTACTGGATCTGTGAGGTGTGGAAGCGGTTGGTGCGCAGCATCACGGTGATTTCGCGTGCAAGGTACCCTTTTTTGCGCAGCGACACGGTGGCCGCCGATGCGTAGGTGGTGATCAGCCGTGTCAGCTCGTCGAGATCGAAGGTGTCGTGTGGCAGCGTGCGCGTGACGCTGATGCTGCGGTTTTCCGGCTCGGGGGTGTGACGCTCTATGCATGCCTCGCCATGGAGTTCGCGCCAGGTGTCGTAGCCCCCTTTGTGCAGCAGTCGGCGAGCTTTGTCGTCGGGCAGCTCATAGACGCCGAGGGCTGTGGTCACCCCTACATCGGCCAACCGTCGCGCCACATTAGGCCCGATGCCCCATATGTCTTTCGCCTCCGACATCGAGAGCGCTTTGCGGAGCTTTGCCTCGGAGTCGATGACGCACACGCCTTTGTAGCCCGGATAGCGCTTGGCAAACCGCGCTGCCAGCTTGGCCAGCGTTTTGGTGGTGGAGATGCCCATCGACACCGGGATGCCCGTGCGGCGGAATATCGTGTCGACAAGATAGAGACCATAGTCGCGCGGGTCGCCGATGTCGCTGCTCACAACGATGAATGCCTCGTCGATGGAATATATTTCGATGCCGTGCGTGGCATGCTCGCGCAGCACCTGCATCACTTTGTCGGATATATCACGGTAAAAGCGGTGTGAACCGTGCAGTGCCACGACTCCGTTGGCCTCGCACATTGCCCTGATTTTGAAATAGGGTGCTGAACGGGTGATGCCCAGCGCTTTGGCTTCGTTCGACATGGCCACGACGCATCCGCTTCCGCCGGAAAGCACTATCACCGGTATACCGTTGAGCTGCGGATCGCGCACGCGTTCGCAGGATACGAAAAAGTTGTTGCAGTCAATAAGGGCTATCATCGTAGGGCAAATATAATCATTTGCCGCCATTCATCCATTGCTGCGGATGTTAATTTGCCGCTTTCCCGTGCCGTCTGCGCCGGATGGCTTTCTGAAGGCGCGGGTTCAGACGATTTTTTGTGTTGTTGTAAGGTGTTGATTCGCGGTGTGTTGCTGTTTCATACGCTATTTTCTGACGATTTTTGTTGAAAAAAGTTTGCGAAAAGTTTGCGCAATCCGAATTTCCGTCTTAACTTTGCAACCGCAAACGGCAAGAGAGCCTTTCGCAACTGAAGAAATGAAGTTGCGGTTTGCTGAAACATCAAAATGTTTTATCCGAATTGGTGCGGTAGTTCAGCTGGTTAGAATACTAGCCTGTCACGCTAGGGGTCGCGGGTTCGAGTCCCGTCCGCACCGCCGAGGAGAGAGGAGAATGAGTATTGTTAGATTTCGGTCTGCTTTACTCATTCTTTTTTTTGCGCTTCGCTTTTTTAATCCTATCTTTGCCCGTAACTGTAACTCTTGATTTGTATCCGTCCGAAAAAGGCCGCCTATGCCAAAGTTTTTTTACTGGCGAACTTTGCGGCAAAA
>CABUBG010000055.1:0-14509 GCA_902489785.1 uncultured Porphyromonadaceae bacterium
CTGTCGAATTTTTCAAACATTTTCGTTAATATTGCATTTGCCCTTGGACTCTACATCCGATAATAAAAAGGCGAAAGCGAATTTTTTTAAAGTTGAAATATTTGCAGATTGAAAATTTTATCAATACTTTTGCATTAGTGTTTGCTCGGAAAGCGGGCATCGCATTACAATGCATGGCAACCCGCGGAAAAACACCTTAAATTTAAAACTGCATAAACGAAAAACGAATCAAACTGAAATTCAATTTTTAAATTCAACCATTAAATCATTTAAACAAATCAGTAATTAAATTATGGAAGCTACAAAGCCCGTACAGCCTCAGGCCAAGCCTCAGGCTCAGCCCAAAGCTCAAAAGCCCAAAGCCGCTAAGAAAAACGTTAAAGGCATCAAGAATGCATTCCTTGTAATCGTAGTCTGCTTCTGCGTTGCTGTCTGCCTGTTCCTCTTCGTATTCGGCGCACCCGGTCACTTCGCACCCGACTCGCTGATCGCTGAAAACGGCGAACTCCTCACTCCCCAGTGGACTGTTTGGGGCATTGATAAAGCTCACCCCGTTGACCTTATCGGCACCATCTTCAAAGGCGGTATCATCGTGCCTGTCCTTCAGACACTCTTCCTTACCGTTATCGTTCTCTCCGTTGAACGTTGGATCGCCCTCTCAAGCGCAAAAGGCAAAGGCAACACCGCCAAGTTTGTCGCTAACGTGAAAGGTTGTCTTGCTAAAAACGACATCGCCGGTGCTCAGGCTCTCTGCAAACAGCAGAAAGGTTCAGTTGCCGCTGTTGTTGCTGCTGCTCTCATCCGCTACGAAGAAATGGACAAAAACACTGTCCTCTCCAAAGAACAGAAAATCGCTACTCTCCAGAAAGAAGTTGAAGAAGCTACCGCTCTCGAGATGCCTGCCCTCCAGCAGAACCTCCCCATCGTTGCTACCATGACAACCCTTGGTACTCTCGTCGGTCTTCTCGGTACTGTAATCGGTATGATCAAATCATTCCAGGCTCTTTCTCAGTCAGGTGCCCCCGACTCGACCGCTCTCTCGACCGGTATTTCTGAGGCCCTCGTCAACACCGCCTTCGGTATCGCCACCGGTGCCTTCGCTGTAATCTCCTACAACTTCTACACCAACAAAATCGATAACCTCACCTACGCTATCGACGAAATCGGTTTCTCGATTGTTCAGACATTCGCAGCCACTCACTGATCCCACGTTACTACACATTAATTAATATATTCAATAAATAGTAATATGGGAAAAGTAAAAATTAAAAGAAAAAGTACCCTCATCGACATGACCGCGATGAGTGACGTGACTGTTCTTTTGCTTACTTTCTTCATGTTGACATCAACCTTCCTTCAGAAGGAGCCCGTCATTGTCGAGACGCCTTCGTCCGTCCAGGAGCAGAAAGTCCCCACTTCCAATGTGGTGAACGTGCTTGTCAGCCCCCACGGTGAAGTATTCCTCGCAATCGCCGGTGAGGCCGATCCCGATGCTTCCGCCAACTACTACAAGGAGCAGGATCCTTCCCTCACTGCTAAGGACCTTCAGAAGAAAAAAGGCATCTGGGCATCCGACTCTATCCGCATAGCAGCTATCAAACGTGCCATCGCCGAGTACAATGCTACAATCGACGCCGGTCAGAGATCCCTCGGCCCCAAAGTGACCGATCTCACCGAAGATGAAATCGCAAGATATGCTAAAAGCGGTAACATCAACATCCCTATTGCCGACATCAAGAAGTTCGTTAACCTCTCTCAGAGCGACCAGGACAAAGTATTCACCGAGTTCTTCAAACTCTCCGACGAGGAAAAGGAACAGTACAACAAGAACCCCAACAACATCCGCGTTGGTATTCCTATCAATATCGACCCGGAACACAAGAAGACCAACGAGTTCCAGATCTGGATGAAAGCCATTCGTCAGGTTTCACAAAGCGACTACCCCATGCTCTACGACGCTCTCAAGAAGGGCGAAGGTATCGCTGTGAAAGCCGACAAGAGCACCGACTACAGCAAGATGCACACCGTCATGGACAACCTCCAGACCATCAACATGACTCGTTTCACTTTAATGACTGCACTTAAATCGCAAGATCAATAAACATTATGGCACAGATAGAACAATCAGACAAGGGCAAAAAGAAAAAAGGTGCCCAGAAGAAGATGGCCATCCATGTCGACTTCACCCCGATGGTTGACATGAACATGCTTCTTATCACGTTCTTCATGCTCTGTACCACCATGTTGAAATCGCAGACATTGAAGATCGCTCTTCCCACCAACGCCAACGTCGAAGCTTCCCAGCAGAACCAGGCCGGTGAATCGCAGGCTATCACACTTCTCCTCGACACCGAACGCGACGCCGACGGTAACCCCGTTTACGACGCCGACGGCAAGATCAAAAATGTGATCTACTACTACACCGGTAAAATGCAGGTCGACGACGCAGGCAAGCCCTACAAAGAATCTCTCTCCGAAGAAGCTTTCCTCGGTAATGAGAAAGATGCCAACGGCAACTCTGTGGCCCGCGGTATCCGCAAGATTCTTTCGATCCGCAACAAGAAAATCATCGACGAGGTCAACAAACTCAAGCAAGACTGGCGCGAGAAAAAATTCGACCCCAACGATGAGGAACGTAACCAACAGCTTTTTGAAGAAAAAGCCGCCGCTGTGCGTAACAATCAGGACCTCAGCTTCCCGATTGTCATGATCAAGGCAACTCCCAACGCTTCTTGGGAAAGTGTCATCAGCGCTCTTGACGAAATGAGTATCAACGAAATTTCGCATTACCAGCTCGAAAATCTTTCCGAACTCGACTATGAGGCTCTTGAGGCTCACACCGGCAAAAAGTACGATCGTCCCAAAGACATGACCGACGCCGAAAAAGCCACAGCAGCCGCTGCAGCTCCAGGTAAATAATTTGATGAACGATAGATATTAATCCTAAAATCAGAAAGAATTATGGCAAAAGATGTAGATCTTTCATCAGATGAATGGCGCGACCTAGTCTTTGAAGGCAAAAACAAAGATTTTGGCGCTTACGAGTTGCGTAGGGAATCTCCCAAACGTCACAACATCGCCCTCATCGCGGTGGCAGTGTTTATCGTCCTCGTTCTTGTCGCTAACTTCCTCGTCAACAGCGTGCTCGCTGACAAAGAAGAAGACCAGCCCAAAGAAAAGAAAGAACAGGCCGTCATTGCCGAAATCCCTGAGGACGAAGTGATGGACGAAGAAGAGGTCATCGAGAAATTCGATGAACCCGAACCCGAAGTTGTTGAAGAACCCGTTCTCGAAACCGAGAAAATGACAGAAATCCTTATCGTCAAAGACGAGGATGTTAAGGAACCGCCGAGATCACAGGACGAAGCTCAGACTTCCGATGTAGCCGTCGGTGCCGTTAACCAGGAAGGTATCAAAGACGCCCTCGATCAGAAGGTTATGGATACAGAGGTTAAGGTTGAACCCACACCTCCCCCAGCCCCCCCGGCCGACGACGTAGTCTTCACCTCCGTTGAACAGGACCCCCAGTTCCCCGGCGGTCAGGCTGCCCTCCTCAAATGGGTTGCTGATCATATCAAATATCCTGCCGTTGCTCAGGAAAATGGCATCCAGGGTCGTGTGACCGTACAGTTTGTCGTTACCAAG
Organism: uncultured Porphyromonadaceae bacterium; assembly: GCA_902489785.1. Classification (GTDB taxonomy): domain Bacteria; phylum Bacteroidota; class Bacteroidia; order Bacteroidales; family Muribaculaceae; genus Paramuribaculum. The sequence goes on from CABUBG010000055.1 coordinate 3,646, forward strand.
AACGGTACCGTCGGACAGGTTAAAGTTGTCCGCGGTAAGGATCCGGACCTCGACAAGGAAGCTATCCGCGTTGTGAAATCGCTTCCGAAGTTCACCCCCGGTAAGATGAACGGACACCCCGTGAATGTGTGGTACACACTGCCTATCACATTCCGTCTCCAGGGCATGTAATTTCCCTCGACAATTCAGTCCTCTATATCCCTTGCGGGAGCTCCCCACCGAGCTCCCGCAAGTTTTTTGTTCCCCAGCTTATTCCGCCATCCGACACCCCTCCTGTTTTTCACTCTGCAAAAGATTCACTAATTTTGCCGTATGAAAGCTATTCAAAATGCCGTTAGTCCGGCTCCCGTCATGTTCACTCTCCCCTCGGGACTGCGCTGCGTATGCTGCCGGTTTCACGATGCCCGCGTCGAATATTTCGGCGTTGCCGTTGATGCCGGCAGCCGCGACGATCCGGCCGACGGCTTCGGCCTTGCCCACTTTGTGGAGCACACCATATTCAAAGGCACCGGTCGCCGGCGCGCCTGGCACATCATCAACCGCATGGAATCGTGCGGCGGCGAGCTAAATGCCTATACTACTAAAGAATCCACCACCGTCTATTCGATATTCCCGACCGGCAACCTGCGCCGGGCCGTCGATCTTATCGCCGACCTCGTCATCGATTCTCGCTTCCCTCAGAATGAGCTCGACCGCGAGCGCGAGGTTGTGGCCGACGAGATCAGTAGCTATCTCGACGTACCCTCCGACGCCGTTTACGACGATTTTGAGGACCTCCTCTTCGCCGGTACGCCGCTCGGACATAACATCCTGGGCTCGCTGCAGACACTCTCCACCTTCACGCCCGACCACTGCCGCCGCTGGCTCGCCGACTTCTACGTTGCCTCCAACATGGTGGTGTTCTATTCCGGAACCCTCGATCCCGAAAGGGTAGGGCGGATCGTCGAACGCTCCTTCGCCGGCCTCTCGACCGCCGCTCCGGTTCGCATTAGCCCGGCTGTCGGCCGCAGCAACCGGTTCAACAAGCGCGTGAGTATGGATATCCATCAGGCCCACACTATAATAGGCGCGGAAGTCTGCGATATGTTCTCCGACGAGCGCTTCGCTCTCTCCGTGCTCGTCAACCTGCTCGGAGGCCCGGGTATGAACTCGTTGCTCAACGTCGAGATGCGTGAGCGCCGTGGCCTGGTCTATTCCGTCGACGCCAGCGCATCGCTGCTCACCGACACCGGCATCATGGCCATCTATTTCGGCTGCGATCCCGAAGATGTGAGCCGCTGCACACGCATTGTCGACAAAGTGATCGACCGGCTCTGCGCCACACCGCTCTCCGACCGCAGTTTCGAGCGGATCATGCGCCAGCACATCGGACAGATGAACGTCGCCGCCGACAACCGCGAAAACGCCATCCTCTCCATGGCCCGCTCGGCGCTCTACCGCCGGCAGGTGAGCACAATCGAGCAGACGGCCTCGCGGCTACAGGAGCTCACACCCGCCGACATCATGCACGCCGCGCGCTCGATAGCCCCCGAAAATCTCTCGTCCCTTACTTTTTGCTGAAAGCATCACGGCGCATTGACGATTAATTGCTAAATTCGCATATCAATTCAACCCTTTATGAATATTGGCGACATAGATCTTGGCCCGCGTCCCGTGATGCTCGCACCGATGGAGGATGTGACCGACCGCTCTTTCCGCTTGATTTGCAAGGAGCAGGGCGCCGATATGGTCTACACCGAATTCGTGTCGGCCGACGCTCTCATCCGCAACATCGCAGCTACCACGCGCAAGCTCCACATCGACCCGTCGGAGCGCCCCACAGCCATTCAGATCTACGGCCGCGAACCCGGCCCGATGGTCGAGGCCGCGAAGATTGCCGAGGCTGCCGGACCTGATGTGCTCGACATCAATTTCGGATGCCCCGTCAAAAAGGTGGCAGGAAAAGGCGCCGGCGCCGGTCTGCTCCGCGATGTCCCGAAGATGCTGGAGATCACGCGTGCCGTTGTCGACGCGGTGAAGATTCCGGTGACGGTGAAAACGCGTCTCGGATGGGACCATGAGTCGAAGATTATAGTGCAACTCGCTGAGCAGCTGCAGGATTGCGGCATCAAGGCGCTCACCGTCCACGGCCGCACGCGCTCGCAGATGTACACCGGTCAGGCCGACTGGGAGATGATAGCTCGCGTGAAATCCAATCCGCGCCTCACCATCCCCGTTATCGGCAACGGCGATATCGCCACGCCTGAGCAGGTGAAGGATGCCTTCGACCGATATGGCGTTGACGGCGTGATGGTTGGCCGTGCATCCATCGGCGCTCCCTGGATATTCCGCAGCCTCAAAGCCGCAGCCGCCGGTACCGAAGTCATCGAGCCTTCGCCCGACGAGAAGTTTGCCATGCTTCGCCGCCAGATCCGCGAGAGCATCGACCGCATCGATGAGTATCGCGGCATCCTCCACATTCGCCGCCATCTGGCTGCATCACCGCTCTTCAAGGGCATCCCGCATTTCCGCGACACGCGCATCGCCATGCTCCGGGCTTCGACCTACGACGAGCTCGATGCTATCCTCAACAGAATACAATACGAAATTCTCCCTCAAATAACCCAATTATGAAACATCAGCTGACGCTTCTGCTTATGGCTTTCGCGGCCGTCCTGTCGTTTAACGCGGCCGCCGACGAGTTGAGCCATTACAATCTTAAACTCGACGACTTTCACGAACTGAAGGTGGTCGACGGAATCAACGTTGACTATCACTGCGATCCGGCGCGTGCCGGCCTCGTGGAGTTCGACGCTCTCCCCGCCGTGGCTTCAGCCGTGATTTTCGAACCCGGAAACGGAAAGCTCTCCATCAAACTCGCCGCCAGCGACACGCCCTATGCCGGACTCCCCACGGTGCACGTCTATTCATCCTTCCTCTCCAACGTCAGCAACGAAGGCGATTCCACCGTCCGCGTGCTGTCGGTGGCTCCGGGAGCCAAATTCTCCTGCCGCGTGATGGGCAACGGCTTGCTGTCGGTGCGCAACGTCGAGGCCTCCTCGGTCAACGCCACCATCCTTTCCGGCCGAGGCATGATATCCATCTTCGGCAAATGCGAGACGGCAACACTGAAAATCACCGGCGCCGGACAGATTCAGGCCGACGAACTGCAGGCCACCGATGTCAATTGCACGGCCACCGGCACCGGCACCATCCACTGCTATGCCACACGCCTTCTCAACGTCGGCGGTCTCTCGGGCAAGGTGTTCTACCGCGGAGCTCCCACGGTGAAGAAGCGCTTCCTCTCGGCCGTGAAGGTGAACTCGATCGATGCTTCCCATTGATTTTGCTGATATTTTGCCCCGAATCTTGCTTTCGAGATCCTGAATTATTAAATTTGCAGTTATGTCAGTCAACAAAGTGATTTTGCTCGGAAATGTCGGCCGCGACCCGTCGATCCGCTACGTGGGCACCCGTCCCGTGGCCGAGATAGCTCTCGCCACAAGCGAACGGGCCTACACCGGGCCTTCCGGTGCTGAAGTGCCCGCGCGCACCGAGTGGCACCGCGTGGTGCTTTGGGATGCTAATGCCGAAACTGCCGAGAAATATATCCGCAAGGGCACACGCCTGTATGTCGAAGGCAAGCTCCGCACCCGCATCTGGGAGGACCGCAATGCCATAAAAAATTCCGTCACGGAAATCTACGCCGACCACATCGAAATCCTTTCGCGGTCGCAGAGCTGACCGGCCATTCACTCCGCCCCAACGTCATACATCTATTAATTAGCATATAAATCAAACACATAGAATCACAAGAAAATGAGCAATGAGAAATTAAACGCCGAAGAAGAGTATATCGACCAAACGGCCGATCCGGCGCAATTGCCGGAAAACGCTTTCCGTGAGCTCGCTGCCGATGAGGAGTATCAGCCGCTGATGAAGCCCACGCACAACTATCCCGAAGTGACACCCTATTCGGTGTCGATGGGCCTTATCCTGGCTGTCATATTCAGTGCCGCGGCTGCCTACCTGGGCCTGCGCGTGGGGCAGGTGTTCGAAGCCGCCATCCCCATCTCGATTATCGCCGTCGGACTTTCCGGCGCCCTCCGTAAGAAGAATGCCTTGGGACAGAACGTCATCATACAGTCGATAGGCGCATGCTCGGGCGTCATCGTGGCCGGCGCCATCTTTACGCTCCCGGCGCTTTACATACTTAAGGCAAAGCATCCCGATATAACCGTCAACTTCCTCGAAGTGTTCCTGAGCTCGCTCCTCGGCGGTGTGCTCGGCATCCTCTTTTTCATCCCGTTCCGAAAATATTTTGTCAAGGACATGCACGGCAAATATCCTTTCCCCGAAGCGACAGCTACAACACAGGTGCTAGCAAGCGGCGAAGGTAATGCCAAGTCCACCGGCGGTCAGGCCATTACTCTTGTGGTCTCGGCGCTTATCGGCGGCGTATATGATTATGTGGTGGCCACTTTCGGCTGCTGGGCTGAAACTATCACCACCACCGCCACAGCATGGGGCGCAGCCATCGCCGATAAGTTTAAGGTGGTGGTAAGCTGCAACACCGGCGCCGCCTTGCTCGGCCTCGGCTACATCGTCGGGTTGCGCTACGCTTTCATCATCTTCGCCGGTTCGGCTTTCGTGTGGTGGGTGCTCATCCCGCTGCTCGGCACCTACGGCTCGATCGAGTTTCAGTATAATTCTGCCGATTTCATCTTCAGCGAATATGCCCGCAAGATAGGCATTGGCGGCATCGCCATGGCCGGTGTCATCGGCATCATTAAATCGTGGCCCATCATCATGCAGGCTGCCGGTCTGGCCGTCCGCGAGTTCAAGGGCGGCAAGCAGTCCGCCAAGCCGGTGCGCTGGCAGATGGACATCTCGATGAAGCATGTGGTCTTCTTCATGGCCATCGCCCTGATAGCCGTGTTCGCTTTCTTCTGGTGCGGCGTGCTTCACAATTTCTGGCAGGCTGTCGTGGCCTTTGCTGTGGTCACCGTCATCTCGTTCCTGTTCACCACTGTAGCCGCCAACGCCATTGCCATCGTGGGCACTAACCCCGTCTCGGGCATGACGCTCATGACGCTCATCATTGCTTCGGCAATCTTCGTGGCCGTGGGCATCAGCGGCACTTCCGGCATTGTGGCTTCGATGATCATCGGCGGCGTCGTCTGCACGGCTCTTTCAATGGCCGGCGGTTTCGTCACTGACCTTAAGATAGGCTACTGGCTCGGCTCTACTCCCCGCAAGCAGGAACAGTGGAAATTCCTCGGCACTCTCGTGTCGGCGGCAACTGTCGGCGGCGTGCTCCTGCTGCTCAATGATGTCTACGGTTTCTCGGGCGAAAATGCCCTCGTGGCCCCGCAGGCCAATGCCATGGCCAACGTTATCGAGCCCATCATGATGGGCGGCGACACCCCCTGGATGCTTTATGCCGTCGGCGTCGTGCTCGCATTGCTGCTCAACTGGCTCGGCGTGCCGGCTCTCGCTTTCTGCCTCGGCATGTTCATCCCCATGTCGCTGAATGCCCCGCTGCTCGTGGGCGGTCTTGTGGCATGGTTCGTATCGACACGCTCCAAAAAACAGGCTGTCAACAACGCCCGCCGCGACCGCGGTACGCTGATCGCTTCAGGCCTTATCGCCGGCGGCGCCCTCTTCGGCGTGTTCTCGGCTCTTACCCGCTTCGTTGCCGGCGACCTCACCATGGAGATGGATCCGTCGCTCAACGCCTCGCTGGGCGTGCTGATGTACATCCTCGTCATCGGCTATCTCGTCATCGACAGCGTGCGTGCTAAGAAAAACTGACAATAGTGTGGGGGCGGGAGCCTCTCCGTCGCCCCCCGAATCATAAATCACTCATAAGTCGTGTCGCACATTTTTGACCGACAGCAATTAAGGATCATCGCCGCGCTCTCCCTGCCGGCGGTGATCACTAATATTACCACGCCTCTTCTCGCCCTGACCGACGTGGCCATAGCCGGCCATCTCGGCGATGCGGTGTTCATAGCCGCTATTGCCGTCGGCGGCACGATGTTCAGCACGCTCTTTTGGCTGTTCGGTTTCCTGCGCATGGGCTCGAGCGGACTGACGGCACAGGCTGTGGGCGCGTCGGACCGCAAGGAGGCGCACGCCGTGCTGGCGCGGTCGTTGATGCTCGCTTTTGTGCTGGGTCTGGCCATTATCGCTGTCAGGGATCAGCTGTGCGACGCCCTCATGTGGATGCTCGATGTCGAGGGTCGCACTTCACAGGTCGCGGCTTGCTATTTCCGGCGGGTGATATGGTGCGCCCCGGCCACGCTGGGAATGTTTGCGCTTAACGGCTGGTTTGTAGGCATGCAGAATTCACGCACGCCGATGTGGGTGTCGCTCGCCGTCGATGTGCTTAACATTGGGGCGAGTCTCGGCATGGTCTTCATCCTCGACATGGGCATCGAGGGCCTGGCCACCGGTACGCTGCTGGCGCAATGGGCCGGCTTCCTGCTCTTGCTGCTGCTCGGAGTGCGCCGCTATGGTCTCGTGCGCGTGCCGCTGAAAAATGTCATGGCGGGGCTGTCACGCTTCTTCCGCATCAACACCGACATCTTTCTGCGCACGCTCTGCCTGGTTGCCGTGACGCTCTGGTTTACGCGCGTGGGCGCGGAGCAGGGGACTGCCATGCTCGCCGTCAACGCGCTGCTCATGCAGATGTTCACGCTCTATTCCTATTTCATGGACGGTCTCGGTGTGGCCGCCGAGGCTTTGTGCGGCCGTCATTTCGGTGCCGGCGATGCCGTGATGCTGCGGCGCTCGGTGCGGTCGCTGTTTGGCGTCGGCGCTCTGCTCACGCTCCTCTTCACGCTGCTCTACATCACCTGCGGCGACATGCTGCTGGCTCTGCTGAGCAACGATCCCGGGGTGGTGAAGCTCGCGGGGCATTATTCGGGTTGGGCCATGGCCGTGCCCGTGGCCGGATTCGGCGCTTTCATGTGGGATGCCGTGTTCATCGGGCTCACCCGCACACGCATGATGCTTCTGAGCATGGCCGTGGCTATGGCGGTGTTTTTCGCGCTCTGCGGCCTGCTGGTGGGCCCTTACGGCAATCATGGTCTCTGGCTGGCATTCCTGATCTATCTCTTCACGCGCGGCCTGGTGCTCACGGTCGCTTATCGTCGCCGTATTCGCTGAGATAGGCTTCACAGGCTTCGGCAAGCTCATCGTACCATTCTCGGCCGAAACGCTCGATCAGCGGCTCGCGCATGAACTGGTAGAGGCGCACGCGCTCGCGGCGCCCCAGCGCGCAGGCGCAGCGGCATATCTTCCACCGGTGATAGTTGACGGCCGTAAACGTCGGATATTCCGTGAGCCGTAGCGGATAGAGATAGCACGACATCGGCTTGCGGAAGTCGGTGCGCCCTTCACGATACGCTTTCTCGATGGCGCACAGGCACATCCCGCCGGGCCCGTAGGTGGTGAACACGCAGTTGCGCCCGTCGACAATCTGCGTCACGAGGTCGCCTTCTTCATCTACGTATCCCACGCCTTTCTCCTTGATACGCTCGCGTGCCGCCGGCAGCAGGTCGTCCCACACCACCGGCACGAGTTCCTTGAGCTTTTCCAGTTCCTGTTCGGTGACCGGCGCGCCGGCATCGCCTTCTATACAGCATTCGCCCAGGCATTTGTCGAGGTCGCACACAAAAAATTCTTCGGCAAGGTCGAGCGACACGAGTGCATCTTTTATCTGTAGCATGATTTCTTCTGATGTTTCTTCCATTAGCGGAGCGGGAAGTGATCTTATCGGGGTTATACGCCGGAAGTGACCGATGTGGCGCCGACCAGCCGGTCGTAGCGCTGTCCCGGCCTGCGGGCGTAGACTTTTATGAGATAGGTGTTGACGGTCTGATATTTGTCGCCTTCAACCGGCGCGGTCAGCCCCTTGTCGGAGCCTGTCGGCACGGTGAGATACTGATAGTTGTAGGCGCCCTGCTTGAGCAGCAGCGACTGCTCGTAAAGGCCGGTGGCGCGGTTGTACACCATGCGGCTCTCGGGCGTGAAGCGGCGCTGCACCATGTCGCCGTCGAGGAAGATGCCCGCATTCGGCTGCTCGGGCAGGTCGAGCGAGAAGTGGGTCATCACGTAGTCGGACTCTACGTCGGGATCATCGCTGTTGTATTCGCGTATGCGGAACCGCCCGTGCTGTGTCTGGTCGTAGGCGTAGGGCTGGTCGGCGCGCGGCTCGTCGGTCTTCAGTGTGGCGTGATAGAGCGGATGCGCATAGGAGAGCTCGGCCACGCCCATTCCCGGATAGGTGACGGAGATTATCTCCATGCGGCGGTATTCGTTGCCGGCGGGAAAGATGAGCGCCTTGTCGTGTTCATACCATGCCGTGCTGCCGGCGACGCGCGACGGCATCGAGGCATAGGCCACGTTGTCCTGGCGCCCGTTCTGTTCCACCACAACGAGCAGGTCGGTGAAGGGGCTCGTGATGATGTCGGTGCCGAAATCTACGCCGACGGTGAGCTGTTGGTGCGAGTTGTTGTAATCGATATCGGTGCGCGAGCTGACCGCTGCCGTCACATCCATGGCGCGCTCGAGGATGCTGAAGCGGGCCTGGAGTATGGTGGCGTCGGGATCGCTTTCGTCGTAGACGCGCACCAGATAGTTGCCCGACAGCTTCGGCCGCATATCTTCGCTGGGGATGCTGAAAGAGTAGTTGACGTAGTGCACCGTGGTGGCCTGCGAATAGGCGTAGTCGTCGATGGCGGCTTCGTTGAAGCCGTCGAGATACTCCGTCGACACCAGCTCGTCGGGCTGCCACCGCGCATTGCAGTGGATAAGCTCGTAGCGCATGTAGCGCCGCTCGTCTGATAGCTCGTCAAACGATATGGTGAGGTGGTCGTCGGTTTCCGTCATGATCACGGGCGGCAGCATGTCGTTGCCGTTGACTTTCAGCTGCAGCGTGTGGAAGGCCGGGTTGAAGATGGCCGTCGACGTGTCGGCGGGCTTTGCCGCTGTAGCCGTCAGGCCGAGCAGAAGGCTGAGCGTTAGCAGTATATGTTGCAGTCGTGATGCTTTCATTACCATTCGATGGGCGTTTCGCCGTGGGCGGTGAGCCATGCGTTGGCGCGTGAGAAGTGGTGGTTGCCGAAGAATCCGCGCGAGGCGCTCAGCGGCGAGGGGTGGGCCGAGGAGAGCACGAGATGACGGGCGGTGTCAATGAATTCGCGCTTGCGTCCGGCATAGGCCCCCCAGAGTATGAACACGAGGCCGTCGCGACGGGCGTTGAGCGCTTTGATGGCGGCGTCGGTGAGCTGTTCCCACCCGTGGCCCTGATGCGATCCCGCTTCGTGGGCGCGCACGGTGAGCGTAGCGTTGAGCAGCAGCACGCCCTGACGTGCCCACCGCGACAGGTCGCCGTTGGCCGGTATCGGCGCACCGGTGTCGTCGTGGATCTCCTTGAAAATGTTGACGAGCGAGCGCGGTATGGCCACGTCGGGTGCCACCGAGAAGCATAGCCCGTTGGCCTGACCCGGCCCGTGGTAGGGGTCCTGGCCGAGGATCACCACCTTCACTTTGTCGAACGGACAAGCGTCGAAGGCGGCAAATATCTGTCGGGCCGGCGGGTAGATGGTTGCCGTGCGGTATTCAGCATGCACAAATCGGCTCAGATCAGTGAAATAAGGCTGATCCCATTCGGCGGTAAGCGCCTCTTTCCATCCTTGTTCGATCCTGACGTTCATTGGCGGCTCACATGAAGTTGGACATAATATCTGTTTCCGGCCGGAAAACAGGCGATGGTTATGGCTCGGTTGCCCTTCGCGCCGGTGTACCATGCTCCGCTCTTGGGGTCGTCCTGAGTCTTTTCGAGGGTGTATCCGGCTCTGTTCAGCTGGCTGCACATCGTGTCAAACAGCTGACGCGCTTTCTGCTGTGTGCCGCTCATGTCCGGATTCGAATAGTCGTAGAAGGGGAATGTCCACATATAATAATCGCATGGCTTGCTGCCCCTCAGATAGATATATGCTCCGCGCGAGGGATATTCCGATCCGCATATTCTTATGTCATAAGGGTTGCTTTCGGGATGATCCGGATCGTTGAAATATACAAATACGTCGCCCGGCTGAGCTATTGTGGAGACAAGCCCGGCTTTCGTGAACTCCTGTTCGATATCTTCCCACCAGTGTCCGAACGGATCCCATTCGAAAACACTTCCGGCGAGTTGGTCGGCCGTAAAACAAGATCCTCCGTCGTTCTGTGTCTCTGCCGGAGCGGGAGCGGGAGCGGGAACGGGAGCCGGTTGTGCAGGCTGCGACTTCTTGCGTTTGATCTCTTTTGACAATTCATTATAGGTTGCCATGTCCTTCATAGTATCGGCCGAAACGAAAGAGCCGGTATACTCGCCGTTAGAGAAACACTTCAGGTTCCCTTTCGATGTGAAAATATAATTCAGATTTTCATGCGTTTGGATGAGTATGAAATGCTCATCACCGGCAACTTCCGTGACATCTACGTTCTCAAATTTATTTGTGCCCGCCAGCATGTGGTCTATTATAAAGTTCCACCCCGTAGGCGTGCTTTCGAGGGTGAATATGAAAAAGCATGGTTTGGGCTCTGGATCGTCGGGCTCAAAATCCATTCCGGGCGAGATTATGTAAAGCTCTGCTTTTGACGAAAATGCCGAGCAAAGAAAGATAAGTGACGTTGTGAAAAATCGTGTTAAGGTCATAATGCGGAGTTTTTTTGCAAAACTACAAAAAAACAACTAATTTTGCATCATCCAAAGCGAAAAGCGCCCGTAGTTCAATGGATAGAATTTCGGATTCCGGTTCCGACGATTGGGGTTCGACTCCCCACGGGCGTACCACCATCCCCCCCAAGCAGCAGCCATCCCCCCCCCCCG
>CABUBG010000056.1:0-14445 GCA_902489785.1 uncultured Porphyromonadaceae bacterium
CTCCAAAACCCTCAATAAAGCGAGTTAATTTTGGAACACGGAACTGAACACCCTACTTACTTAACAACGTCGTTAAGTTCGGCACCGGCTTTGAATTTCACTGCCTTGCGGGCCGGAATTTCAATAACGGCTTTTGTACGGGGATTAACGCCTTTGCGGGCTGTCTTCTCTGCTACTGAGAATGTGCCAAACCCGATCAGAGCTACTTTGTCGCCCTTAGCAAGTTGTTCGCTAACTGTGTTGATTGTGGCTTCGAGAGCGGCTTTTGCCTGCACCTTCGAAAGATTTGCTTTCTCAGCAATTGCGTTGATAAGCTCGGTCTTGTTCATAACGGTTTAATTTGTAGATGGTATTAAGAGTTTTCATTTATTAGCCACAAATATAATCTTTAAAAATTAAACTTCACAACAAAAGTCAAAAAAAATGACAAAAAAGTAAAAATTAGGCTTCACATTTGCTTATTTGCATGTTTTTCGCTATTATTTTTTGTAATTTTGTAACTCTCTAACAGTTCGCTTCAGTTTTTCAACGACTAACGGATCCAATCAGCAAGATGACTCAATTCGAATATATGGTGCGCAACATGCCACCCGTCACCAAAAACCTCATCATCATCAACACCATCATCTGGCTGGCGATGGCCCTATTCCCCTCTATCGCCAACAATCTGATGACTTACTGCGCCCTCCACTATCACGAAGCTTCCGACTTCAATCCGGCGCAGGTAATCACCTACATGTTTCTCCACGGCGGTTTCTTCCACCTTTTCTTCAACATGTTCACCCTGTTCATGTTCGGCATCATGCTCGAGCGCGCTATGGGGTCGCAGCGTTTTCTCCTCTTCTATTTAGTCTGCGGCATCGGAGCCGCCCTCATCCAGGAAGCCGTATGGTCGTTCACGCTCCCCGACATGATTGTCCGCGGGCTGGCCGACTTAAACCATACATCCATCGATCAGATCAACCGGGCCATTGCAGCCGACCCGTCGATCATGAGTGCCAACTATGATTTCTTCACCACCGTAGGCGCCTCTGGCGCCATCTACGGCGTGCTGCTGGCTTTCGCAATGCTCTTCCCCAACCGCCCGCTCTACTTCATGTTCATCCCCGTGCCCATCAAAGCCAAATGGATGATGCTCATTTGGGGTGGCCTCGAGCTGCTCCTCGGCATGAGCGAAGCCCGCGACGGCATTGCCCATTTCGCCCACCTCGGCGGCATGATATTCGGGTTCATCCTCATCGCCTACTGGAAAAAGAAAGGAGATATCCACGGTGACGTCTACTGACAACATCATCCGGCGACTGCGTGCCATATCCCCGGCACTGGCACTCGTGGCTGTCTTAGCCGCGGTGTTCCTCCTGCTGCGGCTCACGGCCATCGTGCTCAACCTCTCGGGCAGCGCTTTCACCATCGACATGCTTCTCGAACGGCTGATGCTCCCGGCCTCGGCTTCGGCGCTGGCTTCCCGTCCGTGGACAGTTGTCACATATATGTTTGTCCACTACGACGTGCTCCATCTGCTGATGAACCTTCTGTGGCTCTATATGTTTGCGGCCATTGCACAAAAGCTTTGCTCACGCCGCTCCGTGATTTATCTCATATTCCTCGCCGGCGGCATCGCGGGCGCCGTAGCGTTCATTCTGGCCGGACTTTCGGTCACCGCCGTCCAGGGCCGCTCGCTCACCGGTGCTTCGGCCGCCATCCTCGCCGTCATGGCGTTCACCATGATGCGCGCCCCCGGCCTCAGACTCCGCCTCGTGTTTTTCGGCGAAACTTCACTTAAGATCGTCGGACTCATAGCCATCCTGCTGGTGGTCATCAGCACCGGCACCGGTCCCGACAGCTACGGCCTCCACGCCGCCCATGCCGCCGGTTTCGTGGCCGGTGTGGCCGCAGCCCTCATCCTCCGCCGACAGCCGGAGCCCCGCATGCCCATATTTGTGCGCCCCGCCACTCAGCAGCACACCGCCGGTCGCCCGGATGTCAGCATCCCCCCATCCGCTCCTCGCGAAAATGCGACACCACGCGACATCCCCGACGACAGCATGCTCGACATTCTCCTCGACAAGATACGCCGCTCAGGCTACAACTCACTATCGCCCGACGAACGCCGGACGCTTTTCACCATCAGCAGCAAACTGCGCGACCGACAATGACCGACAACCGCCGTTCCAAACTCCGACCCATTCTGCGTATTGCAGCTATCGTAGCCAACAGCCTGATGGCCACGCTGCTGCTCATGTCGGCCTACGGCGGCATCGTCAACCCGCTTGAGTCGCCTTACGGGGCCATCATAGCCATGACGTTCCCGGTCGTACTCATCCTGTCGCTGCTCCTTACCGTCGTCAATCTGATATGGATGCGCCGCATGGCCGTGATCAACGGCATCGCACTCCTGCTCTGCGCCGGCCCCATACTCACGTTCTGCCCCCTGAACTTCTTCCGGCCGAGCGGGAAAGCAATCGCCGAATCGGATGAACCGACACTCAAAGTGCTCACATTCAACGTGTTCGGATTCTTAGACTTCACCAACAACGGATTGTCGTACAGCGACGCCACAATAAAATACATCCTCAGTCAGGAAGCCGACATCGTGCTCTGTCAGGAAGCCGTGGGCATCCTCACCGACGGCAGCCGCGTGCTCAGCGACGGGCAGCGGTCGGAAATCCGCCGCATCTATCCCTATGTCAAGGCCGATCACCGCGGCATGTCCATTCTGTCGAAATATCCGTTCAAGCAGGTCGCTGTCGAAAATGCCGACCCCAACCAGCTCGATCTCTGCCGCTACGACGTCGACGTCAACGGCACGCTGCTGCATCTCTTCAGCCTCCACATGCAGTCGATAGGCCTCACCGCCGCCGACAAGGAGCTCTACCGCCACTTCACCGAAGGCGAGAGCTCGGCCGACATGGACAAGCTCCGCGTAGGCATCATCCCAAAACTGAAAGCAGCCTTCCGCTCCCGCGCCGTTCAGGCCCGTATCGTCCGTGAGGCTATTGATGAAACCGACGGCAACATACTCCTCTGCGGCGACTTCAACGATATTCCCGGCAGCTACGCCGCCCGCACCATTGCCGGCGACGACCTCATTGACGCCTACCGCCACGCCGGCCTCGGTCCCGCCATCACCTATCACGCCGACCGCCTCTATTTCCGCATCGACCAGATGTTTTACCGGGGCGACCTCGAAGCGCTCCGCGCATGGGTCGGCGACTGCCCTTCGAGCGACCATTATCCGTTGCTTGCCGTTTTCCGACTTAAATAACAATCCCAAACAGATAATCAATCAAATAAATCAACCCGGCTCTGCCGCATATCATCTACAATGAAAAAACTAATCCTAACCCTGGCCGCAGCCGTCGTCCTTCCGCCGGCAGCCCAACAAATGTCAGCCATGGCAGCAGAAAGAACCAATCCGTTTCTCGCTCCCTACGAGACACCCTACAACATCCCGCCGTTTGAACAGATCCGCTACGAGGACTACATGCCCGCATTCAATCAGGGCGTGAAGGAATACCGCAGCGACATCCAGACTATCATCGACAACAAGGCAAAGCCCGATTTCGACAACACCATCCTCGCCATGGATAAAGCCGGTAAGCTCCTCAACCGCGTGATGCTCGTGTTCGCGAGCCTCGACGAGACCGAATCGTCCGACGAGATGGTGGCCATCTCCGAACAGGCCTACCCGCTTTACTCGCAGGTCAGCGACGAGGTGATGATGAACCCCGGCCTCTTTAACCGCGTGAAATACGTCTACGACCACCGCGCCGAAATGAACCTCACCGCTCCGCAGCTCCGCGCCGTCGAGGAAGCCTACAAGCAGTTCACCCGCAACGGCGCTCTGCTCGACGACGCTAAGAAGGAGCAGCTCAAACAGATCAACACTCAGCTCACCGATCTCTACCTGCAGTTCAACAAAAACCTCCTCAACGCCACCAACGCATGCGAGATCGTTATTGACGACGCCTCACGTCTCGCCGGCCTCCCCGCCTCGAGCATCGCCGTAGCCGCCGACGAGGCCAAAGCCCGCGGCAAGGAGGGCAAATGGGTGTTCACGCTCCACGCTCCCAGCCGTCTGCCGGTGCTCCAGTATGCCGCCGACCGCGACCTGCGCCGTCAGATGTACGAAGCCTACACCACTCTCGCCTCGTCGGGTCAGTACAACAACTATCCCGTCATCAACAAGATCCTCAAGGCCCGCGCTCAGAAAGCCGCTATCCTCGGCTATCCCGATTTCGCCTCTTACATGACAGCCGACGTCATGGCCAAGACTCCCGCCAATGCCGAAGGTCTCCTCATGCAGATCTGGCAGCCGGCCATCAACCGCGTGAAAGATGAAGTCGCCGAGATGCAGGCACTCGCCGACAAGGAAGGCGCCGGCATCAAAATCGAGCCGTGGGACTATTATTACTATGCCGAGAAAGTGCGCCGCGACAAGTACAACCTCGACGAGGATGAAGTGCGCGCCTATTTCCCGCTCGACAACGTCCGCGAAGGCATCTTCAACATGGCCCACCGCCTCTACGGCATCACCTTCACGGAGATGCCCGATGCCCCGAAATACAATCCGGAAGTGAAAGTTTACGATGTCACCGACTCGGCCGGCAACCATGTGGCCGTGTTCATGACCGACTATTTCCCCCGCGCCTCCAAACGTCAGGGCGCTTGGATGAGCGAATTCCAGGGCGCCTTCACCGACCCCGACGGCACTTCGCAGCGACCGATAGTCTACAACGTGGGCAATTTCTCGCGCCCCACCGGCGACACTCCCGCGCTCCTCACGCTCGACGAGGTTGAGACGATGTTCCACGAATTCGGCCACGGCCTTCACGGCATGCTCACCAAGGCAGCCCTCCGCAGCCAGGCCGGCACCAACGTCGACCGCGACTTTGTCGAACTCCCCTCACAGATCCACGAACACTGGGCTCTCGAGCCTGAGCTGCTCAAAACCTACGCCCGCCACTACCGCACCGGCGAGGTCATCCCCGACTCGCTGATCGAAAAACTCGCCGCCGCATCAACCCACAATCAGGGCTTCATGACCACCGAGCTCGTCGGAGCCGCCCTCCTCGACCTTCAGTACGGTCACCTCAACCCCACCGACAGCATCGACGTCGAAGCTTTCGAACGCCAGGTGGCTTCTGAGCTCAACATGCCCGCCGAAGTGCAGTTCCGCTACCGCAGCCCCTATTTCCGTCACATCTTCGGCAGCGACGGCTATGCCTCGGGCTACTACACCTATCTCTGGGCTGAAGTGCTCGACTGCGACGGCTTTGAGCTCTTCAAAGAACGCGGCATCTTCGATCCCGCAACGGCAGCCGCCTTCAAAGCCAACGTCCTCGAGACCGGCGGCTCGGCCGACCCGATGGATCTCTACGTGAAATTCCGCGGCCACGAGCCCAACGTCGGCGCCCTCCTGCGCCACCGCGGCCTCGACCCTGTCCAGCCCGACAAACCCGATATGAAAACCCCCGGCGGCAAATAACCCGCCCCCCCCATAAACGAATTCAAGGCGGCGTTCCATGATCGGAGCGCCGCCTTGTTTGGTTATGGCTTTGTTTCAGATGATTATCGATGCAGGCTTTCAGAGGATTATCGATTCGACTACTGTGCCGATAAATTCCTGACGGTGAGCGGCGCCGCCCGATGTGGTGTTTGAGCAGTTAAACCAGCGCACACCGTTCATTCCCACGGCATTGAGCACCTGCGGCGTGAAATATCCTTCAATGAATGGCGCGATCACTTCCGACGGCTCCTCCGACGTGGTGATGACGGTGGTACGGTCAATCGAAAGGCACGGCATGATGGCTCCTTCGGGGGTCGTGTCATAAACGATGCCTTTCTCAAACACCTTGTCGATCCAGCCCTTAAGCATGGCCGGCATCATGCCCCACCATATGGGAAAGATAAACACAAGCTGCTCTGTCTGACGCAATGCATCCTGATAATGACGCACTTTTTCATCTTCGCTCCGCCCGTTTGAATATGCAGCAATGGCTGAGCTGTCGAGCACCGGGTCGAAACCCTCGCCATATAGGTTGACGACATCATATTCCCGGCCTTCGCCCGTAAGGCGGTCGGTAATGCTCTGGAGGATTGAGTGATTGAAACTCTTGTTGCTGGGGTGACAATAAACGATGGTAATCATTGCAAAATAAAACGTTTAATCCGGTTTTAGAGAGTGTTTGAATTTGACCGATGTTAATATTTAGAGCGATTTTTCGAGAGTGTTTTGAGATTGAGTGAATGAGTTATGGGGTTCCATAATGACTGAACGAAATCTCAAAACAGACCGGAAAAGCGCCTAAAGATTTCATTGAGTTAAATTCAAACACTCTCTTAACTTTAAACACCGGGGGCGCGGATTTGTTCGCGCCCCCGGCTGAAAAAGCTGCATATGTTTATAGTCGTTTGCCTCCTTATGGCTTCCACCGCGATGACACCTCGTCGATCGAGATGCCGAGCATACGCATCTCGTCGAAGAGGGCCGGAAGTGTTTCTTCGAAAAATTCCTGACGGCGTGTGGTGTTGACCATCTGCGGCGCGTCGGGCGAGATGTAGAATCCCATGCCTCGACGCGGATAGATGATGCCGTGGACCTGCAGAAAATCAAAGGCTTTGAGCACGGTGTGAGTGTTGACCTGCATTTTCACGGCCAGCTCACGCACCGAGGGTGTCTTCTGCTCCGGCACCCACGCTCCTGATAGTATGCAGCCAAAACAATAGTCGATGATCTGTCGGTATATGGGTTTGTTGTCTTTAAAATCCATTCTGTGATTTCTCTCGTTTTTTTACATCTGTATCTTCTTGAACGACCGCACGGTGAGATAAACCATCAGCACCGAATAGGCTAAGCTGATCCAATAAAAAATGTACATCGATCCGGAAATGCCGAGCGCATCGATCACTTCGCTGCCGTTAAGGCCTTCCAACGCTTCAGCGTTGGTGCATACTTTTGTTGAAAAGATAGCGACAAAAGCTATGCCGACGAGCAGTCCGAATCCGATAGTGGCCAAAAGACTCCAGACGGCCGATTTCACGAAAGTCGATTTTGCCGAACGGCAGGCGATGAACATGCACGTAGTGATAGAGAAGTATGCGTCAGTGCTTTTAAGTCCCAGCTCTTTACCGAAAACGATGATGCAGTCGTCGCCCGTCCCGAACAGGGTCAGCGTATCGCCATCTATCAGCGATGCCACATAGTCCACGAGCATCTGCGGCACGAACAGCAGCAGCGGCACCACGATCAGACTGTACACAACCACTATCAGAGCTTTCTTGCTCCACAGGGCCGGAAGCATCGTCTCGCACTGGCGGTTGGATCCCGCAAACTTGCCGGAAGCCCACCAGAGCATCAGCGTGACGGCAAGATACATGAATCCGGTCAGCATATCTTTCAGCACGAATGTGTTGGGCATCAGATACACCCACAGCGACAGCGCCACTGCCATCACCGGGAACAGGATGATCTGCGAGCGCAGCTTGGGGTAGAAAAAGCGGGCCACCATGCCCACGCGGCGCCACGAAAAACGGTCGGTTGTTATGCTTGAGCCTTTCATTGATTTTCGGTGTTAAGGTACGACAATAGGTTTTCGGCCGCCGTGCTCTGCAACGCTCCGTAGAACAGCACGAAGTCGATATCGGTCGACATCGAGCCGTCGTTAGGGATGATGGCGTTGAAGCGTCCGCAATTCTGATGCATGAAGATGGCGTCGGCCACAGGCACGGCTTCCGAAACGAAAGCGAGGCGCTCGGTGATCTGCCACACCGGCATCGAGAGGATCAGATGTCCTTCGCGGAGCACTATCACGTTGTCGACGATGTTCTGAAAATCGTAGACGGTGTGCGTCGACACGATCACGGTCTGCTCGTCGGTCATCGTTTCATAGAGCATGGTGAGGAATTCGCTGCGCGAGGTGATGTCGAGGCCGTTGGCCGGCTCGTCGAGCAGCAGTACGCGCGGACGCATCGACAGCACGTAGGCCAGCTGCGCTTTCTTGCGGTTGCCCAGCGAGTAGCGGTCGATATGCTCGTTGTCGCGGAGCCCGAAGCGGCGCAGGTTTTTCTGAAGCAGCTCTTCATCGAAATTCGGATAGAAGGGTGCGTGATATTTCACCATCTGGCGGATGCTGGCGTAGGGAAATTTCATGTCGTCGCCGAGCAGAAACACTTCGCCGGCCAGCGACGGCTGGCGGTTGGCGGTCGGCATGCCGTCGATGTCGCATGCTGTGGCGGGCACTGCCAGACGAAGCCCGGCAATCAGGTGCAGCAGCGTAGTCTTGCCCGAGCCGTTGGCGCCGAGCAGCAGATGAAGACCGGGCGTGATCTGTGCCGTCACGTTGAAGAGGGCCTGCTGTCCGCCCGGATAGCGATACGAAAGGTTGTTGAGATTAATCATATCGTGTTGTGTTTTATTGCACTGTTGGTTGTTATCGCATCAGAAGCTGTTTTGAATTTATTTCAAGGAGTTTTGAGAATGGTTTTTGAGATATTTTTGCAAGTTGAAGATGGAGCGATGCGGGCATCGTGACTGATGAAACTTGGCAAAAATAGCCAAAAAACAGCTCAAATCTCCTGAAAGAAATCCTTATAAAATTATTTTCGTAAAATTTCAAAACAGCTTCTCAGTTGACAGGTTCGACACTGTAGCCGGCGCCGCGCAGACGCTCGATGAGCCCTCCGGCGCCGGGCAGATGGCCTGCACCGCACACCACGAGCACCGACGTAGTCGGGATGAACCCGAGGAGGAATTCCACCCATGCTTCGTTGCGCTGGTTTAGGAGCGGACCCTGCCGGCTGTCGCTGAGTCCGCCGGCATCGGAGTCGTTGATTATCTCGTGAAGGCCGTCAAGGTCGCCCGCCTTATAGACGTCGGTCATCTTCAGGAGCAGCTTCTCGGCGCCGCCATCCACTCTTACCATATCCAGCAGGTCCGATGCCTGTTCGGCTATAGGCACGCAGTAGAGCAGGTCGATCTGTTTCTGCTGCGGTTCGAGGCCACCCACCGGTTTCGAAGCGGCGGCTCCCTTGCCGAGCACATACGCATCGAGTGTGGCTCCGGGCACGTATCCGACAATGTTTTTCTGGGCGAGCATTGTGAGCATCACGGTGGAAACCACGGTCGGCTTGTAGCCGTTCATCATCGAAGTGACACTCAAGGGCTGCCCTGCGATCGCGGAGAATGCAGAATCGATCTCGGCGAGCTGTGCCGGAGTGAACACACGGTTGAGCGTGCTGTCGGCAGGCGCCATCAGCAGCGGGGCTATCTGCTCCTTGGCGGCATTGATATCATCGAGACTCAGTTCGCCATACACGGCATCGACGCTCTTTATTGCTTCGTCGAGCCCGGCGATGCTGTCGGCCAACGATACCGGCGCTACGTGGAGCGTCCCGAAAAGAAAGGAGGGTTTTGACAACCCGTTGCCACTCACTTTCCAAAGCAGCTGCGCGTTGCACTGCATCACGGCAGCCACGGCCAGCATCAGCACTAATGTGATTTTCTTCATGAAACGGTTTTACAAATAAATGAAACAAGCAGTTTATTGTAGTGTTGTAGTTATGTACAACACCGCAAAGGTACACACTTTTTTCATTCCGCAAAAAATTTTCGCAATTTTTTTCGTTTTTTTCTGGAGCCTCACGGAGCAGCAACACTCCGGCCGGTCACATATAGGGCGGGAGCAGGGAGAGCAGATAGGTACGGGCCACGTCCCATGGCACGATCAGGTCACTCCGCCCGGGGAGCAGCGGCACGGGGCGCTCGTTGTGGTCGACCCGCAGATAATAGCGGCCGCCATCTGAGCGGAACAGCACCAACCGCAGGTTGGCAGCCATAGGCACCACATTGAAGTCCTGCCAGTTAAGCGCCACGCTCTCGAAATTGTGAGTGAGATAGTAGCATCCCCGCAGCCGCATCAGCGACAGCAGCGGCATCAGCGTCTCGGCATGTCCGAAGCGTAGCGTCACGTCGGCCACCGTCGTGTCGCCGGCTATGAAGCGGTCGGTGGTGGCTACGAGATCGTCGAGCAGAGACGCGGCCGTCTCCGCCGGCTCGGCCGAGAGCGTCGTGGCCGTGCGCGCGACATACTGCCGGAGGTTGAACGCCGCCCACATCGCATTATATTCCGCCGGCGTCAGCCACTCGGAGATATCGATCTCCATACCCATCGCCGCCAGCCCCGCCAGCATCGAATATTCGTCGAGCGCCAGAGCCACGGAGTCGGCTCCGAACTTGTAATCTCGGCCGAGCACACGGCGCAGAGGCGCCATCGTGACAGTCGCGCGCTGCATGGAGTCGATCAGCGTGGTGTAGGCCGATGACCGCACCGTAGCCTTATAGGCTTTGCTGTCGAAAAAGCGCAGCAGGCCGCTGTAGGCCGGGCCCGACTTTGCGGCGATACTCACTTTCGGGCAGCATTGCGACAATTCGAGGCAGAACTCATACATGCTCATCACGCAGCGAGGCACATAGCTGCTCACCGCACTGACGCGGCCGCGCTCCATCAGCTCGGGAAATTCGGCATACATGCGCGCCGCCAGCCCGCGCTGCTCGGCGGCTCCTATCGAGTCGAGCGCTCCCCACCGGCCGCCAACAGCGGCCGTGACCCTGCCGGCAAGCTCACGCAGCCTCCGTCCGGCCGGGGTGATACTCCCCGCCGTAGCGGCATCGTCGAGCGCCTTCACAACGGCATTGATATGCGTGGGCGACGCCGGAAAACGCGCGCCGTGCCGTCCCACATGATTGATCATCACCGGAGTGAGCGAATCGGGCCATGCGGCCGGATGCTGCGGCACGGGGTAGAGCCGTGCGCTTCCGCGGCACTCATCCCACGTAAAATAGGTGGCAAACGGATCGGCGGCCAACAACGTTGCCGCCTGACTGACCATCAGCAGTGCTGCAAATAAATATCTGACGAACGATTTCATTACCGAAACTTTTTGTTACTTTTGTGAAAGCCTGCCGACCGCAGCATTGAGCGCCGGCAGCGCCAACAATCAACCTCCATCCACTATGGATCAGATCGACCGCTATATAACAGAAAACAATCTTGAAGAAGCGATGGTTCTTCTCAACGGGATCCTCGCCGCCGAACCCGACAACGCCGACGCCCTATTCCGCCGCGGAAAAATCTACTGGCGCCTCGGCAACCGCTCCAAAGCCACCTCCGACTATGCCGCAGCCGCGCTTGCCGACCCCGACAGCCCGGCAGTGCAGGCCCTCGAGCAAGCCCGCGACATCGAAAACTTCTTCAACCCCGACCTCCTAAACCCCTGACCCGTTTTTCATCCACCGGCCATTAACGGGTTTTCATGCTGTAAGCATCACCGTGTGACGGAGATTCCATCCCTGCGTGCCGTTACGAAGATCTATCGTGGTGATTCCTTTAAACAGGCGTCCCACCGAGGCCACCACATCGCCAAACGAAGTGATGCCGCTTAGCCTGAGTGTCGTCATCACCTGCCCGCGCTGACGGACGGTTGCGAAAATAACATCTGAAGAAAGAATAGTTGCCATGATTCAATGCAGTGTTGGCTTGTTGATTACACTGCAAAGTTATGCGGCATCCGTGCACAATCATTACACACAAATGTTAATTCATCGCAAAACAGACTGATACTCAGAGTAACTCAAGCACATCGTCGGCCGTAGCCATCGGGGGCAGCATCAGGGTGTCGTTGAGGCGGCGGAGCCAGGTGAGCTGTTTTTTGGCGTAGACGCGGGTGTTTTTCTGCATGCGGGAGATGGCGGTGGGGCGGTCCATCAGGCCGTCGAAGAGGGCAAACATCTCTTTGATGCCTACGGTATTGAGGGAGTTGAGGTGGCGGAGGTGATAGACGCTGCGGGCTTCGGCCTCGAGGCCGTCGGCCACCATCTGGAGCACGCGGCGGTTGATGCGGTCGAAGAGGGTGTCGCGGGGATAGTCGATGGCCACTTTCACCACGCGGAAGGGGCGCTCTTTGACGCGGCCGGTGCAGAGCGACGAATAGGGCACGCCGGCCTGGAGCGTGACTTCGAGCGCATGGATCATGCGTTTGTGGTTGTTGCGGTCGATGCGGTCGTAGGTCACGGGGTCGACGCGCCGGAGCTCGTCGCGCAGACGCTCGATGCCGTGCTCTTTATATATATTATATGAGTGGCGGCGCACTTCGTCGCTCACGGTGGGTAGCTCGTCGATGCCGCGGGTCACCGCATCGATATACATCATCGAGCCGCCGCACATCACGGCGTATTCGTTGTCGTCCCACAACTGAGGCAGCAGCGCCATCACGTCGGACTCAAACTGGGCGGCGCTGTAATACTGGTCGAGATCGAGCATCCCGACGAAATGATGGTGCACAGCGGCGAGCTGTTCGGGGGTTGGGGCGGCGGTGGCTATGGGGATGCCGCGGTAGATCTGGCGCGAATCGGCCGAGATGATATGGCATCCGAGGCGCTGAGCCACTTCGATGGCGAGCGCGGTCTTTCCGGAGCCGGTGGCGCCGGTGATGACGATGAGCGTAGGCCGCTTCATCAGCGCTCAGCCACAAGGCGGGCTATCTCGACAATCACCTCGGTGGCCTTCTCCATCGAGGGGATGGGCACGAACTCGTAGCGTCCGTGGAAGTTGAGGCCGCCGGCGAAGATGTTGGGACAGGGAAGACCCATGAACGAGAGCTGGGCTCCGTCTGTGCCACCGCGGATGGGCACCACTTTGGGAACGACGTCGACATTTTTCATGGCCTCGATGGCGATGTCGACGATGTGTTTGACCGGCTCGATCTTCTCGCGCATGTTGTAGTACTGGTCGGAGATCTCCAGCGATGCCACGCCGGGGAACTCGTTGTTGATCTTGCGGGTGAGATGCTCAAACTCTTTTTTGCGGCGCTCGAAGCGGTCACGGTCGTGATCGCGGATGATGTATGTGAGCACCGTCTTTTCGACCGTGCCTTCGATCGACACGAGATGATAGAAACCTTCGTAGCCTTCAGTGTGTTCGGGCGTTTCCCAGCGCGGGAGCATGATGACAAACTGGTTGGCGATGCGGATGGAGTTGATCATCTTGTGCTTGGCATAGCCGGGATGGACGTTGCGGCCGTTGAAGGTAACCTTGGCGACGGCGGCGTTGAAATTCTCATATTCCAGCTCGCCGATCTCGCCGCCGTCCATGGTGTAGGCCCAGTCGGCGGCGAAGCGTTTCACGTCGAATTTGTGAGCGCCCTTGCCGATCTCCTCGTCGGGGTTGAAAGCGATGCGGATGTCGCCATGCTTTATCTCCGGATGGTGCATGAGATAGTCGACGGCCGTGATGATCTCGGCTATGCCGGCTTTGTCGTCGGCACCAAGCAGCGTGTTGCCGTCGGTCACGATCAGATCCTGACCGATATAATTATTGAGTTCGGGGAATTCCGAGGGCGAGAGCACGATGCGCTTCTCGGCGTTGAGGGCTATATCGCCGCCCTGATAGTTTTCGACAATGCGGGGCGAGACGTGGCGGCCGCTCATGTCGGGCGATGTGTCGAGGTGGGCTATGAAGCCGACGGTGGGCACGCCAGCGCGGCCGGTGTTGCCGGGAAGGGTAGCCATGAGATAGCCGTTGTCGTCGAGCGTCACATCCTTTAGTCCCATATCGTTGAGCTCTTTTTCGAGATGGCGGGCGAAAATCATCTGGCCCGGAGTGGAGGGTGTAAGGTTGGTGAGCTCGTCGCTCTGGGTGTCGAACTTCACATACTGAAGAAAACGGTCAACTACCTTCATAGCTTTTTGTTGTGTTAGAGATTAACTGTAAAAGTGAGGGCCGGCGCCGATCGGGCGCCAACTATCTGCAAAATTAATAAAACCACGGCGAAAAACAGCATCCGGCGGAGGATAATTTCGTATTATTTACCACGATTTATTAAATTTGCACTGATGATCACGCTTTTTTTACTCACACAGGTGGAAATCTACGTGCTGGCAGCGGTGGGAGCCGCGGCCATTATCGCGCTGTGCGTCAAGCCGTCGTCGCGCGGCGAGGCCCGCGAGTATATGCTCGGGGGCACGCTGTGCTTTGCCGACAGCGCCGGAGCCACGGAGGCCGCCGTCGACATCGAATGTCTCGACAACGGCAGCGTGCTGCTGACGCGTCGCGGGCTGCCGCGTCTCACCGATACCGGGGCTGTCAGTCTGGCTGTCAGTGTGATAGGTTTCGACATCACCATCGAAGAGCGCATCACCGACACGCCGGGCGGCAACCCCGTCAACACCGCCCTGTTCACGTTCGACTTCCTCGGGCAGGAGCGCTACCACCTGCGCTACAACAGCGAGGCGACTGCCACCGCAGCCTCCATGACCCTCTCCAATCGGCCGGGCATGCACCTGTCACGGCCGCTCACCATCGCATCATAAGGGGTCATCGCAAAAGAGGCATCGTAAATTAAAATACGAAGTGCGAAAACTCAGCCGCTGAGATTCTCCTCACTCCT